>SMDP01000244.1 GCA_012911965.1 Geitlerinema sp. P-1104
CTCCTGTTCGGGGTAACCTGGGATTGGATGTTGAGCTGTACTGGGGTGAGTCTAACTGCTCTGGCGCTCTGGTCCATGGTGTTCATCTGCGTCCCGTTGTTTAGTCGTTTACGTTGTGACCTCTGTGAAACGTCAGCACCCCGACCCTCCGAGGCCGTCGTCGGTCTCTGACCCTCGTCCTTCTACTCATATTCATGTGAGTCATAGTCCCATGATTCAGATTGAAGATACTTATCGTTTTGAGCAACCCGACCAATTAATTAATGCATTTAACGTGAACCAAGGTGAGGCGATGAAAGAACTCCAGCATTTAGCCGCATGGGTCCGAGAGCAGTATCCTGAGGGGTATTTATTAACCTGGCTCTTGAATCAGCCGGGGTTATGGTGGTGCGATGGCGAGATTTATCAGGCGGCGTTGTCGAAGGATGGCGCTCGTTTGAAACGCTATGTGCAGAAGAACGACCAGCAGGAGATGTTGCAGGGGATTGCCAGTAAGCTGACTCATGATGAGAGTTGGGATGCGTTGGCGGTAAGTTTGGGACGGATTTTTGCTCTGTATCAGCAGGAGTTGACTCAGTTACAGGAACGACGGGTGCAACAGGTATCGCGATCGCGATCGAAGTCCTCGGATTCGGAGAATTGGTCGTCGGATATTTCGGTGCAAAAACCTCTGCCAGACCCTAATGCTGACCCCATCACGGGAGTGGAGAAGGGTTAGTATTGCAGGTTATCTCGTGCCATGGCTGAAGCCGTGGCGCGGGTTTTCAGCGGCTCTGCTGTCTCATTGTTTCAGCGGAGATTGAGCAGAGGAGGGGCCTAAGGTCTGTGATGACTGTATTCAGAGAAAAACGTCAATCTATTTTAGACCTTGCCGAGAAACAGGGTGCTTGCAATGTTCGGACGAAGTGAATTATCACGACAAGAGTACAAACAACGTCAGGCTTTTGTCAATTGTATGGAAGCTGAAATTGAGAGCCGTTTAGCCCAATCCTTACACCACAAACTGGCTCAGAAGTTAAGCAAAACATTGCCCTCTGAGCGGCTAAAAGTTTCTCGGAATACCTCAGTTAAGGTTGGCGAAACAGGACGATTTGAGCCATTGCCACAGAGGGGTATTCTAGATATCTTTTATGCTCCATCAGTTGACGGAAAACTCTTACTTTTGGGCAAGCCAGGGAGTGGCAAAACGACAACATTACTAGAGTTGGCAGATGCTTTACTGAACCGTGCGAAGCTTGACGTTTCAGCACCAGTACCTATTATTCTAGAGCTTTCTGAATGGCAGCCAATTACAACTGGATTTTTTTGGAATAAACGACAACATAATCCAAGTATTAGCTCCTGGATTTTCGGGCAACTTGAGCAGTGGGGAATTTCTAAAGGGTTGTCCAATGAATGGCCAAGAAACAGGGATTTAATTTTTCTATTAGATGGATTAGACGACTTACCTTTGGAGCGTCGTAGTCAGTGTATTGAGTACCTAAATGACTTTTTGGCCAATGATGTGGATTTAGTGGTGTGCGATTGGCAGGAAACCGATGAAGATACGGGGCAAAGGTTAAACCTCAATGGAACCTTATGGTTAGAGGATGTAACCTCAGAAGAGATGACAGACTATTTTGCGACCTTAAATCTTGAAAACCTATGGTCTGAGGTTAAAAATATCGAACATTTTGTTAATTCTATCAATCGACCTTTGTTCTTGAGTATAATAAGTTTGATTCAGGGAGATTTAGATATTGATGAGTGGAAACAATGCAAAACCAAAGAGAGCTGTGTTGACTATCTATTAACTAATTATCAAAAAATAATGCTGGGTGATTACTTAAGCAAAGATGACGATACACCAAGAAAAGATTTCCAAAATTTAATCCTAAAAAGCTTAATTGTTATCGCCAATTATTTAAATAGTAGAAAACAATGGTTTACGGTCAATACCCTAGACGTTATACCCTTTTTGAGAGTAATTCATAAAGAACATCAATGGTATTTGTTTATTGCCCTATTGTGGACTCCTTTTGCTTATCTATTTTTTAGGGATATGGAGTTTACTGAGTCTTCAAATTTCCTGATGGCTTTGGTTGTTGTTTTTACAACTCTTTTTTCGTCTATTTTTGAAGTCGTAATTTCGGCAGGACTTAACCTGTTAATCTGGTTCCCTTTATTGAGGTTGGATTTGGTTTGGATCACTCCGTCAAGTTCGTATTTAGACCCGTTATCGAGTTTACAATATCTAGGAAGTCAACCGAGAAAGTGGCTCCCAATCTTTAATAAGCTCATAGGGATTTGGATAGTTACAATAAGTTTACCCTTCGTTGGCATTGCTTGGCTTTTATCGTTACCCGAAGATTATTTGGGACTAATATCATTTGGTATTTTAGTCTTATCTTTTGTTATGTTAACAAGCTATATTGCTATCCTTGTTTTTTTTAAACGGGTGGCGTTACGGTACTATTCCAATAAATTCAAGAATCATTGCCAGCAAAAGCTCTATACCTCACTGTACACAATGATGGTTACGTTCCTTGCCGGTGTGATCTTATCAAGTTTAACCCTTTTGATTTTTAGATTTATTATCCAAATAGCAACCATCAATCCTAATGATACATCCTTGATATTTGTGATGTTCTCCTTCATATCTTTAGTATTTACGCTTTATTTTGCACTGATTTGGGCTGGGGGGTCTCAGGTTATTAAGTACCGTGTCTTTCGTCTTATTCTCGGATTTAGTGGTCAGCTTCCGTGGAATATTACCCGCTTCCTAGACGACTGCACAGAAAGCCTCATCCTGCAACGAGTGGGGAACCGCTACCGCTTTATCCATCGCCTGGTTCAAGAACATTTTGCTAATCTTCCCATTCAAGATTAGGGAAATTTTGGCAGTTTATTACCCTTGCAGTTGACCATTTTATAGTAAGCAAAGGTTCGCTTTTTTAATACACCTAGGACTTTTAAAACTTGGTATTTGGTGTGCTGGTGTGGTCATTGAACCGTTTGTCACAGTTATAATACTCGTAGCGCTGTTGGCGTTAGCCACTACGGATAGCGGTGCTATTATTAACTAACCTTTACCTTTATTCTATAAAACAAGGTAACTTTAGGCTAAACAAACTCCCTTGTCCTAATTCACTTTTCACCGTAATAGACCCGTGATGATGATAGGCGATCGCCTGGGCCATCGCCAGTCCTAATCCTGTTCCCCCAGTTTGGCGAGAGCGATCGTCATCCACTCGATAAAATCGCTCAAAAATCCGAGTGTGCTCAGCCGGAGCAATGCCAATCCCTGTATCTTGGACTATAATCCAAGCCGTGCGATCGCGCACCATTAAACTCACAATCACTTCCCCAGTTTTAGGGGTATATTGAATCCCATTGGCGATTAAATTCGATACTAAACGATAAAGCTGAGATTCATGACCTAATACATAAATATCCTCAGCGGGAACCTCTTGCATTAGATTGATGTCTGCCAGGGTCGCAAATTCTGCATATTCCTCAGTTAAATCATGAATTAAATCATTTAAACAACAGGGTTCAAACGCTTGGCTTGAGGACTGATGCTCTAAGGTACTTAGAAACAGTAAATCCGCAATTAAATGGCTTAAACGTCGTCCCTGTCGTTCAAGCGTTTGTAGCATCGTCTGCATTTGCTGCGAATTTGAGGGGGGAACCCGTAAAATCGCCTCAATCGTGGCCAGAAGAGTCGCCAGGGGAGAACGAAGTTCATGAGCGGCATTAGCGGTAAACTGTTGTTGCTGTCGATAAGACTGGTAAATCGGCTGCATCGCTAATCCAGACAGCCACCAACCGGCAACTGTAACCAACATCAACGCCAGAGTAAACCCAAGGACTAAAATCCATCTCATACGGTTGACGTCTGCATCAAACGTCGCCAAGGTTCGGCCAATTTGGATATATCCCCAAGAAGCATCTAACTCCATTGATTGTTGAGGATTAACCTGGCCACTATGGAGAATGGTCGTAAATTGATGGTAGCGCGTCCCCCTGGCACTACGAAATGTTTGCCAAGGTGTGGGATCTAGGGTTTGGGGTAAAGAGAGAGGATGATTCGGGGAAAAGGCTAAGAGTTGGCCGCGATGATTGAACACCCGAATATAGTAGGTACTGCGATCGCTAATGCCAATCGTATGGCGCTGAATTAAGGTGGGATTATGATTACAAGGTTGCCCTTGTAGGCATAAGTCAGGAAAAATTTGTCGTAGGATACCGGTGAGATCTCCCGATTGAGGCAGCATGGGTTCTAAGCTGTCATGGAGTGTGCCGGCGATGGACTCCATTTCCCGTTCCATCGCTGTCCAATTTGACTGAATTAGGGAGCGATATACCCCAAACCCCGATACCCCTAAAATCCCCCCCATGACTAAGGTGTACCACAGCGCAAGACGGATTCTGCTGTGACGGAATAGTTGATAGCTATTCATGGCTCCATGAATAAGGCGCTATTAAAACGATAGCCTTGACCTCGGATGGTTTCAATGGGACACCCGCAGCCATGACTGGCTAATTTTCGCCTTAATAAACGCATCTGTGCTGCCACGACATTACTGATGGGTTCGTTGTCTAAATCCCAGAGTTGATAGCGGATTTTACTACCCGGAATAATTCGGTCAGGATGTTGCATTAAATAGGCAAAAATTTGAAATTCTTTGACAGTTAAGGGGATTATTTGTGGGGGTTCAGTGAGTCGATGACAGATGGTATTGTTGGCATAGTCGAGAGAGAATGCACCAACGGTCAGGGTTTGAGGCTGAAGTGTGGGCGATCGCCTCTGAAGTGCCCGTAATCGAGCCAGTAATTCCGCCATCACAAACGGCTTCACTAAATAATCATCAGCCCCCGCATCTAAACCCGTAATTCGATGCTCCGGTTGTCCGAGAGCCGTTAACATCAAAATGGGTAGAGGGTTTTGGTGAGAGCGGATGCGTTGACATAACTCTAACCCTGATAATCGAGGCAATAACCAATCAATAATCGCAACTGTATAATCCGTCCACTGACTGTCTAAACAATGCCAAGCCTGAATCCCATCCGCCACCCAATCAACCACATATTTCTCGTTAACCAGGACTTGCTTGAT
Source organism: Geitlerinema sp. P-1104 (assembly GCA_012911965.1). Classification (GTDB taxonomy): domain Bacteria; phylum Cyanobacteriota; class Cyanobacteriia; order Cyanobacteriales; family Geitlerinemataceae; genus Sodalinema. The sequence goes on from SMDP01000244.1 coordinate 5,099, forward strand.
GGCCAAGCCTAATTCTACTTCATCTTCAACTAACAAAATTCGCATTTGGAGCTGTGACAGCAAAATGGAGTCAATCTGAGGTCTCTAGCGGACGACTGCGATCGAGAGTAGCAGACCTTGCCAGAAAAAAGGGGGAGATTTCACCTGGATTTCATCTGCTCTTTAGCAAACTGGGGACGCTTTGGCATAAAACCCCATGTTCTTGTGAGGAGATCTGATGAACACAACGTCTATGATTGGCTCCCTGTTCGCGCTGAGCTTAGTGTTCGGCGCGCCCACCCTGACGATAGCCCATGTTGGACATGGGGACGAATTTCAGGCTGAAGGCGGAATTGACCGAGTTCCCGTCAACACAGACACTGATGCTCTCCTAGGGATTGAAGTTACACCGATTGCCCCAGCGGCCGATGGCAGTTCTCGCATTCTGGTTCCCATGACGGCCTTGGTGGATGCCGATGGCAATCAGTTAGCGTTTGTCCAGTATGAGAATTTTTATGAACCCGTTCCCGTTCAAATCGGCGCAACAGAAGGGGAATTGGTCGAAGTCACCGAAGGGTTATCCATTGGCGAACAACTCGTCACCCAAGGCAGTTTATCTCTCTATGCTGAATCTCGGAAAACCCAAACAGCAGACGCTGCAACGAGTTCAGAAAC
>SMDP01000245.1 GCA_012911965.1 Geitlerinema sp. P-1104
GGATTCACGGATGAAGACGGCGATCGCACCGTCGAACCCTCTCGTCAACTTCTCACCCTGAAACTTCTCCAACAGGCCATTCAAAAAACCCATCCTGATGACGAGGTTATGGCAGACTTTGCCGAATTAGTCTTACCTAACCTGCTGCAATACAGCATTGGCGTTTCTGCAAAAGGGGGATGGTTCTTTGACGAACTCGATCGCCGCGTCGCCAGAGGAGAACGTTCAGCCCCCCGTCGCGATAATGCCACCGATCAGTCTCTCAACACCCATATTCTCAATGGCTTATTTCCCGCGAATCTGATTGAACGTCACCTACAAACCCTGGATACTACCGTTCGCCGCGTGGTGGATGACTTGAATCGCCGCTTGGGAATTGCGGGTTTTGTCCTCCATGACTTTGAGAAGTTTGACTATCGCCGCATCCCGGGAATCCCCGAACTCTATCAGCAGCTAAGTCAGAATTTCGATGCCGATATCCGCAAGCGTTCCCCTGAAGAACATCGAGAGATGTTTAATTATCTCGTTCCAGCCTTAGGACTGGATACCTTCCTCTTTCCTGATAATCCCACTCACTGGGAAGACTACCGTGATGACTTATTGTACATTGCCTATAATGCCCAGACAAAAAATGATACCCATCTCAATCTAGCAGATGGCAGTCTAAATCCGACGTTAGGCGATCGCACCCTCAAATGTCTCGCCGACTTAGCCTGCCTCGCCGATCGCATCTCCTCCATTATCAAACATCCCCAAGATGCCGAAAAATCGAGTCTCAACACAATTCTCGGCGACTTAAGCGACAGCCAACTGCAACTGACGTACCACGCCATCTCAGAAAACCGAGGGGTTCTCACCAACATTGTCAATAATGCCGTGATGGAGGCCCATTTAGAACAACACTATGACCCCCTCCTCTATCTTCCCACCGGCGTGATTTATCTCACTGCCAAAAATCCACCTCCCATCTCACGAGATGACCTCCCTAACCGAGTCGTTGCCAGTATTAAGCAACTTTGTGCCGGGGAACTGCAACGAAAACAAACTGGATTTGGTCGCGATGGCAAGGGAATAAAATATGCCGACTACTATACTCAGTTTTTTGACGATACTGGCTTAATGCAGGTGGCCTTAGATGCAACTCTACGGATTCTCAATCCCAATAAAAAGTCAGTCGCCAAAAGCCGCAGTGACAAGCTGAAAGAGTTTCAGACAAAAGGGGTTCTTCCTGCTGAGTATAATTTCAGCTTTGACGATGACATTCGCATTGACCAAATTGCCGAGTTTGGCGATGTCGTGACCCGGAAAATTTGGGGCGATCGCCGGTCTCGTATTGAAGCCTTCCTCAAACAAAGCCTAAATGGAAAAGCCGCCAAAGACGCTATTCAAAAACTTCCTGATCCCAATCTTATCCTAGACATTGCCCAAACCTGGGAACTGGAGTCTTGTTTACCAGAACTTCGGGAAATCCAAGGAATTAACGCCAGTCTTAAACAGCTAAAATTGAAAGGAAACACAGGCGGCGTTCCCTTAGACTGGTATTTCTTGGCCGCCAAATACCTACAAAAACATCCCGGACAAAGTCAGGAGGAAATTCGGGAACTGGGAGACCAGATTATTGAGACAATTCTAGCCATCACAAACCCGATTATCAGCCAATATCCCCTCAGTGACGGTTGGGATGACATCCGAAGCTGGACTGAACAGGTAGTGATTTTACCTCAGCAACCGGCTGAGAAACCCCCTGCCGAACAAGCTGAAATTTTCCTGAAAGAATTAGACCACTATCAAACTGCCAAAAAACCAGGTCGAGGCCGTCAACTGTTATGTTCCCTCTCCCACTCTCCCTATAGTGTGACGGAACAAATGGAATCTGCTGTATTGTTTACCCCTCAAGTCTATACCAACAAGCAAATGTTAGGGGGGTCAAACGCCAAACGCAATATTTCCAGTATTGCGGGAACGGAAATGATGTTACGGCAAATCTTGATGAATCAAACCCAAGCCGTGGGGAAACGCTTTGAGGATGGTAAATATCGCTATCTCTACTTCTATCCCACCTACTACTTCACCCCGGAAACCAATAACTTCCTCGCCTTAGCTTACAGCAACATCGCCCAAACTCGCTTTGACACTCAAATTCGCGGTCACTTCGTCAATCCAGAAACCCTAACGGCGAATTTTAGCCTTAATCAGTATCAAACCGTCGATTCCTTTCTCATTGACGAACAGTTATCCGTCAAAACCCAACTTCCCGAAGGAGATAAACAGCGTAAAATTGACCGAACCTTTAAACTCTCCTATCCCGAAGATAAACCTCTCACCTTCTACTTCATGGCGCTTCCCCCAGGACGAGATCCAACGGATACTCAATCTTGGGTCATGCCAGCTTGGTTAGCCTTAGCCATTCCTAATATTTTGGATGTTAAAACCGTTGTTTCTGAATCACCAATTCCTCCATTTCGAGATGGTGCAGAATTTGAAGAAACCGTTTTTCTCGACAGCGCACCCCAGGCGTTCCGAGTTCTCTTAAACGGCGATCGCTTTCGCTTAGATAGTCTCCTTTCTCCCCTCAATCGCCTCACTGCTGCCTATAGCATTCACCTCGATGTGAATCCCAAACGAGGGAAAGGTGGCTACGATGCCAACTGGGGGAAATTGAACGAACTTGCCAACAATTTAGAAACCAGTCCCTTATATGTGTTTCACTATCTTGCCAAATGGTCGCGTGCGCGGGAAACCGACGCACCGAGTCCCAAACGTCTTCGTTTGTATATTTATGACCTCTACCCTTGTTTTGACGATGAGGTTACGTATGATCCCTTGGAGGAGAAACTAACAGTGTCCCCAGAATCCCCACTCAACCATCCTAAAAAATTGGTAGAACTCTATCGAGAGTTTTATCGTGCCAACAAACGTTATAATCCCAAATCCAATGCCGTGTTAAAACCCTTAGATGTGGCTTCAGACACCTTGCTTAAAGCTGACACTAATCTCTTTCAGGGAGAAACCCTAGTTGCAGTTGTCGCAGCAGAGATTTTCAAACTCATGGATCGCGTTCATTCCTCGACTGCCGAAGGCTATTGGAAAATTCAAAATCGGGAAGAGGAACGTCAGAAGGTTTTGGAATTTGCCCGTTATTTTGTTGAGGAGGTGTTTGAAAAGACATTTAAGGGCGATCGCGCGCGGTTGGCGGGTAAACAACTGAACCTACTGCGAGACACCTGTGAATTTCTCTATCGTCTTGAACAAGACAAAGAAAATCAAGACGTAAAGGAAAAATCCACAAATTCCGAAGAGGAATAACCTTGATTTTCCGCTTCATGTCTAACCCAAAATCTTAACAATTAACACCATGGCACTTCTAAATACCCTTGACTCTAAATTTTTCCATCAGCAAATCCCGTACAAACCCATGGGGAAATACGTCCACTTCATCACCCTGCGGATTACCGAATCCTATCCCCTCTTCCAAACCGACGGCGAACTCAACAAAGCACGAGTTCGCGCTGGAGTGAACACTGGCAAAACCATTAGCCGCCTCTCCATGTTTAAACGCAAACAATCCACCCCAGAACGCCTGGTGGGACGGGAACTGTTGCGCAAATATGACCTAGTCAAACCTGAAGAATGCGAATACAACGTCAAATTCGGTATGAATAACCCCGATTGCATTATCTATGGCTTTGCCATCGGTGACTCAGGTTCTGAAAAGTCGAAAGTTATCGTTGATACTGCCTTCTCCATCACCCCCTTCGATGAATCCCATGAAAACTTCACCCTCAATGCACCCTACGAAAGTGGAACCATGTCTTCAAAAGGTGAGGGAGATTCCAAAGCTGGGGAAGTCACCAGCCGCATCAATCAACAAGACCACATCCGTCCTCAAGTCTTTTTCCCCAGCATTGTTACCCTGCGAGACCCCACAGAAGCCAGCTTTTTGTATGTTTTCAACAACATCCTACGGACTCGTCATTATGGCGCCCAAACTACCCGAACGGGACGGGTTCGCAATGAGTTGTTAGGGGTGGTGTTTGCCGATGGAGAAATTGTCAGTAACCTACGTTGGACTCAAGCGATTTATGACCGTCTTCCTGAAGACCTCCTCACCTCCCTCGACCCCCTTGATGAAACTCTAGTACGTGAAAAAGCCATTGACGCCATTGAAAGCCTCATGACTGAAGAATTTATTGTCCATAACGACTTCATTGGTGATTCCTTCACTCCTCTCCTGACGGAAGTGAAATCCCTCACATCCACGGAAGAGGGAATCATGCAAATTCTACAACAAGCTGACCAAGAAGCCAAAGAATACGCAAAAGCTCACATTAAAGCCCCGAAATCTAAGTAAAGTGGGGTTTACATCAATTTAACTCTGCATTTGGGCGACCACAAGAGTCGCCCCCACCTTATCAATTCAACCTTGAATTTGGGCGACCACAAGGGTCGTCCCTACTACCATGACTCAAATTTACCGCTGTCAGCTTGAACTTCATGATAGTCTCTATTTCGCCACCCGAGAAATTGGACGACTTTATGAAACTGAACCCATCCTTCACAACTACGCACTCTGTTACGCCTTGGGATTTGTGGATAATCCTCGCTACCAGACTCAAGTTAACCCTGAAGAGGAATATCGCTATTTTTGTCGCCATCAAGTGCCTCAATATCAAGCTCATCTAACCAAACTTAATGAGCAAAAAATCTATGTAACTCCGGCGCGAAGCCTTCGCCACACAGCGGTTCTCAATACTTGGAAATATGCCGATAATCGCTACCATGTGGAAATGCAGAAAACTCAGAAAAATATTCCTAGTTTTGGACGTGCGAAGGAAATTGCCCCGGAAAGTCAATTTGAGTTTTTTGTGATTTCCGAACAAGCGATTCAATTTCCTCAATGGATTCGCTTAGGCAAATGGATGAGTAAAGCAAAACTCGACGTGAACACCTTGGAGAATGTCCAACGACACTCTAATCAAACTTTTACGGTCTCGTATCCCCTCAATCCTTTAGATGTTATGTTTGGTCATGAGGTGATTCAATTTGACACTATCAATATGCCCCCGGTGAGTTTGATTCGTAATGTCAAACTTCGGGGAGACTCTTACCGTATGTCTCTACGTGATGGGACTGTTTATCTCCCAGCTAACATGACCTATCAGTTTCAGCCTTGATCTCAAAAAAATAACTCTGTCTAAATTTAATCAAGAATAGCAGATGTTCAATGATTTCGCTTAAATCACCCCCCAGATATCAATTCCTCAGGGTTACCTATCTGCCCTAAAACCTAAGAAATATTAAAATTTGCTCGATTTTGATAAATTTCATGTTACTCTGGGTGCGGGTTAATACGAAAATTAAGCTCTCAGTGCCAACCAAAATAATATAAAAAACAGGTCAGTCAATGGGGTCACAACTCGATTCACTGCCGACTGTTTACCATTAAATTTGGTCAACTGGGGCGAGATAGCCATTTAACTCATTGACGGACGCAAGGAGGGAGTGATGAAACTCCAATTTCAACCCCATTGGCTCATGAGTAGAGCGGTAAAACGATGGGGGCGAAGGGTATTTTGGAGTGTCCTGTGTTGTCTGTCAATCGTGATCGTTCCCTCTCTCGGTCATAGCCTAACCGTTCAAGATGTGCCAAATCCTCAGGAACTTCATGGAACCTGGGTTAGCGATATGGCTAATATCCTCAGT
>SMDP01000246.1 GCA_012911965.1 Geitlerinema sp. P-1104
GGAGCGGATTTGAGTTATGGCAACTTTGCCGGGGCCACCCTAACTCAAGTCTGGATGTACCGCAGCAACTTCATGCAGGGGAATTTCAATCATGCCGATCTCCGTTTTGTCAGTGCAACGGGGTCTAATTTCAGTTCCGCGCAACTGGTGGGGGCGAATTTGGAGGGAGCGTCGTTACGTCAAACCAGTTTCACGGGAGCGGATTTGAACGCCGCCGACTTCACCAATTCTGATTTACAGGGAGCGAGTCTGACGCAAGTTCGGGCTGGGGGCAGTCTTTGGAGTTCAGCCAATGTCAGTCAAGCCAATTGGCAGGGAGCGGATTTAGCGGGGGCTGACTTCTCCCGAGGGAATTTAAGTAACAGCAATTTCCGCGATGCCAATTTATCTGGGGCTAATCTCCGCCGTGCCAATTTGGAATATGCCAGTTTTCATGGCAGTGATTTAAGTTGGGCCGATTTACGGGGGGCGAATGTCTCGGGGGCTGATTTTCAGGGAGTGACCTGGGAGGCGGCGGCATCCGAGGAGGAGAGCGAGTTTGTGGTTCGTTCGGATGAGGCTCAACCTCTCAGTTTTGTGGAGGGGGTTAACTTCAGTCGAGCGCGTAATTTAGACCGAGAGGCGGTGGCGTTTTTGTGCGATCGCGGGGCCATTCATCCTGATTGTCCTTAATGTCACGTCAGCAACCGTTGGACCTCCTCAACGGAGATATCAAGCAGTTGGGCGATGTTTTCTGGGGAATGGTTGCGATCGCGCATCCGTCGAATTAGGAGCCGTCGTTCCTCTTGACGGACTTCTTGGCGGCCCTCTTCGAAGCCTTTTTCCCAACCTTCTAAAAAGGCCTCTTGATAAAAGCGGGTTTGTTTTAAATCCGTGATTTCAAACATTTGGGCAATCTCCTCGCAACTGGCGTTGGAAACTTGGGAAACGCTCGCTCCACCCAGACACCCGGTTTCTGGCAGAAACCGAGTGTCTCAACCCCCAGCCGGCCACCCCCGCGTCACACTTACGTCAGGAACCGTTGCACCTCCTCAACAGATACATTAAGCACTTGCGCGATGTCTTCTAGGGAGTAGTTGAGATCGCGCATCCGTCGAATTAGGAGCCGTCGTTCCTCCTCCTGACCGTCTTGTTGACCCTCCAAAAAGGCCTCTTGATAAAAGCGGGTTTGTTTCAAATCTGTAATTCCTAACATTTGGGCAATCTCCTCGCGACTAGCGTTGGGAAGCTTATAAACCACAATAGTTTCAATCAAGTCAATCAGATCTCGTTGTAGCGGCGTGGCTGGGAAACGATCCTGAGTCTGTCGAATCAGTACCTGTGCCGATTCTATCGCGGCCGATTCGGGTTCGACGACCAGTTTCATCAGGTTGACCCCAAACCGGTCCGAGTCCGGGAGTTCATTGAGATAAATCCGAGTGACGCGATCGCACTCTAGCAAGTCTTGGAACTGATGCAACTCAGGTCGTTCTGTGCGCCGTGTGGGATAGATGACCACCACCCGCCAGGGATGGGAAGGTCGATACTGTCGCAGATAGAGGAATAGTTCGGCAAAGAGGCGGTAGTAGAGAGTGTCATCGGCTTGGAATTGGACCTCTACTAGATACAGCGGTTGCTGGGGACTGTCACCGGTGGGTAGGAATAGACCATCAAGGCGAAAGGCCAGTTGTTTCACTTCCACGGAGGTGAATTGATACTCCTGGGCTTCATCACTCGGACGCTGGAGGAGGTCGAAGAGACTCCGAGGATATTGTTGGAAGATGCGGTAGAAGATGCTGTCAGTTTTCACAGACTTAATGGCGATTGACCGGTTGAAGTGATTGTATCTCCAAGTCCACCGCAACTCATCCAGACACCCGGTTTCTGGCAGAAACCGAGTGTCTCAACCCCCAGCCAGCCACCCCCCGCCTCACACTCACGTCAACAACCGTTGCACCTCCTCAACGGATACATCAAGCAGTTGTGCGATGTCTTCTAGGGAATGGTTGCGATCGCGCATACGTCGAATTAATACCAATTTTCAGAAGTCGTGCCATAAATAACTGTAGGGGCGTACCCTTGTGGTCGCCCTCCTCGCTATCGGATGTGTGGCAAGCCTATTGAAAATTGGTATAAAAAAAATGCGCTTCGCGCAGGAAAAAGAGTACAAAAAACAAAGAGCAGAGAGCAAAAGGAATAAAGCGCAAAGGGCTATGGAGTCCGCGCCACGGAACAACAAACCCGAAAACCGATGACGTTGTTGCGATCGTCCGGGGTATTCCTGTCGCGGTCCGCAGAACGGCAGTACCTAGGGTTGTTGAGCCAAGAACCGCCGCGCAGGAGCCGCCTTTGTTCCTTACCTGTAACCCAGGGAGACCCATCAGTTGGCGCACCCTCATAATTCTCATGCCAGAGGTCGAAACACCATTCCCAGACATTGCCGTGCATATCATATAGCCCAAAGCCATTGGCGGGAAAACTCCCTACAGGGGTCGTCTGTTCACGATAGTCACCCTTGGGACTTTGACCATAGGTAAAGTTGCCATCATAGTTGGCTACATCAGTAGCTATAATTTCCCCAAAAGAGAACGGTGTTGTCGTTCCCGCACGACAGGCATATTCCCATTCCGCTTCACTGGGGAGCCGATAGTTCCGTCCGGTTGCTTGGGTGAGGCGCTGGCAAAACTCCACCGCCTGATGCCAATTCACTCGTTCAACTGGATGAGTGTCCCCCTTAAACGTGGATGGGTCTGGGGCAAGGTCATGCTCAATTTTGGGCAGTCCCGTGGCAACGGCACGCCACTGGGCCTGAGTTACCTGATATTTCCCTAGGAAAAACTCGGGAACCGTTACTGAACGTTGGGGAAACTCATCATCACTAGCGTTTTCCTCTCCCTCTACTGCCCCCATAAGAAATGTCCCTCCGGGAATTTGCACCATTTCCAATATCACCCCCTCTCCTAAGTCTTCTCGATATTGCCGAGCAGTTCGGGGACGACGACGGAGGCGATATGGTATCAGGGAAGTCATATCTGAGTGGGGGGAACGGATAACTCTTCGGGATTCCCCTACCAAGCTACCCGCTCCCAGAGGATTTTTGGATGCTGTCACCAGTATCACCGGAACAGGTCTGGACTCTCGAAGGCACACCCAAAGGATTCCCATCCCCCAGTTCTGGCAAGTGGAGAGTCAGCGCCACGGAACAACAAACCCGAAAACCGATGTTGTTGTTGCGATTGTCCGGGGTATTCCTGTTGCGGTTTGCAGAACGGCAGTTCCTAGGGTTGTTGTTCCAAGAACCGCCGCGCAGGAGCCGGAGGTGCCTGTCCCGTCTTCACGGTCTCGCGATACCGAGATCCGTGAATATCTTTTGCTGTAAATGCCAGGTGTCACCATGGTCTAGGTGGGCCACCCAGCTTTGCAGACAGTTCTCAAATGTTTGTTGGCAGATTCTCCCCTCATGATACTCCGTTGTGAGCCGACGGAGACGACGACGACCACGACGTAGATTTTCAGTTCGGACACGAACACGATCGGGTAAGACCCGAAATCCCAAGAAATTTGCCCCGTGGCGGGTTTCAAATTGTTGAGTTTTCACAGGATGCAACGCTAAACGCAGACTGGCTAAGTAAGTGGTAATCTCTTGATGTGCTTGCCTGAGTTGATCTGCATCATCGGAAAATAGGGCAAAATCATCCACATAGCGCAGATAATGCGTAATTTTCAGTTGTTCATGGACAAATCGGTCTAAACCACTCAGATAAAGATTGGCAAAAAATTGGCTTGTGAGATTGCCAAATTGTAATTAAACCTCAGAACATTATCGCGATAACGTTTTCCCTTTTCCGCCTGTCGTGCAGCAAGCAGTAAATTCTCAAATGTCGTGATATTAGACCAGAGATTGCCATGTCGTTTCACAGAAGCTAATCCTTAAAGTATACGTTGCTGTTGCTTCAACCAGCCACCCAAGTCACTACCGATATCATTAAGCTTCTGACTCGCAAACTCATAGCGACGAGTGCAAATAAGGTCAAAGTCTAAGAGGAGACGAGTTTGGTATCGTAGAATATCTAGTTCACTATTTAGTTGTTTTAAAATCAAAGATTTATCACGGGAAAAACGGGCACGAACTAAGTTTTCCAACAAGTTATAAAGATTGACAGCGATTTTGTCCCCCAATATGAATTTATGGCTGCGAGGTAACTTATTGAGCAGCGGAATATACCAAAGAATTAGGTCGTAAGTTTTTTGAATAATTGGCAGTTCTTCCATAATTCTTATGTTGACAGATTTATTTCTCAAGGTCAAGTAAAAAAATAAAAAAAATGCGCTTCGCGCAGGAAAAAGAGTACAAAAAACACAGAGCAAAGAGCAAAAGGAATAAAGCGCAAAGGGCTATGGAGTCCGCGCCACGGAACAACAAACCCGAAAACCGAAGGAGTCGTTGCGATAGTCCGGGGTATTCCTGAAGCGGAACGCAGAACGGCAGAGCCAAGGGTAGTTGAACCAAGAACCGCCGCGCAGGAGCCGTTTTTGTTCCTTACCTGTAACCCATTTAACCCAGGGGGAGCCATCAGTTGGCGCACCCTCATAATTATCATGCCAGAGGTCGAAACACCATTCCCAGACATTGCCGTGCATATCATACAGCCCAAAGCCATTGGCGGGAAAACTCCCGACAGGGGTCGTCTGTTTACGATAGTCACCCTTGGGACTTTGACCATAGGTATAGTTACCATCATAGTTGGCTACGTCACTCGTTATGAGTTTCCCAAAGGAGAACGGTGTCGTCGTTCCCGCACGACAGGCATATTCCCATTCCGCTTCACTGGGGAGCCGATAGTTCCGTCCGGTTGCTTGGGTGAGGCGCTGGCAAAACTCTATCGCTTCATACCAATTGACTTTTTCAACTGGACGAGTTTCCCCCTTGAACTTTGATGGGTCGGGGTCAAGGTCATGCTCAATTTTAGGCAGTCCCCTGGCAACGGCACGCCACTGGCCCTGAGTTACGAGATATTTACCCAAGAAAAACTCGGGAACCGTTACTGAATGTTGGGGAAACTCATCATCACTAGCCCTGTCCTCCCCCTCCGCTGCTCCCATGAGAAATGTCCCCCCAGGAATCTGCACCATTTCCAGGGTAAACGCCATCTCGGGACTAAATAGAGACTCCAGAAACTGCAACCCCTGACCCTGAAAAGGCTGAGTTACCACCTTCGACCCAACCTTTTTGAGTTGCACGGTTGCAAAAGTAAAGGGTTCGAGGTCAACCTCATCAGATGCCGTCACTGGCTCAAAATACCCTTGTCTAAACTCAAACGTTTCTAGGGGTGGGAAGCCATCCTCCTCCCCATCCAATACAGCGGGTTCCAACCCCAATTCTCGCAAGATATCCTCCTGGTCCTGCGCCAACTCAAGCCAACGTTGCCGCTCATCATCCCGTCCCTCAGCGATGGCATCCCGTAGTCGTTGGCGCAGTTTCCGAGACGCCTCATCACCCGGTAGACAGGCCAAGGCAAGCCAGTCAAAATCTCGCCCTAAGTCCCGAGTTACCCTGGGATTGTTCGGTAACTTCGATGTCACATAAGCCGTCATAAACCTTGCCAGTTCCTCAAGTCGGGCGGCTCCGAAACGGCTGTCCTGCCCTAACTCTCGTAATAAGACGGCCCGCACCTCCGGTTCCATCTCGTA
>SMDP01000247.1 GCA_012911965.1 Geitlerinema sp. P-1104
GACAAATCTGAGTAAAACTGATCAATGGCCCCACTGGGGGTATAGTCAATCCAAAAGCGGTTCACTTTCAAAGACCAGCCCCGAAAGCGGTCAGGGGATGACCAATCCCCGGCTTCGACAAAGTTGGTGACCTGGACTGTTTCCCCACTGGGAATCATCTCCTGGGCCATCACCCCCGTCACCGACCCGACAATCGCCCCCCCGAGAATCAGTAGCATACTGGCATGAACCACAATCGGGGCAATGCGTCCGATGAGGCCCTTGCGGGCATAGAGGCTATCCCCATCTCGGAAGACTTGATAGCGGCGTTGTTCTAAACTCTCCTGAAGCTGGTCTAAATTGGGGCGGGGGTCTGAGGTGTTCTCCCCCACCACGGGCAAGGTTCCGGCTAGGGCTAGTTTCTTAAACTGACGGGGTTGGCGGTAAAACTTCCAATTGCGGGCCGCTTTGAGGGCCGGCAGTTGGCGGGTAAAGGTACAGGCGGCTAAACTCGACCCAAACAAAACCAGGAGGGCGAGAAACCACCAGGTTTTGTAGACATCATTGAAGCCTGCGGCCAGGATGACCTTCCAGGAGAGAAACCCTAACAGGGCCGGGTCTTCGGGATAGTTGGCTTGGTAGAAGTCTACGGACTCATGTTGTTCAATTACCGTACCGATCGCACTGGTGGTGGCGATGAACAACAACAGGAGAATGGCCAGGCGGAGATTGGCTAAAATGGGCAAGATTTCGCGACGAAACCAACGCAGGGGAGAGGCGGATGCAAGTTCAGTCATGGGGGGGACAGGTTAGACAGTCGGCAACAAACGAAAGACCAGGGTAAAGACACCAAACCCTACTAATAAGGCACCACTGGCGGGGGTAATCCAACTGGACCAACGCCGTAGGGATAATAATTTCTCTAAACTGGCCGCAAAGGTTCCCGCCAAAATTAGGGGGGCGACATATCCTATGGTATAGGCTAACAGGAGACTACTGCCGAGTAGGGGTTTGCCGGTGCTGGAGACCCAGGCTAGGAGAGTCGCCAGGACGGGGGTACTGCATGGGGAGGCGACTAAGCCAAAGGTCACCCCAAGTCCATACGATCGCACCCCATGGGGCCAACTTTCAGAAATCCAGCCCATGCCATCGATCGAGGGTAGTCGTAGGGGCAGGGCCTCTAGGAGATTGAGGCCCATCAAGATGGCGATCGCCGCCACGAAAATGGGTAGGCCCTTGCCGATTTGCCCATAGACTCGTCCCAACAGGGCGGCCCCTAAGCCTAATCCGGCTAGGGTGGTGGCCAGTCCCAGGGAAAACCAGAGGGATTGGCGGGCCCCCTGACCCGGACTTTTGGATTCGTAACCGCCAATATAGCCGAGGGTAATGGGCAGCATGGAAAGGGTACAGGGGGTCAAACTGGTCAAAAGTCCCGCCAGGAGAACCACCAAAACGGTGAAAAGATTGAGATGGGTCAGTTGGTCACTAACGAGATGGTCGGCAAACTGTTGTAGGTCATAGAGAGGGGTCATGGCTATAGCAAACATGGGTCTGAATCGGACAACAAACGGGGGAAAAGAAGGCAACAGGCAACAGGCAACAGGCAACAGGTGGGGAGTTCTCTCCCAACTCAGAGTGTCAGTCCGGCAATCTTCGATTGCTATATCAGTTATGGAACTCTAACTTAAGTGTCGAAGCCCAGCCATGAGAACCCCCTCAACCTCTCTAGTTGCGATTAGCCATTACTGACCTGTCCAATCAGCTGCATGACATCATCGCGGCTGAGTTTGGGTTTGCCCAGGGCCATGGTTTTGAGGGTTCCCTGGGCCAGAACCAAGGGAATCCGGCAAAAGTCCAAGGCGGGCCCTTTGGGGAGGCTTTGGGTATAGCGTTCAGCAAATTCCAGGTTATGGCGGGCGTAGGCCTGCATCTGGGGGGCTGTCCAACTGTCGGGGAAGAAGTCTACCCCTCGGGCTTTGTCTTCTCGATGATTGCGCAGAATGTTCACCGTCTGGAGTCCACGGCCAAAGCCGATGGCGTCCATGCGACTGGTTTGGGTATTATCATACCAGGCCCAGAGGTCTGATAGGAGTAATCCTACAGCTCCGGCGACGCTGAAGGTATAGCTATCGAGATCCGCGACGGTGTTGACCGTCCAGTTCCGTTCAGCCCAGATGGCCATGCGATCGGCCATGGCCGCTGTCGCATCCCAAATTCGCGGGGCGATACTGTCGGGGGCTAGTTTGGCCCAGTCACTCACCCGTACCGTCACTTCCGGGAGTTGGTTGTAACTCTCCCCCCAGTTGGGGGTGAAGTGGTCGTCGCTGCCGGTTCCGGTTTGCAGTTGCAGGGATAGCGATCGCAGTAATTGGGCTTTGGTGACATTATCGAGATGAGGATGGTCTTCAATCTCGTCAATGGCCCGCATACAGAGATAGGCTGAGGTGACAGCTTCCTGGAGACCTCCGGGAAGCTGAACAATGGGGATATAAAAGGTGCGACTGGTTTGTTTTAGCACCTCTAAAGCATCGTTTGGCCAGTTCATTTGTTCAACTCCTCACGTCAACTCGACCTCTAGCATATCTCTCGGGTTGCGATCGCAGGAATTTATCTAAGACAGCCACACAACTGACCAGATTTTCCCGTAAGTCCGGCTATTACTCAGTAGAACCGGTTTCTAGGGAATATCCGGTGTTTTTTTCCACATACCGCAGGACTTGTTCATAGGCGATCGGGTCACTTTGGGCGGTTAGCACTAGAGGCTGTTCGCTATGATGCCAATAGATGGTCAATCGACTGTGTTTGTAGAGCGAGAAGCTACTCACTCGGTCGAGATCGATGACATGAACCTGTTTTCCCCCCTGATCGTGAATTTTGATCCAGTACGCCACGCGCAACGCCTCCTGTGATCGGGCTATTCCCAATTTCCCTCAACATCTTTATGACGTTACAACACTTGGGCCGCAGACTCTAGGGTCTCATCAATCCCTTGGCCATCTAGGGGTTCGGCCATAGGTTCGCCCGTCAAACTGAGGGCGGTTTTGATGAAGCCTTCTACGAGAGGATGGGGATGGTTGGGACGAGATTCAAATTCGGGGTGGAATTGGGTGGCGACGAAGAAGGGATGGTTGGGCATCTCGATGATTTCCACTAAACGACCGTCGGGGGAGGTGCCACTGATGCTGTAGCCGGTTTCGAGGAATAAACTGCGATAGGCGTTGTTGAATTCGTAGCGGTGGCGATGGCGTTCATACACCACTTCTTGGCTATAGCTGTTGAAGGTGTGGGTTCCTTCGGTGAGGCGACAGGGATAGAGGCCCAGACGCATGGTTCCCCCTAGGTCCACCACGTCTTCTTGTTCCGGGAGGAGACTGATGACGGGGTTGGAGGTGTTGGGGTCAAATTCGGAACTGTTGGCATCGTCGAGATGGGCCACATGGCGGGCCCATTCGATGACGGCACATTGCATTCCGAGACAGAGGCCCAGGAAGGGAATTTTCTGTTCTCGGGCATGGCGGATGGCGTTGATTTTGCCGTCTACGCCGCGACTGCCGAAGCCTCCAGGAACGACGATTCCGGCAACGCCTTGCAGTTGGTCGGCGACGGGGAATTGTTCGAGGTCTTCGGAGTTGACCCAGCGCAGTTTGAGGTGAGTGCCACATTGGACGGCGGCATGGGTGAGGGCTTCGACGACGGAGAGATAGGCGTCGGAGAGTTGGATGTATTTGCCGACGATGGCGATTTCGAGTTCCCCTTTGGGGTTCTTCATGCGATCGATGAGGGTTCGCCAACCTTCGAGGTCGGGATCTCGCTGTTCTAGGTGTAGACAGTCAAGAACGGACTGGGCTAGGCCTTCTTGTTCGAGGACGAGAGGCACTTCGTAGATACTGCTGGCATCGGGGGCGGTGATGACGCGATTGACGGGAACGTCGCAAAATTCCGAGAGTTTCTCTTTGAGACCTTCGGTGAGGGGACGTTCACAGCGACAGACGAGCATATCTGGTTGAATCCCAATCGATCGCAGTTCTTTGACGGAATGCTGGGTGGGTTTGGTTTTCATTTCCCCGGCGGCCCGTAGCCAGGGCATGAGGGTGACATGGACGTACATGAGGTTTTCTCGGCCCACGTCTTTACGGAATTGTCGGATGGCTTCGAGGAAGGGCAGGGATTCGATGTCGCCCACGGTTCCGCCAATTTCGGCGATGACGATGTCGGGGCTGGTGTTGCGGGCGACGCGACGAATGCGAGAGCGGATTTCGCCGGTAATATGGGGGATGACTTGGACGGTTCCCCCTTCGTAGTCCCCTCGCCGTTCTTTGTTGAT
Organism: Geitlerinema sp. P-1104; assembly: GCA_012911965.1. Classification (GTDB taxonomy): domain Bacteria; phylum Cyanobacteriota; class Cyanobacteriia; order Cyanobacteriales; family Geitlerinemataceae; genus Sodalinema. The sequence continues at coordinate 4,304 of SMDP01000247.1, forward strand.
GACGGATTGGTAGATGGACCCGGTGGTGACGCTGTTTAGGCGCGACATGGAGGTGTCGGTGAAGCGTTCGTAATGGCCCAGGTCGAGGTCGGTTTCGGCCCCGTCTTGGGTGACGAAGACTTCTCCATGTTGGAAGGGACTCATGGTTCCCGGATCGACGTTAATATAGGGGTCGAGTTTGAGGATGGAGACGGAGTAGTTTCGGGACTTGAGTAAACGCCCTAAACTGGCGGCGACGATGCCTTTGCCAATACTGGACACAACGCCGCCGGTGATGAAGATAAATTTGGTCATGGAAATGGTGCGATCGGTAAACCCTGGGTTCATTCTGCCATAGTCGGGGAAGGGCCGGGATGGGCGATCGCCCCGGCTTGGCTCTCTAGGGGAGAGTTGGCCTATCTTATAAAGATGTTGATGGTCAGGGAGAATCGCTATGGCTTCTGCACAAACGACCTTATGGGACCGCTTTTTGGGGTCGATGCTAGACCCGCTGTTGGACCGGGAGGCGATGAACCGCCAGTTTGAACGGATTGATTGGGAGATGGAGGCGGACCGCTTTCGGCGACCGGGGTTGGTCTATCCTGAGTATTATCTCTCTCAGAATTTTCATGGCATTGAGGGGGGCTATCGTAATCCGGGGGCGGCGGTGTCTTATGATCCGATTACTCAGTATGTGTTGCCCCCCAATGAGGCTTGGGTCCGGGAGGGGGTGATTGAGGCGGTGCGATCGCAACCCCGCCGGATTCTGGATTTAGGTTGTGGCACGGGATCGACGACGTTATTGTTAAAACGCCGGTTTCCTGAGGCGAAGGTGGTGGGGTTGGATTTGTCTCCTTATATGTTGGTGATGGCCCGGCATAAGGCGACGGAGGAGGGATTAAAGATTGACTGGCGACAGGGGAAGGCGGAGGAGACGGGATTGGAGGAGAACAGTTTTGATGTAATTTCTCTGTCGTTGCTGTTCCATGAAACCCCGCCGGCGGTGAGTCAGGAGATTTTAAGGGAATGTTTCCGCCTGCTACGAGTCGGTGGGGAGGTGGTGGTTCTTGATGGCAATCAGGGGAGTTTACGGCAAACCCCTTGGTTGATGGAGGTGTTTGAGGAACCCTATATTGCTGACTATGCCCAGGGAGATGTGGGGGAGTGGATGCAGCAGGCAGGATTCGCTACTGTGGAAACACGGACGCATTGGTGGATTCATCAGGTGACGCGGGGGGTGAAGCCGTTACCGGGCCAGGAGTGGGTTGGGGATGAGTCGGTGTCTGGGGGGATGGTCTTTGCTTGAGAAGGGGGAA
>SMDP01000248.1 GCA_012911965.1 Geitlerinema sp. P-1104
ATCTGACCGATGTCGTCAATAAGTTAACAGGACATTAATACTCGATACCGGTCTTAGAAAAGACAAACCGATACAAAAACAGCCGAAGGCAGAAAACCTCCGGCTGTGGGTGATATTAAGATGTGGAAAGTATAGGCGGATATCCCAGCTAACAAGCGCCAGAACAGTTCTCACTAGAGGATTTTAGCGGTTTCCTCTAGAAAAGCTGAGCAGACCATACTGGAGAATTGTCCTGGGGAAATTTAGATGCACGCAGGCGTTAAAAACTTTGAGAGATTAAATAAGCACGAATTGGGGTCAGGTTGAAACGCTGAAGCCAGAACTCTAGGCGATCGCCTCAGCAGCTGCCGGACTTTCGAACATTTTGAAGACTCGATCCAATTGAGTTAACTCAAAAATGATGCGGATAGCCGGAGAGACGGCGCAGAGGGCAAACTGGATGTTGATGCGTTGAGCCAGTTTGAGGGCCGAAACCAGTGCCATCAGTCCAGCACTATCGAGGGATTGCGTTTGCTCCATGTCAACGAGAACCACTGGAGCCGTTTGAGCAGCCACCGCAGATGTTAGTTGTTCACGGACTTGTTCCGCGTTCGCGGCGTTGAGATGTCCTTCGAGGCGGATGACGGTTACGTTAGGGGCTTGAGTTGCGGTGTGCATGGCTATATCTGAATCCAAAAACTAATTTCGCTTGTATAGCCTTAAGGTACGCCATCCCTCTGCCAAGCCGCCAGTGAAACGGCCCAAGTTTGCGGAATCTTTGTTTTTCTCCCCCTTATGTGAAGATTTGGGAAAGTTGCCGGAGAAAAAGGTATCTATAACTACCAATTGAAACAGGGCTATGCCATACTGGTAGCGGTGAGAGCAGTGACGTCGTCCCAAGTTACTGTCCAACTTCTAGCGGCTCAATTCTTTTGTTTATGCAGTGACACAGATCACTTACAAGATGGGTTTGCGATCGCATGACTGAGCCGGGTTTCGATGGATGATAAGAGTCATAGAATTACCCGGATTATCATGAAAGCATCAGCGGCAATCCGTCATCTGGTAGAAAGAGTCCTTTATATCAAACGCTTAACCCCCGATCTAGAGAACCAAATCAACGCCGAGTTGACTCGTATGGGCTATGTCTCCGATGTAGACTATGAAGCTCTAGAACTGCTCATGGATCACATGGATCGAGGCTTAGTCCAACTGGTCTCGAACCCCTAGCCCCAAATCTCGCACTCCATCGCTCTCATTTCCCTCGCATCTACCCCTCCTGAGGGTCTCAGGACTTAAACAGGATTCTCATCTCAACCGTAGCAGACTCGTTTCAGGGTGTTTCTCTGCCCCATTTTCTCTGCCCCAGTTCAGGATTGATCGTCTCCCTCCAATTCCGACAAATCTCGTCACAGTCCCCGTCAGATTAAGATCATGAGTACCTAGCGATCGCCTCATGATTGCTTTGTCTTGCTCATCTGATCGTAGAATCGAGTCAGACTGCCTCACCAGTCAAGGCGAGATTTAGCGGAGATTGATCCGACCCCCATTTATGACCCACGATCTACAAGAGCAAATCCTCTCCCTGCAACAGACGATTCGAAGCCTCGAACAAGAACGTCGTGATTTAGCAGTCCAACCGATGCTTCCCCCCGAAGATGCGTCCCCCGCTGCAATTGTCGAAGTCTATCGCCATCAAGCGCGGGCCAGTGCTGAACAAGCGGCAGAAATTAAAGGAATTGACGACGCCATCAGCGCCTTACAAATCCAATTGCGACAGAAACGGGCCCTAGTGGGTCATTATCGAGAACACCAACGAGATCCCCTCAGGGAAGAAATCGAGCAAGCCAAGGCCAAAGCCGAACATTACGCTGAACGCATCAATGAACTCAGTGGCGAACTCATCGGAGAAGTCCGGGCCTTGAAAGAGATTGCTGATCAACTCAGTCCCCTCTACTGGCAATATGAAGGGAAACCCTTTATCACCGGCTTCAAGCGAGTCACCGTCCCCCATGTGCGCTCCGATGGTGCGGTTTGGAATGTTGTCAATCGGGTCGTCTAGTGGGGGTCATGGAAGCACAAGGCTGCAAACGCTATCCTAGAATCTTGGACAAGTTCGGTTCTGATGCGATCGAACCTCATCCCCGGTCTCGACAATCCGACTCCTCCATCGACGCTTAAGATGCTGCAACCATGATCGAAGTTGAACAACTCCATAAACGCTACGGAAGTACCCAAGCCATCCAGGATGTAAGTTTTGCCGTTGAGAAAGGGGAAATTCTCGGCTTCCTCGGGCCCAACGGTGCGGGAAAAACCACCACGATGCGGATCTTGACGGGATATCTCCCCGCTAGTTCCGGCACAGCTCGCATTGCTGGGTTTGATGTCCATGAACAGTCCATGGATGTGCGTCAGCGCATTGGTTATTTGCCCGAGACACCGCCTCTGTATGGTGAAATGACCGTTGAGGGGTTTTTGCATTTTGTAGCGCGAATTAAGGGAGTTTCAGCGGGCGATCGCCCCGGACGGGTGGACTTTTCAATTCAACAATGTGGCTTGAGCGATCGCCGCAAAAGCCTGATCCGCAAACTGTCCAAAGGCTATCGACAACGAGTGGGGATTGCTCAGGCGATCGTTCACGATCCCCCCGTCATCATCCTCGACGAACCCACCGTCGGCCTCGATCCTCGGCAGATTATCGAAGTCCGCAACCTCATCAAGTCCCTCGCCGGAAATCACACCATTATTCTCTCAACCCACATCCTCCCCGAAGTGAGCATGACCTGTAGCCAGGTGGCCATCATCAATCGCGGTCAACTCGTGGCCACCGATCGCCTCGACAACCTCATGGAACATCTCACCGGTGGAACCTACTACGACGTTGAAGTCGGTGGTGGGGTGGACGGCGTAGAAACCGCCATTGGCTCCTATCTCGGCTATCTCCCCAACCTGCGAGCCGTTGATCCTCTCCCCCGCGCGGATCTCCCCGAGGGCCGCTACCGCTTCCGCATCAGCGTCGAACCCGGTTCCGAACCCGGTTCCGACATCGCCAAGGCCATCCTAGAGGGAAAACTAGAACTCCATGAAATGCGTCGCAGTCGCGCCAGTCTCGAAGATGTCTTCCTGCAACTGACCACCGAAGAAAAGACCGCCGCTCCCGTTTCCGACTCCGAAGCCGATATAGACGCTGACACAGACGCTGACACAGACGTAGATGCAGACGTAGACACAGACGCCAGCAAGGAACCCAGCGAAGAAGCTACCGAAGAACCCAGCGAAGACACCCCAGAACCGGAAGCTTCCGACGTCGCTCCCGAGGAGAAAACCAAGTCCGATCGCTAACCCTCTGACATGGCCCAGCCGTTGTTCTCATTTGACCTTATTTTAGACCGCAAATGCGTTTAATTTTTGCTAATATCATCGCCATCTATCGCAAAGAACTACAAGGTTATTTTGCCTCCCCGTTAGCCATGGCTGTCGCCGGAATTTTCTGGTTTATTTCTGGTTTTTTCTATATCACCATTCTCCTCGATCCACAACGGGGCATCCTCGCTCAAGTTGCCGCTCAAACTGCCATCCAGCAAGAACTTGGGACACCACGTCCTCCCCTAGATGTCCCCTATGAGTTTCTACAATTTTTCCTAGGAACCGTCGCTTCATTATCTTTATTTATTCTACCCATTTTATCCATGGGACTTTATGCCGAAGAACGGAAACGGGGAACCCTAGAACTCTTGGCTACTTCCCCTCTTTATAACTGGACAGTTGCGACAGGTAAACTCTTGGGAGTGCTGACCTTTTATATCACCATGACCGCTCCCTTGCTACTTTATGAAGCCATCACCTTTAGCGTCGCCGAACCGGCCTTTCCCGCGACCATACCCCTTCTCGGTCATTTGGGTTTAATTCTGTTGGCCGCTAGTATCCTCTCCTTGGGGATGTTTATTTCTTCCCTCACCGATAGCACTATCCTCTCGGCGGTCCTCACCTTCGCGCTGGTGTTGGTGTTGTGGATTATGAACCTCATCGCCGCTAATGTACCCGGACCTCTGGGAGAGGCGTTAGCACATCTGTCGATTTTGGAAAACTACAGTACCCTAATTCAGGGTGTTGTTGATGTTGGTAGCTTGGTTCTGTTTGCGAGCTATATTGTTTTGGGCATTTTCCTGACTGCTCAATCCATCGAAACCCTGCGCTTCCAACAAAACTAATCTCTGGCGTTTCCTTCTGGCTTCAACTATGATCAATCGTTTCAAAAAATACTGGCATTTTCTCCTCTGGCTCGGCTTATTTCTCAGTATCGCCGGACTCACCAGTGGTGCAGTTTCTGGGAGTTGGACTCCTGTTCCCGCTGTGCTGATTGTCGCTGGGGTGATTATTTTAGGGATTTGGCTGATTTATCTGGAGGTGTTTCAGCGGGGGTTTTGGCGGCGGCGATCGACTGAAGCGGGAACCAATGCTCTGTTTGCGACGGCGGCGGTGGTTCTCATCTTGGCTTTGCTCAATGTGGTCGTCGTGCGGGCCTCGGTTCGCCTGGATTTAACGGAAACCCAACGCTTTACCCTAGCACCGCAAACTCAAACCTTGATTCGTAATTTAGAGGAACCGGTGACGGTGTGGGTATTCACCTCTCAACCCAATGAGAGAACTGTGGACTTGTTGGGGAACTATCGCCGTTTAGCGCCAGACCGCTTTAATTATGAGTTGGTGAACCCCCAGGAGAGTCCGGGTTTGGTGCAACGCTTTAATGTGACTTCTGTTGGGGATGTGTTTCTGGAGGTGGGGGAGCAGCGTCAGTATGTGGCGACGTTGGATTTAGAGCCTTTGAGTGAGGCGCAATTGACTCGTAGTATTGCACAACTGCAAGGGGGCGATCGCCTCATGGTCTATATGTTACAGGGTCATGGAGAACCGGCGATTCTGGAGGGGGGAGAAGACTCGATCTCCCGCGCGGTTCGGGCCTTGGAGGAAAGTGCTGCGGTGGTGACCTCTCTCAATTTGATTGAGCGGGGAACGGTTCCTGAGGATGCTAATCTCGTGGCGATTGTGGGACCCACCAGTCGCCTGTTTGAGCCGGAAGTGGAAGCCTTAGAGAACTATTTGGCGGCGGGTGGGGCCCTGTTGCTGTTGGTAGACCCGAATACAGACCCCGGTTTAGATGGCTTACTCGAAGATTGGGGAATTCGTCTCGATGAACGGGTTGCGATCGATCCTGAGCGTTGGGTGCAAGGCTTTGGCCCGGCGGCTCCCCTGGTGTTCGATTATGGAACCCATCCCATTACTGAAGAGTTTGGCCGCAATTACACGATTTTTCCCGTGGCCCGTCCGATTGAATATGACACCGTCGATGGGGTGGAGATTACTCCCTTATTGTTTACCAGTGATGCGAGTTGGGCCGAAGCGGATCTCGATGAGGGACCCGATTGGCAGTTTACCCCAGAGCGCGATCGCCCAGGCCCCCTCGTCTTAGGCGTAGCGGCCCGCCGCGAGATTCCCCTGAACGCTGATTCCCCTGAGCCGGAGGTGACGGAAACTCCCAATGGAACCCCGCAGGAGGATACGGCGAATAATGATGGGGTTGAGGACATCGAGGAA
>SMDP01000249.1 GCA_012911965.1 Geitlerinema sp. P-1104
AAGACATTATCAATCAGTTCTAAAATGTTGCCCGAAGCATTTAGAGATTCGTCCGCTACTTCCTGGGCGATCGCCGCCGTGGGCAACGCCAGTAAGAGCATAAAAAGTAACCAACGTCGTTTCATCTTGGGATATCCCGAATAATGTCAGTAAATCTGAATTGGAGTTCACTGTACCAAATCTTATGAATATTCGGTGCTTCATTGCCGCACTGTACTGGGCAATAGCCATAGTGTTGATATTATGGCGATCGCCCTTCCCCAATTAATCCTCAGATGGTAGCATTTCAAACAGTCCCAGAGTTCTAGGTATGTCTGTTGCCACATCCACAAGAGCCTCTTCACTAGAGGAGACAGGAGATGAGAGGCTGATGCCAATGCTATAGTCTCCCGGAGGTAACGTCACGGGAAAGGAGACAAACTGAAGATCGCGAATTATTTTTCCAGGTTCGATGGGATCGTCTCCCAAAAGGCCCTCAAGTATGACTCGGGGAATCACCATCACCGAGGTATTTCCCTGGTTAATGCTGAGACTGAAGGTTGTCTGGGAGGGAATTTCTTGGAGAATATCCCAATATAGGGTCAATTCTAGGTCATCTCCCGGAGTCAATCTCTCTGAGGTGAGGGTATACCCCCGCAATTGCAGTCCCTCGGACTCAATTGTTTCCTGAGGCGTGATCAGGTTTTGCATTTCTTCGGGACGGGCGATCCCTGCTAGGTAAATAGATGCGTAGTCAACACCGTTGAGTTGTACAACATGTACAGGATCTTGACGTGTAAAATAGTCAACAACCTCAGGAGTAGGAATATGTCCATGAATTTGTTTAACATAAAGAATCAAAAAATGAGCCTTCTGTAATAAACCCTCAGTCCAGGAAATTCCACCGGCCAACACCTCTCCCTTAAAATAAGGGGCCAAGGCAGGCCGGTAAAGAACTTGAGTTATAACGACTAAGTCTTCTGGATTAGCTTGACGATTTAGCCAGTCCCCGACTAAATCCAATCCTTCACCCTGGCCTCTCATGAGGACATATTTGGCTGCTCTTGTCCCTCCAAGTAACGGGTTGTAGTAACTAATATAATAAGGGACAAAAGGATAGACGGTGATAACTTGAATTCCTAGAATAACTAGAATCGAAATATTAAAGCTCAAGCCAGGTGTTTGAGCTATTTTGGATAGCCTTTGGCGATCGCTGTGATTTAGATAGTGCTTGAGTCGTTTGAGGATAATGAAGCTGGCGATCGCGGCGTTGATAGCCAGGACGGGAACAATGGGCAAAATATAGCGATCAAACTTATTTCCAGGAAGTGAAATCATCCAGAGAAACGAGAAAATCAAGATAAAATTGGCAACCAGGTATTTCTGATAAACAACATTGGGTTTCCAAGAGGGTAAACTGGCAAGTAAAACAGAGGTAAAACCACTCAATAACAGCAAGGGTGATAGGCGATAAGGAATGACAATAGGATAAAATAAAGCATTGAGCCTATCCCGCGTTTGCCCTAAAAAGAATAGATCTCCTCGTTGGGTTTCTTGTCGTAAATCCTCCACTAAACTGCTTAAAGTTTGCCAGGGTGCAACCCACATTGCTGGCCAAATTAGAATAAAGATCGCCATGAGACATAGCGTCCAAATTCCTATGTCTTTGGCTTGTTCAGCAATTCCTTTTTTGGGGAAGATTGCCTGAAAATAATTGAGTTCTGTTAAGATGGCGATCGCTATCAAGCCTGGAAATAAAAGAATTGTCGTAGTCTTGGTTGCGATCGCCATCCCCATGGCAACGCCTGAGAGGATTAAATAAGATTTCCCTGACGCTAATCGCCAATGTAGAAACAAGGCTAAAACACTGACTAAAATAAACCCACATTGTAACGAATCTGTGATCAACAAGCGTTGATATGCCAGAAAAAAGGGTTCTAGAGCTAAAATTGCAATCCAAGTTATGGCAACTTTTAGGTTGACCAAGCGAAACATCAAAAAGCTAGATAAAGTCATCAAAGCTGACGTGATTACCCCTTGAATAACACGAGTGAAAACATAGGACTCAATGGGGACAAAATTTTGCTCTCTCAACAGGTAAATACAACTTGTGACCGACTCTGGATTAAGAGTTAGACGAGGGGGAAACCAATTATCAACGGCACAGCCTAGGGTAATGCCGAAACCATTGATCCACATGGTGGGTACTCCAGGATGATGTTGATAATAGGTCTCCTGAAATTTCGCTACATCCCTGGATAAGATTTGGGCAACAAACCCACTGCCTCGAAAAAACCAAAGATTTTCATCAATATTAATGGGAACTTGAGAGAATAAAACTCGGGACAAAAAGCAAATTACAAAGACAAAAGCCAGAAAAATTGTTGGCTTCACGTATTTCGAGATTACCATAATGAGTCTGTCCATATTTGATGATGTTTGCAAATTGGGACTTGAGACGGTTCATTTTTCTATAACAACAGTCTACAATTTTTATTGTATATGATACTTTTTTGGGAATTTTGCCATAAATGTCTATAGGGGCAAACCCTGGTTACTGAGCGATCGTCGAAGTAGTGGTCGCCTTCTCGGTTTGGGATGTCTAGCAAGCTTATCGAAAAATGGTATGAAATTACTACTTAGGACTACCATGTTAAATATCAAGCGAGAACTAATATCCTTTGGAGGTCTTTCCCAAGATGCTCGCAATTTTCAAGAATGTCAAGAGAGGACTTCTGTAATTAATCCTCAGATGGTAGCATTTCAAACAGTCCCAGAGTTCTAGGTATGTCTGTTGCCACATCCACAAGAGCCTCTTCACTAGAGGATACAGGAGATGAGAGGCTGATACCAATGCTATAGTCTCCCGGAGGTAACGTCACCGGAAAGGATAAAAACTGAAGATCGCGAATTGTTTTTCCAGGTTCAATGGGATCGTCTCCCAAAAAGCCCTGAAGCATGACTCGGGGAATCACCATCACCGAGGTATTTCCCTGGTTAATGCTGAGGCTGAAGGTTGTCTGGGAGGGAATTTCTTGGAGAATATCCCAATATAGGGTCAATTCTAGGTCATCTCCCGGAGTCAATCTCTCTGAGGTGAGGGTATACCCCCGCAATTGCAGTCCCTCGGACTCAATTGTTTCCTGAGGCGTGATCAGGTTTTGCATGTCTTCGGTACGGGCGATCGGTCCTGGGTAAATTGAGGCATAATTAATACCATTGAGTTCAATGGTATGTAAGGGACTCTGACGCGCAAAATACTCAACCACCTCTGGATTCGGGATTTGTCGCTGAACTTGATTGATATAGAAAATCAAGAAATTGGCGTTCCGTAACCACCGCTGTGTTAATCCTCCCCGAAAACCACGTGGAATTCCTAAAGCCTCTCCAGTGAGGTAAGGGCCTAAAACACTTCGGTAGCGACTCGCCGCCACTAACGCTTCTGAGTTCGCTTGCTGGTTTAGCCAAGCAGCTGCTAAATCTAAAGCTTCACCATTTCCCATCATGAGAACAAATTGAGCCGTTTTGGCGCCGCCAATCAGGGGATTATAATAGCTAATGTAGTAAGGAAAGTATGGAGCAACGGTTAGAGATTGAACTAAAAAAAGCAGTAAAGAAACTTGATATACGCCTCCGCCAATTTGATTGACTCGACCTGAGATACTTGCCGGAGACGTGCGGACGATTAAATGTTTAATTTTGTGGAACATAAATCGCCAGGCGATCGCCGCATTGATGACGAGAAATGGCACAATGGGCAAAATATAGCGATCCAGTTTGTTGCCCGGAAGTGATAAAACCAATAAAAATGACAAAACTAAAATAAGATTGGCAATAATCTGTTTGTGATAAAGGCTCTCATCTCGCCATGAAGGAAACAGGCTCATAATCAACGAAATTGAAGCGCCAATGAGTAAAATAGGGGATAAGCGGTAAAGAAGCACCACGGGATAAAATAGAGCATTGATTTGACTGGTTGAGCGTCCCAGAAAAAATAAAAATCCTCGTTGTGTTTCACCTCGTAGATCTTGGAGTAAATGACGAATTGTTTCGATGGGAGCAACCCACATCGCCGGCCAAATCAGAATAAAAGTAACAAGAATACAGAGACTCCAAAGTCCCACATCTTGCAATTGTTTAACCCCCCCTTTTTTGAGAAACAGAGGCTTAAAATAACTCAGCTCTGTTAGAATGGCGATCGCCATCAAACCTGGAAACACTAAAATGCTCGTGGTCTTCGTAGAAATTGCTAATCCCATAGTTACCCCAGAGACAATTAGATAAAATCGTCCTGAGGTGAGTCGCCAATGGAGAAATAGGGACAAAATACTAACTAGAAGAAATGCTGTTTGTAGTGAATCCGTAATGAGTAACCGTTGATAACCCAGAAAAAAAGGTTCAAGAGCTAAAATCGAGATGGTAATCAGTGCAATTTTTATGGTTGAAACACGGCATAATAACCAAATAGCTCCGGTTATTAAAGTAGAGGTGATGATGGCTTGAATCCAACGTGTTATCACATAGATGTCAACCGAGACAAAGTTATGAGATCTCAAAAGGTTTGCACAACTGCTGAGGGGTTGTGAATCTAGTGATGAATTCCAGGTGTCTGCTAGGCAGCCTAGGGCAATTCCTAAGCCATTAACCCACATTGTTGGGACCCCGGGATGATGCTGAAAATAGGTCTCTGCTAAATTACCTGAAGATAGCCGCCCCCAAAAGTTAAGACCTCGGAATAGCCAGAGATTTTCATCGACATTGATAGGAACTTCTGCGGCAATAATCCGAGTTAAAAACAAGGTTAAAAAAATAATCGAAGCCCCAACAATTGTCTGGGTTTTATTTGTCTTGTTTTCACGAGTATTATCCATGATGAATGATAAAAACACCTTTACAACTGTAGATTATTAAATAATCTTTATTTACCTTGACTCTGAACTTAGAACCTGAGTAAGACAAGGTTTAATCACCTGTAAATCTAAACGAGTAAGGTGATCTGACACCACAAATAGTAATAAAGTTACCACCGGAAACAACAAAGTTTGTATCAAAATAGAATCGAGGTTTAGGGCAATAAGGGAGCCATATATAAGTCCATAAATGGGTCGATGAAATAAGTAAACGGCATAAGAAGTGCCTGAAAGATGATTGATTGACTTGTGGTTTTTAACTTGTTCAGAAAATTGATTCATAACCCCAAAAACCAAAGAAATAATAAATAGAGACCAAACTACACAATAGCCATAATGCAAAAAACTATGCCAACCTAGGGTCAGTGCGTGCCCTAGATTGATATTATCTCGTCCAACGACAGAAATATAGGCGATCGCAGGTAAACCAAAGAGTATGACCAGCCAATTAGATTTTGCTTTTACCCAAAGTAAATCAGGATCGAAAGTGCCAACAACAACCCCAAAAAGAAATGTCGGATAATGTAATAAAATCCGAACATCACCCACGTTAATTGGCGATGACTGCAAAACCAGCTTTAAAACAATTCCAATCAGCAATAAAGTACAATTGATGCTAATAAATGTTCTAAACTTGAATTGCCTCGTCCAAGTAAACAGTAAATAGTAAGG
>SMDP01000025.1 GCA_012911965.1 Geitlerinema sp. P-1104
GAGTTAAATCCATTCTCTAGTTCCCTGACCAAACCATAAAAAATATGGGATTCAAGGAATCAAGCCCGATTATAGCGGTCTAACACCGTTAACTGCTGATACAACAAGTCCATTTGCGGCAACCTGGCCCCAGCGGCGGTTCCACGACGCAGGGGAGTTCCCAGAATCGCCTCAATTTCTAGGGGGCGTTTGGCCTCAAAATCCAGTTTCATACTGGTTAAATAGGGGGGCATCTTTTCCGTTGTCTTCAACATCTCCTCAACAAACGCTCCCGGAATTTCCCGTCCACAGGCCCGGGCCCCTGCCACGACTTCCGCCATTAAAGACTCCACCGCGTGACGACTGTTAGAATCCGTGATGAGGCGATCGGTTTTAGCATCTAACACCACCGACAACCCGTTAAAGGGAATGTTCCAAACCAGTTTTTTCCAACGGGCCAGCAATAAATCCTCATGGAATTGCATAGGAATCTCGGCCCGCTCAAAATCCTGGGCGATCGCCCGCATCCGCTGCGTCACCCCTTGAGGCTTATAATCTGGGCGATACTCCCCAAGGGCGATCGCCCCATAATCCAAATGATGAATCTGGCCCGGGCCCACCTTATTGGAACAAATAAAACACAACCCCCCAAGAACGCGATCGCCCCCCACCCACTCGGCCACCTCATCTTCCACCCCTAAGCCATTCTGCAACACCAACACCACCCCATCCGGCTTCAACAGAGGCGGTAACAACTCCCCCAACACCTGATTCTGAGTGGTTTTGAGCGCAACAATCACCACATCACAAGCCGGCATATTCGCCGCATCACAATAGGCCCGAACCTCCCCTAGCTGAAAATTGCCCTCCGGGGATTCCACCGTTAACCCCTGCTGACGAATCACCTCATAATCGCTGCGAGTGAGGAAATGCACCTCCCCCCCCGCCTGTTGTAGTTTTGCACCATAATAGCCGCCAATAGCGCCAGTTCCGACAATGGCGTAGCGACGAGGAGTTGAAGCAGATTGGGAAAACGATGCCATAACTCAGTTCAATTATGTCTATTGAAAGCCTTGTTGCCAAACTCCAATATAAACGTGGGTGTCACTTTCCCAAAAGATGACTCCCTCCATCGCTGAGAGTCGGAACCGGTACTGGGAGGTTTCCCGTTCCCAAACCCGGTAAAATCCACCCTCGATCGCCTCATCGAGTTGACAACCCAACATACTATCTAACGTGGACAACACTAAAGGCAATTCTAACCCGTGGTGAAATGAAGCTTCCGTCTGTTGCAAGACATCAGACTTGTCATCAAATAAAAATCCCAGACTCACCTGATCAGGAATTAGATAATATACCAAGGCCGTACTGTTCCCCCAATAGCCCCGTTGTACCGCCGCCGGGGCCCCAATCAGTCGCTCAACCTGAGGTTTCGGGGTTCCCGGTTGAAACCCCGGCAGGCCAAAGCCACTGGGTTCATCCTGACAGCGTAGTTGTTGCGGCACAACCTCAGGAATCCACTCTCCCTGAGATTCTGCCTGTCTCGTCCCCCTCACCCAGCTTGACTCTTGGGCCATGACAGCCGGGGCCATCAGTAGCCCCATGGCGATCGCCCAACTCATGACACCCCAATGATACCGATAGTTTACCCACATAACCCCTGGAGTTTGGCTTAATTCAGAGACTCTCAAACCTATCCCGTTTCCCAAACTGAGCAACGGTGATTGCTTTATCCTAGTTCCTTTCCTCCCTATTGTTTGGCTTGATGTGACAGGATTTTTCTACCAAACAACTGTCACAAACCTATCGTGAATTTACTTAAATATGATGCTCGGCTTTGTTTTTTCACTCCAAAAATACTTGACTAGAATTTGATTTTATGCTAGAAAAGGTGAGCCGTGCTAACAGTCCTAACGCCGTCTGAGCGGACCATTGCCCCCGCGTGTCTTCCCCAACCCTAACCTATCTGATTATCGACGACCTAGAACAGCCTCCAGAGCGACAGGTGGGAACCCTAGTGCGCCTGTATGGGCGACGGGATAGTGCCAAAACCCGTCAGGGGGCGATCGAACTCGTGCGAAAATTATGGGAAGAGGATTTACTTCCCGCTGATCGCTTTGCTAACGGAATACATCAAGACTCGATTATGGCCGTCTCTGAACCCACCGATACCCAGAACCTCCTCCCCGTCGAACGGGGGGCCCAGGAACTCTGTCAACTCCTGAATCTACAAGTCACCCATCAACAAACTTGTCAGGAAGCCCGTCCCCTCGTTAGCCTCGTGCAAGCCGTCTTGGAGAACGAGCGATCGCTCAGCCCCGAAGAACTCGAACTAGCCAGTGATCGCAAAACCGGCAAACTTCTGCAAAAAGTCGCCAGTAGCCACGCCGAACTCAGCCGCTTCCGAGATTCCATGAGCGGCGATGCTCAACTCATCTTAGAAATCATCCGCGCCGAAACGCCGGGAGATGTTGCGATTCAATCTCCCGACAGCGTCAGCAACGGGGCCAGTACAACCAGCAAAGCCTAAGCCGACAATTTAGGGGCGCGAGTATGCCACAGCGTCGCCTGTTCATACGCATTGGCAATCTCTAGGAGTCGCTCCTCCTGAAGCACATTGCCAATCATCTGCATCCCAATCGGCAACCCTTGACTGTCAAAGCCACAGGGGAGACTCAACGCCGGTAATCCAGCCAAGTTCACCGGAATCGTCATCAAATCCGACAGATACATACTCAAAGGATCATCAGTTTTCTCCCCCGCCTTAAAGGCCGTCGTTGGTGACGTGGGCGTAATCAACACATCCGCTTGAGCAAACGCCTTTTGGAAATCCTGACAAATCAGCGTCCGCACCTTCTGAGCCTTGAGATAATAGGCATCATAGTAGCCCGCCGAGAGGGCATAGGTACCAATGACGATGCGGCGTTTAACTTCCGGGCCAAACCCTTGAGCGCGAGTTTTTTCGTACATCTCCAGGAGGTTATCTGCCTCCTCCACCCGTAAGCCATACTTCACCCCGTCATAACGAGCCAAGTTAGCCGAGGCCTCCGAGGGCGCAATGATGTAATAGGTGGGTAGGCCATAACTAAAGGTAGGGCAAGAAATCACAGAAATTTCCGTTCCCAACTCCTGCAACACCTCGACAGCGGTTTTAACAGCCGTTTCCACCTCTGGATCGAGGCCCTTGCCAAAGGTTTCTTGAATAATCCCCACCCGTAAGCGTCCCTTGGGTTTGAGGTTGGGTTTCACGGCCCGGGAGTAATGGGGAATATCGACCTTAAGACTGGTGGAGTCACGAGGATCATAGCCGGCGATCGCCTCCAACAGCGTCGCCGCATCTTCCACAGTGCGCCCAAACGGACCAATCTGATCCAACGACGACGCATAGGCCACCAAGCCATAGCGCGAGACTAAACCATAGGTGGGTTTCATCCCCACCACCCCGCAAAACGAAGCCGGCTGACGAATTGATCCCCCCGTATCCGATCCCAGGGCCACCACCGCCTCATCAGCCGCCACAGCCGCTGCTGAGCCACCCGAGGAGCCACCGGGAACCCGAGAGATATCCCAGGGATTAGCCGTTACCTGATAGGCGGAGTTTTCCGTAGAACTGCCCATCGCGAACTCATCTAAGTTCGTTTTACCCACCAAAACGGCCCCCGCCGCCTCCAGCTTCTCAATTACTGTGGCGTTGTAGGGGGGAACGTAGTTTTCTAAAATCCGGGAGCCGCAGGTGGTGGGAACCCCACGCATACAGAGATTATCCTTAATGGCAATGGGAATCCCCTCAAGCAGTCCAATGGACTCCCCCGCCGCGAGTTTGGCATCCACTCGCCGCGCCTGGGCGATCGCCGCTTCAGCCGTCACGTGGAGAAAACTGTGAAGTTGCGGTTCCAACGCTTCAATGCGATCAAGGGTTTCCTGGGTCATTTCAACCGCAGATCGCTCTTTATTAATTAATTCTCGGTGCAACTCACGAATGGATGCCATGCACGAACCTCTATCTTAGCGTGGACTTAAAAAAACAAAAGTGATACCAGTGTACTTCAACTCAGGGGAGATCCCCTAGCCACTATACCGGCTAATCTTCATCAAGGGGTAAGCCCATGCGAACTTTCCCCTTGCCAAAGTAACGACCAAACTGGAGTTCATAGACTTCATCTTCATCCTGCGTCTCCACCTCAATATCCGAACGAGGATAACTCACACAGAGGAGAGCATAGCCTTTTTTCTGGAGTGCCGGAGATAGGCCCATGGCTTCAGGTTGGTACAAGTCTCCCGAAATCACCCGCACGGCACAAGTTGTACAAGCGCCGTTACGACAGGAGAAGGGTAAATCTACCCCCTGATTTTCCGCCGATTGCAGAATATAGCGGTCTTCTGGGACCGTGACGGTGTAGTCTTTACCCGTTTGGCGATCGTGAATGTGAATTTGATGGGTACGAGTCATAGGTTCAGCCCGATTAAACAACAGATGGGACATGGTCATCGTCCTAAGCTGAGCTTAGGGCAAAGTGGCGGGACAGGACAACGGCATCGCTAACGGCTTATGATAACTCCAGATGGCTCAAGCCACTGACTCAGGCGGGATTGAGGGCATATTGGGAAAATTTTCCGCAAAAAATCCCTAAAGGCCTTCCCCATCGCCAAAATCTCTGTTAAGATGGGAAAGCTCTGACTGAAAAACTCAATACAGTCTCTGAGGAGAGGTGGCCGAGCGGTTTAAGGCGCAGCACTGGAAATGCTGTTTAGGGGCAACTCTAACGAGGGTTCGAATCCCTCCCTCTCCGTTCCAAAGGAAAGACGCACCGAGGTGCGTCTTTTTTAATCTTTTAATCTCGTATTATCAGGGCCGCTTACCCTTTTTGAGTCAAGAACATTCGCTCCAAACTCAAGGCAACCACCCCGGCGGTCACCACTAACATGCCAAAAATTTGGTTGCCAGCGAGTTGTTCCCCAATAAAGAAGAAGCCAAACAGAGCCGTCATCACAGGCCCGGTTGCCCCAATAATCGAAGCCAGAGACGCGCCAGCATAGCGAATGGCAAAGTTATTGAGAACATAGCTAATCAGGGTCAATAAGCCTAACCACAGGCCACTCCAGAACAGGCCAGCCAGATGCTGCGTCGGTAGGCTCATCGTCTCATCGAGTCGTTCCACGATGACTAGCCCCACGAAGGAGAAGACGAAGACACAGACAAAATTAGCAAAGCTAAAGGAAATCGGGTGCAGCTGTTTGGAGGCAATCTGAGTCAGCAGCACATAGCCGGCAAAGGTAATGCCCGATCCTAATGCTGTTAAACTTCCGAGCAATAAGCCGTCACCTGCCAACCCGCCGGATAAAACATCACCAATACCCGGAACGGCGGAGATACCTCCAACGAGAATGACCCCCATAATCACAGCACGGGTCACAGTTGGGCGGGCCCCAAAGAGAAACCAAGCTCCTAATACCGTAACAATGGGGAAGATGAAGAATAGGGTAATGGCGACTCCGGCTGGAATGTTGCCCAAGGCGATATAAATTAAGACCTGGGAGACAAATAAGGCCGCACCACTACCAATGACTTGATATTGAAGGCGGCGATTTTCCGGTTTTTGGAAATTTTGCAGTTCTTCCCACCATTGAGGATAGAGCTGTGCAGCCAGTAAGGGCATTAAGACCACGACCACGACCATGCGCATAAACAAAATCAGCATGGAGTTGCCGAGGCTGGGGGAAATAATCCCCCCCCAGGAAAAGAGTCCTAGGATATTACTTTCGTTGAGGATAACTCGGATGCTGACGTTAAACAGAGACAGAACGGCCGAGTAGAGTAGGGCTAAGATTAAGCCCGTTTGCACTTGGGAGGCCGGCTTGGGGGGAGGGGGCGGTGGAACCTCATTGAGATCGGCTTGCTCATTGGCCTTGATCTCAGATTCTAAGGCCTCCGGGGTGGGAACTGGAGGGGTGGGAACGTGGCTATTGTCCTCCGAGGGGGCGCTGGGTTGAGCTGGAGCCGGTGAGACGGACTCAGTAGCTCCATTACGATAGGCCGCTGGAGCCGAGGTGGGGGGGATTCCCTGAGCTTCATCTCGTAACTCATGACTCAGACGGCTGACGAGGGTATCGAGGAGGGCTTCCCCTTGTTGTTGTAGGTTATCGAGTTGATGCAGGGATTGGGAGAGATCGCTGCGATAGTTGGTCAGTTCTCGACTGAGACTCTGATAGGTTTGGTGGAAACGGGTATCGACGGAATCTCGTAGGCGATCGCCCTCGTCTAACGCCCCTAGGGGACGACTGGGGGGAAGTTGACGAGCGGCCAGTTCTTCAACCCGAGCCGACAGTCGTTCTTCGAGACTAGCCGCCACCAGTTGCGCCAGTTGTTGCACCCAAACCTGGCGATCGCTGTCGGATTCGTTGAGAGCTGGGGGAGGCTGGCTGGGAGAGAGTTGTTGATAGCGAGTTTGTAATTGGTTGATATCATCTAGCAGTCGGGTCTTTTCCGCCTGTAGGCGGCTGACATCTCGTGTCAGTTGGACAATGAGATCCTGTTGTAGATGTTTGAGATCCTGAGTCAGCTCAGTTAAAACGGTTTCGACTGAGCGATCGCCGATACCGTCGGGGTTGGTCAATCGCGTTTCCCTTTGCTCCATAACTCCTGAGTCCTTGCTCTCTCCTATCATCGTTAGCGGGCGATCGCCTCAGAACGGTGGAATGGCTCCATTGCCCTCTGCTCGCTCATGTCGGCTTGCCCAACATCTTAAACGGTCTTTTGCTCGGATTGAAAGGGAAACGAGACTTCTTCATGGAGTCTTAACGAAAAAGCTCCTGAATCAGGGCCATTACCCCTCAGCCCCAGTCCTAGCCAGCGATGGCCCACAAAAAGGGCGCAGCCTTGAGATAAGCCACGCCCGAGAGGTTGAGTTTCGGTTGAATTTAAGGGATGGATTTAAGGGGAGTTTACTAAAACAGGGTTTTATAAAATGCAGACTGTAATCCGCAGCTTCATTCTAGTCTAAATTTTTGTAAAAAAACAGCCTTTAAACATCGAATTATGTTATGGGAGCCATTATGTTTACCTATGAAGAGTATCCCTCAAGACAAAACCTTTAAGTTTCCTCACAATTCGGCGGAAAGTCTGATAACTGGTCAAGATGACGAATAATCATCTGGGGTAAGCCTCGATGCAAGGTAATACGACCTTGCACATAAGCATATCCCCGTCCTCGACCAGCATAGCGATTGACCACCAGACGCACCAGAGCCTCCCCATCGGGATTCGAGGCGGTGGGAATCCAAAACTTCAACGGACACAGACGGGAGCCAGTAAAAATAATCGCTCCTCCTTCGACTTGCTTACGAATACCCCCTTGGAGATCGCAAAATAGCGTCACCGTGCGGCCCTCATCGATGGACTGCAACACCTGAGGATAATCCAATTGAACCGAAATGGCCCCAGAAGCCGCTCCCCAGCGGCGGAAATCCTCAATAATAGACGCTCGATAAGCCCACCAAGCCGACAGACTACAATAATTGCGAGACGCACCCTGAGCGTTCACCTGGGGGTTCCAAATTTTCCGTTGATGAGCCTGGGCCTCAAATTCTGCCTGGGTGAATAGGGTGTCATAGAGGCGCGATCGCCCATACTTAGTAAAATAGGGACTCCAGCCCTGTTGCACCGTAAACAGGTTGTAATGGCTATCCCCCCGATGGACGTAGCACACCAGACGACTGCAATTGCCTCGATGCCAACGTAAACAGTCCTGGGGTGAATCGTCCGTATCAAACTCCAAATCCACCTCACACAACTCCCCATTGGCCTTCGAGAAATACTCATGAGCCATATGATCCGCCGCAATCCCAGCCTGAGTTACCGGTTTCGCGGTTTCGGGGGAGGGGTGGAGACTGCTTTCTTCGGTATCCACACAAATCAAACGAACAAACTCCTCCTGTTCGTCAATTTTGACCTTTAGGGTGTCGCCATCGACGACTTCCGTCACTTGGATATCTTGCAGCCTAGTTCCCACCTGGATCTTAATTCCCTCACTAATCGCTCAAGCGCACAAACTTCTTCTTGCCGACCTGTAACACCTTACCGGCCAGAGCCTGGGGAGCGTCAAAACTAACATTGACATCCGTAATGCGATCGCCATCCAAGCGCACCGCACCCCCCTGAATTTGCCGGCGGCCCTCACCACTACTCTTACAGAGACCACTCGCCCCTAGGATGTAGAACAGTTTGGCCGGAAACTCCACCCCTGACAAGGAAAACTCCGGCACCGCGTCAGCACCCGTTGACATATCCCCACCCACTAAGGACATGGCCGCCTGTTGGGCCTCCCTCGCCGCCGCCTCACCATGATATTGAGCCACAATATCCAACGCCAAACGTTTCTGGCGTTCCCGAGGATTCTCAGGAAGTTGGTCTAAGGGGAGCGTCGTCAGCAGCTCAAAATACTGTTCAATCTGAGAATCCGCCGTTTTCTCCAACTTGGAATACATCGAGAGGGCATCCTCTGTCAGTCCCACGTAGTTGTTTAAGGACTTGGACATTTTCTGCACCCCATCAGTTCCAATCAAAATCGGCAGCAGTAAGCCAAATTGTGGCGTTTTGCCAAAATGTCGTTGTAAATCACGACCCACCGCCAAATTAAACTTCTGATCCGTCCCCCCCAATTCAATATCCGCATCAATGGCCACCGAATCATAGCCCTGCATTAACGGATAGAGAAACTCATGTAAATAAATGGGATTGCCCGACTCATAACGCAGCGAAAACCCTTCCTTAGCCAGCATCTGCCCCACAGTCATGGTTCCCAAGAGTTCCAGAATCTGCGATAAATCCAAGTCCGATAGCCATTCGGAGTTGTAGCGAATTTCCAAACGGCCGGGGGTATCAAAATCTAAAATGGGCCGCAGTTGCTGCAAATAGGTTTCAGCATTTTCCTTCACCTGTTCAGCCGTCAATTGACGGCGCACCTCAGACTTGCCCGTGGGATCGCCAATACGTGCTGTAAAATCGCCAATAATCAGCACCGCCGTATGACCAGCATCCTGAAAGGCCCGCATTTTCCTGAAAGGGATACTATGGCCTAAATGTAAATCCGAGCCAGTGGGATCAATCCCAAGCTTGACTCGTAGGGGGCGATCGCAACGAGCCAACAAAACTTCCAGGTTTTCCCGGTCATCGCTAGAATCAGGACGGTGGGGGAAAATCTCCTCTGTGCCTCGGTGGAGCCAAGATAAATCAGGGGTCATAGTCAATGGGCTAGGAAAAATCGCACGCTAGTTAGTGATGAGGTGGCTATAATAGCAGACCAGATGGGCAAACTTGAAGTTAACACCCTGGACAGCTCCTGTCCCAGGTGACAGACCTCAAGTTTTAGGAACCCAAGTTTTCACTCGGTTCCCATAGTGTAAAGTATGTCCAGTCACCCCCCTAATTGCTAGAGGCAACCCCTTGTGGGGGGCCATCTCCCTCGGGTTCCCATTCAACCCAGTGAAACAGTCCTCAAAAAAGACGTTGGTAAGGAAGGCGCTTTGTGTCAGGTAACACCATTCGGCAAAATCGAAAACGGACCAGCCAAGTCCCCATGCAACTGTTTCGCTTTGTGCAAGCAGTTGGTAAGGTCACAGCCAGCACATTGCTCGGAACCACACTTCTGGGCAGTTCTGTTGTAGCTGGCGGATTGGTCGGACTCGCCATTAGTTTCCGTAATCTCCCCGATGTGCGGGTTTTACGGAGCTATATGCCCACAGAAACCAGCCATATCTACGATATTAACGGTGAGCTGCTACTGAGCATCCATGACGAGGCCAATCGAGAGGTCATCCCCTTCGAGGACATCTCCAGCAACCTAAAACTAGCGGTTCTGGCCATTGAAGATAGTCATTTCTTCGTTCACCAGGGAATTAACCCTGGGGCGATTATCCGGGCTGGCTTAACCAACCTGGAATCGGGTGCCACCGTTGAAGGGGCATCCACCCTAACGATGCAGTTGGTCAAAAACCTCTTCCTAACCCCAGAACGGGAATTTAGTCGTAAGGTAGCTGAGGCGGTCTTGGCGATTCGTCTGGAGCAGATTCTGGAGAAAAATGAACTCCTCGAACTGTATCTTAACCAGGTGTACTGGGGACATAACCTCTACGGAGCGGAAACTGCCGCCCAAAGTTATTTCAACAAATCGGCACGGGATCTGACCCTCGCCGAAGCGGCCATGATGGCGGGGCTAATCCAGGCTCCTGAAGAATATAGCCCCTTTGTCAACTACCAACTGGCCAAACGGCAACAAGCCATCGTCCTCAATCGGATGCTGGAGTTGAAATGGATTACCCCAGAAGAAGCCCAGGAAGCCCGAGAACAACCCATCCGCCTCGGGAGCATTTCCTCTTTTTCTACCAGCTTATCCCCCTATGTGACCGGGGCCGTTGTCGAGGAACTCACGGAGCGATTCGGACGAGATACCCTCAGTAAGGGGGGAATGCGAGTGCAAACCACCGTTGACCTCAACACCCAACGGATGGCGGAGCGAACGGTTAAGGATTGGCATACTCGCCTGTTTAACCAGGGACTTTATCGAGATTTTGAACAGGGACAGTTAGCCCTCGCGGCTGTTGACCCTCGGACTCACTTTGTCAAAGCCTTAGTCGGGGGCTATGACTACAATCAAAGTCAGTTTAACCGAGCCACCCAGGCCCAACGACAACCGGGGTCAGCCTTTAAGCCGTTTGTCTACTATGCTGCCTTTGCCACGGGGAACTACGGTCCGGAAACCCCGGTGAATGATAGTCCCGTTAGCTATCCTGATGGGGATGGCTTATATACGCCCCGTAACTACGGCGGTGGTTTTTCGGGCGTGGTGAGTATTCGTAAGGCGATTGAGGTCTCTCTCAATATCCCAGCGGTGAAGATTGGCCAGGAAATTGGCCTGAATCGGGTGGTAGAGGTCTCACGGCTGTTAGGGATTGAAAGCCCAATTGACCCGGTGATTTCCCTTCCCCTCGGTTCGGTGGACTTAACGCCCCTAGAAATGGCAGGGGCCTTCGCTACCTTTGCCAGTAATGGCTGGCGCTCAGATACCACCCTAATTGCTCAAGTCACGGACAGCAAAGGCAATGTGATGCTCGATAACACCCCCAGACCTCGGTTAGTCCTTGACCCCTGGGCCACAGCTGCCCTGACGGACACCATGCAAGGGGTGATTAATCAAGGGACGGCAACTTCAGCGAAAATGGATCGTCCGGCTGCTGGGAAGACGGGAACCACCTCGTCGCAACGGGATATTTGGTTCGTGGGCTATGTGCCTCAACTGTCTGTGGCGGTTTGGGCTGGCCACGACAACAATATGCCCCTATCCTATGGGGCGACGGGTGGCGGCTTTGTTGCACCGGTTTGGCGAGATTTTATGCGCCAGTATCTGGCGAATGAACCTGTTCAGAACTTTCGCTCGCCGGCGGAGTTTGACCGTCCCTAAGGCTGCTGTTGCAGTTCGGCTTTCATCCGTTCGAGGGTGTCGTGCATCCGATCAAACATCTGTTGCGGGGTGATGCCAAACTGATTGAGTTGGGTGTTGAGTTGTTGGACCGTCATTTGGGCCATGAAGTCTTCCGACAGCTCAAACCGCTTCATAAAGACGCGGTAACGTTCCATCATCTCTTCCATCCGCTCGATGTATTGTTTTTTACCCTCGCGGTCAAACTTGCCATACTTACTCCCGAGTTCTACCAGGGACTGGTAGTCTTCAAAGAGTTGTTTGGCTTCTTGTTGAACAATCTCAGAATCAAAAAAACCCATTCTTAATGCCCTTGATATAACTCACGGTGTGGCAGATGACGCCATTGGGTTTGGCATGGTTGGCCAAGGTTTGACCCGTTGCAAAAAACGCCAAGGCTGAACCCAATCTGATTTATATCTTAAAACAGCCCTGTTGCCCTTGACTATGGGGACAGGTCGGGAAAACCCAACCGCCGACTCTTGAAGGGGTCGGCTTGAAGTATTATGACCGGTTACGGATTTGCGTTACATACGACAACGGCTCACCTTGGCTTAGCGATGAGTCAAGGAGCGGTCTCAGAGCCATCAAGTCGCTCTGAGACCTGGCTACTGGGGCGATCGCTCTCGTCGGAGTTGCATGGCTATTTAAAGGGGTTTATGGCTCCTCAGGGCTGGAAGGATTTGGCTTTTTTGGCCGTCGCCAAAGGTCCGGGAAGCTTCACGGGAACCCGTATTGGCCTCGTGACGGCTCGCACTCTGGCCCAACAGTTAGAACTGCCCCTGTTTGCCTTGTCAAGTCTGGAGGCGATCGCCCACCAGATGCGACAGCAGGATGCCCAAATCCCCTCAGATTGCGATCTGGCGGTGCAGTTAATGGCATCCCGAGGGCAACTCTTTACCGCCATCTATAAGCCAGCTAAGGAGGGTCGGGGTCTGACTACCTTGGTGACGGATACCGCCCGTAGTTTTGAGGATTGGACGTCACTTTTGGATCAGTGGCGATCGCCCTACTATCTCATTAAAGCCCAGGAAGACGATCTCGCGCAGTCGGTGACGAGTCTCCTAGACTTAGCATGGCAGGACTACCAGGCGGGACAACGTCCGTCCTGGTCTCAAGCCCTACCCTTTTATGGACAACACCCGGTTCACTAGAGGCGTTCCTAATCGCCCTCCGAGGCTCTCGCAACTTGCATCTGGTTAATCAGCTCTTCTAGAGCTAATTCCAGTTGCAGGCCCGGATCGAGGTGAACCCAACCCTGTTCAGTGAGTTGTTTAACCTCAAAATGCAGGTGAGGCCCGGTCGAATAGCCTGTATTGCCCACACGCCCGATCACTTGTCCTTGGCGGACCTCTTGACCGGGACGCACCAAGAGTTGAGATAGGTGAGCATAGAGCGTTTCAGCCGTTCCCTGGTTATGTTCGAGGATGACCGTTAAGCCATAGCCCCCTAGCATTTCGGCGGTGGCCACTTTACCGGAAAAGGCGGCTAAGACTGGGGTTCCTGTGGGGGCAGCAATGTCAGTTCCAGCGTGGAAGCGACGAACCCCGGCGATGGGGTGATGTCGCCAACCAAAGAAGGAACTGATGGGAGCAGGAATAGAGAGGGGGAAGATGAGACGGCGATCGCGGGCCCGGAAACTCCGTTCTAGGGGCTGAACGGCCATGTCTCGTAAGAGTTGCGCTCGCATTTGGGCATAATCCACGTTCACGGAGGGGGGGCGATTGGCATTGTTCGCCACTTGAGCGCCCCCACTGGACTGAGAACTGGCGCTAAAACCCGATGGGGCGCTAGCTGGACCAGGACGATAGGTTACAGCCCCCTGGCCGCCCCCCCCAGGTTGCGACGGAGCCGGACTGCCTGAGGCTACCTGTGGTTGTGGCAGACTGTTGCCTGGACTGGGCTGAGACTGGGCTGGACGGGGGTTACAGAGCTGTCCACTCACTCGTCCACTCACCCGCGCTTCACAACCGGTGGAGCGTTCTTCAAAGACTACAACTTGGGAGTCTTGGGCGGTGGTGGCTCCTAGGCTGTAGTCAGTTTCGTCGATGTAGCTATGTTGAGGTGAGAGGTTGGGGCGATCAAGTTGGGGCCGATTGAGAGGTTCAGGGGGGGCGATGGCCTCTCGTTGGGGCTGATTCTCAAAGACAGCATCGGGAGATACCCCTTGATGAGATTCAGGAGCAGGCTCTGGCTCTGGAGTCGCTCGGGGCGCTTCTACGGGCGCTTCTACGGGCGCTTGGTAGGTGTTATCTTGATATCCCGCTGCGGGTTCTTGGTAGATAGGAGCGGGTTCTGGACTATAGGTTTGGCTAGGGGCCACTGGCTCCGGGGCGTAATCCGGGGTTGAGTCCACGGGATTGGGTGAGTAGTCCGGGACTTTTTGCTGAAGGTGCAGATCGGGGTTATAAGGACCTTTGGCAAAGACCAAACTGCTTCCGAACAGACTTAAGCTGCCTAGCCAGCCAAGTCCTTGACCCAATAAGGATAGTGAAAGGTGTGTATGAGTGGAACGTTTTTGCATATCTCCCCGTAAGTGGCGATCGCGATCTCTGTCATCTTGATCCAGGATACAAGCGATCGCACGAATGACATCCTAGTACATTAATCGATTCGTTGAGGACTTGACTCTCTCAACAGGTCCCTGCGGTCAGGGTTCGCCGTGATGGGGCATCAAGAGCGACGACGGGTCCCAATCTCCCTGTAGGAGCTGTTGATACTCCGGGAGAATGGTCTCGATGCCCCGATGCTGAAGTCGATACAGTCCCCACTCAATCCCAACCAGAACGCGAGCTGCCAACATTTCCAAGGAACAGCGCCGAGATTCCGGGTGATTTGCCCAAAACTCATGCAGGTTAATCCCCACATCCGGGACTGGATTACTCCAGTTCACCCCCACGCCAATGACGGCTGTGGTAATGCGATCGCCCTGAAGACGGGTTTCCGTGAGAATCCCACCCAGTTTACGGCCCTGCAAAAAAATGTCGTTGAGCCATTTCACAGAGACAGGAATCTCAGCCTCTTGTAAGCTCACCGCAATTCCCCAAGCACTCGCTAAAGTCAGTTGAGAGCCATCCCGAGCTGCTAGCTCAGGGGTGGCAGACACAGACAGATAGAGTCCTCCGGGTTCCGAGAGCCAGTGATGACCCCGTTGTCCCCGTCCTGATGTTTGACGCGAGGCCAGGATAACTGTTCCTGGCCCACATCCGGATTCGACGCGCTCCCAGAGGAGTTGATTGGTAGAGGAGACGATATCGTGGCTTGTGATGTGGAAATAGTCTGTTAACGCCGGTTCTAGGGTGGCGATCGCCCCCTCAATCCGGGAACTCGATAGCAGTAGAGTCTCACCCATCACACCTGTTGCTCCAATTTGAACTACGATGAGGCATAGATAGCCATAGAAAATAGACAATCGACAGTTGATAATCAGAGAACTCGGCGGAGATCGAGGTCTCGGGCATTATCAATGGGCGCTTGATCTCAATGCTGCTATGACGTGCCATCGCTCCTCACACAAGTTGATC
Source organism: Geitlerinema sp. P-1104 (assembly GCA_012911965.1). Lineage (GTDB taxonomy): Bacteria > Cyanobacteriota > Cyanobacteriia > Cyanobacteriales > Geitlerinemataceae > Sodalinema. The sequence continues at coordinate 14,978 of SMDP01000025.1, forward strand.
TTTATTTAACTCCTTAAAGGTTCTATGGATGCTTGGCAATGGCAGACTTGGCAGGGGAAATCCTATCTAACCTGTCGTCTTCTTGACCCGTTTCCCCACGGGTTTTTCACACGAGAGTTTCGTCCCGATTCTCCGCTGACTCTGGCTCAAGGGCTAAAGGCTGATGCTGTAGTCTACCGGACGCATCAGGTTCATGGCAATGCGATCGCCGATACCCGCTCTCTAACACCAATCGTTGAGCCATCTGCCAAGGAAACTCTCCCCCAGGCCGATGGACTGTTGAGCGATCGCAGCAACGAATCTGTCTGGGTTTGTACCGCCGACTGTACGCCGGTGTTGATTGCCGATCGCGCTCAAGGACGGGTGGCGGCCATTCACTCCGGCTGGCGAGGAACGGCGGCCAAAATCGTCCCCGAGGCGATCGCCCAATTCTGGAATCGGGGTAGCCACAGTGCCGATTTACGAGTCGCTCTCGGGCCTGCCATTTCGGGGGATGTCTATCAAGTCTCCCTGGATGTAGCGGCGCAGGTAGGCGCCACACTTCTCCCCGGTAACCCGAACCAGGAAGCCGAAGCCATGATTGCCGCTCTTTCAGAATTTGACGATACTCCCGTTCTCCCCGATACCGAAGCTGGAAAAGTTCGCCTTGATGTGCGGCGGGCAATTTTACACCAACTCTATCGTCTGGGATTAGCCCCTGAACAAATTGCCATCGCCCCCCATTGTACCTATCAAGACACTGAGCGGTTTTTCTCCTATCGTCGTACCCAGAAAAAATACGTTCAATGGTCGGGGATTGTCACCTGAATGGCCCCAACGTGAGAAAAACCACTCAAAGATGAGGTCAATCCTCCACCACAACACACCACTCATAGAGATCGTAGGTGACACAATTATTTAAAACCAGAGGATCTTGCTGGACAATGGCTTCCGCCTCTTGCATTGATTCAGCTTTAAACAGCAACATTCCCCCACCTCGGCGGTTCCAGTAACCACTCTTGGCCTGATGTCCCCTCCGGTTGAGTTGTTTCACATAGTCAATATGAGCTGGAACATATTGATCAAATGTGGGCTTATTGACAATACCGCTTTCGATTTTGGCAAACCAAGGCATGACTAAGGACAGCGTTGTGCAGCAACACTTGCAGACTTAACGCCCTCTACTGTACCGCACTCGGTCCTGGATCTCGCCTTGCCCCCCCTAGAACGCAAAAAACCCCGAAATTCGGGGCTTCAGAGAATCTATCTACCTGATTAACAGGAGATTCTAGAGTAGGGTGACGTTTTGGGCTTGAGGGCCCTTCTGTCCTTGTTCAACAGTAAACTGGACTTTTTGACCTTCGGCAAGGGTTTTAAATCCCTCTTGCAGGATGGCCCGGAAATGCACGAATACATCAGGACCCCCGTTTTCCTGGGTGATAAAACCAAATCCTTTCTCTTCGTTAAACCATTTTACGGTTCCGGTAACTTGACTTGACATAATTCTGTGTATCCTGGGTAAAAACTGGATTTGGTCAAAGAAAACTCGGAAGTCTCCACGATGCGCTTGGGGGTTTGGTCTATCTCGTTCTTTCTTGACCGTTCTGTGGTTGAACGCCGATTCCCTCAAGACTCAATTTTTAGGTTGCTCAGCAATAGTAACAAAAAATATCTAAAGTGTCAACCCTTAATCAAAGACTGTTCGAATGATCGAACCTCCAGCCCGAACCCATTTGCCTAGACATCTTTAACCTTGGCTTCAGGGCTAGGGGTTTTGGGGGTTTCTTACCCCAAAATCTTAACTAAACGTTAAGCTGTTTTGGTGGCAAAGCGATCGCCCGCTTGACGAATCAGGGACTGGATAAAGGTCTTACGGCGATTGGTCTCAAACACCTGTTTAACGATCGCAGCAAAGCGTTCCCCATTCAAGACCCCTCCCGGATGAGTTTGAGTCATCTCCTCACAGTCCTCAAAATATTCAATCAAACTCAAACCCGCAATATGGGTCAGATAGGCGGCACTGAGGCCCTGAGTGGCCCCACCCGCGACAAAGGTGATGGGGTTTTGTTTCAAGGCGGCGCTCACCAACTGCGTCGAGACTTCCACCAACCCCAATTTAACCAACACCTCAGCCAAGGTTTTGGCAGCCACCTTAGCCTGCTCGATGGAAAGTTTTTGCTGATAAATTTTGCCCAAGTTCATCACTAACTGCACATTAACCGCAGCAGTGGCCAGTAAATCTAAACTGGGAACGGGATTGCCAAAAGCCGCCGCCGCCGCAATCCATTGAGACTGGCGAATCACGGGCAGGGCCCGCTGACGACGCAGGCGATTGATCTCCTGGCGAATTTCGGCCCGCAGGCATTGAGCGGCGCGGTAGGTGGTGGCCCAGATGAGACTGGGGGCATCCCCGTGCAAAGTCTCTAAACATTCACTGAGCGAGGCCAGTTCTGGGGCAGGTGTAGTGGTGGAGGTTTCGATGCTGTTATCGCTTTTATAGTGGCGAACTTCAATGGGACTTGGGGCCGCAGCAATGGCCAGAATGCGATCGCCCCTTAAGTAGGGTTCAGCTTGTTGGCGAATCCGACCTAAAATCTGGGCCTGCTGTTGGGGAGGATGGCGATCGCTTTGATTCCACACTAACAGCAGGGCTTGTCCCGTGGCGGTAATCCTCTGGACCCACTCTAACTCGGATTCTCGGATATCCCCATCGGTCACCAGTAAGAGAATATCGGCCTGTTGAGCTTGCGCTAGTAGGGCCACATCCTCGCGCTGGAGACAGGACGGTAAGTCCTGAATCTGGACATCTAGGGTTGAGCCTTGGGCCAGTTGCCTCTGCAACGCTTGCACCAGGGCCGTTTTTCCCACCGCTTTACGGCCCGTCACGCCAATGCTGAGGGGGCGGCTCTCGTCGGTTTGCGCTAGAGCCTCCAGGCGCTCCTGAAACCGCTCCAGAGATGAGGAAGAGTCGGTTTCAGCCGCTAACACCTCTAAATTACTGCGAACTCGCCTTAACGCCTGCTCCACTTCCGCTCGATTAAACTGGCTCGGCAACGGCTCGGCAGAGGCGACCGGCTGCCGGCCGCCGAGCCGCCACAGGGCTATCCCGACAATGATCAGTCCCCAAACCCCCCAGTCTCCGAAATCGGTAAAGCGATTCCCTAAACTATCAAAAAGCCATAAGGCTCCTGAGGCTCCCAGACCAAACACAAGAATTGGTTGCTTGACTATCCCTAGCATGATTACTCACCACAATGCTGCGACCCCACATCACAGGGGGCTGCTTTCCATCGTACCGTCAAATCGGTGCGCCTACTGTTTCAGTATGGCTCGGTGATAGCGTTGAACTAAGATATCAATCCCCGTAATCGCGGTGCCGACGACCACCGCATTGGCCCCTAAGGCCATGGCCCGTTGTGCCATCTCTGGGGAGTTGATTCCCCCTTCACAGATAATAAAGCCGAGATGCTCCTCAACTAACGTTTGCAGGAGGTTCCAGGCCGGCGGTGATTGCTCAAGGGTGGCGTTGGTGTAGCCGTAGAGCGTCGTGCCGATCATCTCAATCCCAAGCTGTTGCGCGATTCTGGCCGCCTCTAGGCGATCAATATCGGCCATGATGGGCAGGGCCAAGTTGTCCTGGACTCGTTGCACAATCTCGGCTAAAGTTTCCCCCTGGGGACGAGGCCGCTCGGTGGCGTCGAGGGCAATAATATCTGCCCCAGCTTGGGCAATGGCTTCGGCATGATGGAATTGAGGGGTAATGTAAACCTCACTGTCAGCACAGACTTGTTTCCATAAGCCAATGATAGGAATTGTGGGTAATCGCTGACGCACGGCTCGTACATGAGCGGGACTATCCACCCGAATCCCTGTTGCCCCCTGATTGACAGCGGCTTCTGCCATCGCGGCAATAATCTCGGGAACATGAAGGGGAGAGTCAGCCGGAGCTTGACAGGATACAATCAGTCCCCCTTGCAGGGATGATAGGAGAGAGGAAGGGGCGATCGCCATGGGCAGGTTTGAGGACCATCAGATTCATCCGGCCATTGTGCCAGAGTTCTGGACCCGGCTTCTGTTGTCCGTGGGGAAGATTGCGTTAAGGTGCGATCGAGGGAACCTCTGACTTGGTGATGTCAGTCAATATCATGGGCGACTGGCATCGGATAGGTCGAGATAGGTCGAGATTAGATGTCTGTCCCATTAACCCGATTGGTCTGATGACAGGGCTTTCCTAAGGTATCAGAGAATCTGGGGGGTTGCCCCTGTTCACATTACAGCTAGAGATTATGACTGAAAATTTCATTACCATCGATGACCAGGCGATTTCTCTAAAACAAGCCATTGGTTATCTCAATACCACCGGGGATCTCCCGAAGTTCATCCAGCGGATTCTCTACCGCCATATCATTGAGCAAACCTTAAGTCACCGCTTGGATATTGCGGTGGAACCTCAACAAATTGAACAGGCGATCGTGAATTTCCGGGTTCAGAATAAACTGACAGACCCGACTCGCTTTGAAGAATGGCTCAAATCACAAGGGTTAACCTATGAGTCGTTTCAAAAACGAGTCTCGGAATCCTTGCGAGTGGAATTGCTCAAACAAAAGGAAATTAGCCAGGAGTCTCGCAAGTATTTCAACGAAAATAAAGCGGCATTAGATCGGATTATTTTGTCGCGGATTGTTGTCTTAGCTCAAGCCCTCGCTAATGAGGTTCAGCAGCAACTAACCAGCGGGACAGCGACGTTTGAGGCGTTGGCTAAACAGCATTCTGTGACTAATGATAGTTCGGCTGGGGGATTGATGGGAACCCTGCAAATGGGACAACTCCCGCCGGAAATTCGTGGCCAGTTAGCCGGACATAGTGCCGGGGATATTATTGGCCCTCTGGAAGTGGAAGGACGCTATACGATTCTACGGGTGGAGCAAGTATTACCTGCCGCCTATGAAGGGGATCTGCGCAAGCAACTCGAAGAGCGGTTTTTTGCCCAATGGTTGCAAAATCAACTTAAAGACCATGAAATTAAATTGAATGTTGAGTAACCCCTAAAGCTGCGGTTAATTTTCTGAGTTGAAAAGCCTCCAGTAACGTCATGATAATTTGAGTTACCCCCAACTCTATCATGGCGTTTAGGAGGCATTATTTTTGGTTGCCATAAGTTTATACCATTTTGCAAAAATTGTGCCATAGATGTCTGTAGGGGCGAACCCGGGTCACTGAGCAATAGTCGAAGTGGTGGTCACCCTCCTCGGTGTTGTCTATCTGGCAAAGATTTTCAAAAATGGTATTACAAATGTCCGCAGACATCGTATAATGAAGTTATAGCAATAACTCTTATTTTAGTTCCGTTAAATGGGTTAAAACATTAGCCCAACTAAAACCAGTCAGACCCCTAGAAATTGCCTTGGAATTCCTAGGGTTAACCGTTCAGTGTTCTCACCCAGTCTTTACCTAGTTTGCAACCGTGGTTTATGAGCCTTTACACCACAAATATCGTCCTGCCACCTTTGCCGATCTTGTTGGACAGTCGGCGATCGCCAGTACCCTAACCAATGCCATTCGCCAGGAACGGATTGCCCCGGCTTACCTATTCTGCGGGCCTCGGGGAACTGGGAAAACATCCAGCGCCCGTATTTTCGCCAAATCCCTGAATTGTCTAACCAGCGATCGCCCCACCGAAACCCCCTGTGGAACCTGTGAAGCCTGCCGTAGCATTGCCCGAGGCTCAGCCCTCGATGTCATTGAAATTGACGCCGCCAGTAACACCGGCGTTGATAACATTCGAGAACTCATTGAACGGGCCCAATTTGCCCCGGTACAAGCCCGTTACAAAGTCTACATTATTGACGAATGCCATATGCTCAGCACAGCGGCATTCAACTCCCTCCTAAAAACCCTAGAAGAACCTCCAGCTCACGTTATCTTCATCCTCGCAACCACCGATCCACAGCGAGTTTTACCCACCATTATTTCTCGCTGTCAACGGTTTGACTATCGGCGCATTCCCCTCGATGCGATGACCGGGCATTTGCGCTATATTGCCGAGCAAGAAACCATCGCCATCACCGATGAGGCCATTACCCTAATTGCGCAACTGGCTCAGGGCGGATTACGGGATGCCGAAAGCGTCCTCGATCAACTGAGCTTATTACCCGAAGAAATCGACGTCGAGCGAGTTTGGGATTTAGTCGGTGCCGTCCCCGAACGGGATTTGCTGACCTTACTCGAGGCGATCGCCCAAAACAATCCCCAACAGGTCTTAGAACACTGTCGCTATCTCCTCGATCGCGGACGAGAACCCCCCATTGTCATGCAAAATCTCGCCGCCTTCTATCGAGATTTACTCATCGCCAAAACCGCCCCCCAACGTAACGATCTCGTCGCCGTAACCGCTCAAACCTGGGAGGCCCTCTGTCAGTTCGCCCAGCAATGGGACGAACAACTCATTCTGGCCGGTTCCCAGCATTTACGGGCCTGTGATAGTCAGGTTCGCAATACCACCCAACCCCGCCTCTGGCTAGAAGTCACGTTGCTCGGGTTACTTCCGGCTAACTTACAACCGTCCCAAACCGCCACATCTCAGGCTCCCCTGTCCCCCCCCCACCCCCCGTCAACACCGATGGCTCCTGTGGCGGCTGTCGCTCCTATGGCAGCTCCTCAAGCTCCCGTTCAACCCGCCGTTACCCCCAGCCCAGCTCCTCAAACTCCCGTTCAACCCAGAGCCGTCCCGCACTCCCCTGTGCCCAACCCCAGAGGCCAAGAGTCCGCCCCCCCTAGTCCCTCACCCCCGCCAGACAGCGCCCCCGCAGCCCCCGAGTCCCATAATCTGCCCCAAGTTTGGCAGCAAGTCCTCGAAAACATCGAATTCCGGGCGACCCGAGAACTCCTACGCCAACAAGGGCGTTTGCTCAATTTTGATGGTCAAACCGCCCAGATTGGCGTACCCAAAGCCCTGATTAAAATGGCAGAAACTAAAGTTCCTGACATTGAAGCGGCGTTCCAAAACACCTTACATACCACCATCCGCGTCAAGATTGGCTCCGGCCAAGGACCAGTTAGCGGCTCGGTCGCCCCTCATCCCCAAGCCTTGCCACCCTCCCCGGCTCCTAGGGAGTCTGCTGCACCCGTTGCCGTTGCCACCCATCAGCCCGCCACTCACCCCTCCTCTGAGCCGGCTAGAGGCACGATGACGGTAGATGCTCCTCCCTGGGAGTCAGCATCCAGGGATAGCCGGCCACCGGAGACGGCTCCCAGAGAGAGTAATGGTCATTCTCAAGAGAGCCTGACTGGGGAGACCATCCCCGGCTCCCAGGATCACGGTCCGAGTTCTGCAAATTCTACTCTGCCAGGAGCGATGGCTGCCGCTGTTGAGCCTCAAGAGGCTGAGGACAGTTGGGAAGCTGAAAAGCTCAATCAGGTCGCTCAACAGTTTGCCCAGTTTTTTAATGGCAATGTAGTGGATTTAGACGATGACCTAGACTTTGAACTTTAAGGGGACTCCTGTACGCCTCGGTGAACGGTTTTGACCCATTTGAGCCGTTTGGGGCGAACAGCTATGCGGGCGGTGGTGGCGACCATCACCAAGAGCCAATGCAGCATATACAGGGTTCCCTGGAGGGTATCTCGTAGCAGTAGGGGCAAAGGCTGCTGTTTGCCTTCTTGACGATTCACCCGTCGTAAGCCTAGGGCCATCCAGACTAGGGAGAGACTAATCGTTAAGGTGGTCATGGGGCTAAGCAGGGGCAGGCGAGTTCGCGCCAAGGACAGGAGTAAATCCGGTAAGGCGGCTGTGGGTAGGAGATATTGAATCCACAGGAAGACCAGTAAATCGAGGCGTTTGGACAAACTCAGCCGCCGACCGCACAGGAGTCGCCAATAGTCGAGATAGCGTTGATAGCCTCCTTCGGCCCAACGAGAGCGTTGATGCCATAGGGCCAGTGGCTCGGTGATGCCCTCTTCCCGGACGGTGGGTAGGGTGACACAATCAATATCCCACCGATCGAGATGGAGTCGCAGGGTTAAGTCTAGGTCATCGGTAATGGTTTCTTCGTTGAAGTACCCGCAGCGTTCTAGGGCGCTACGTCGAATGACTTGTCCGTTCCCTCGCAGTTCGCCAATTCCGCCGAGGGCAACTCGTTGTTCTTGTAGATAGGCATCTAAAATCATTTCCACTCGTTGTCCTTGGGTCCAGAGGTTATCGCGGGCATTGCTGATGACCTTACGAACTTGGACGGCTCCGATGCGATCGCGCTGGAATAGGGGCAACACCCGCCAGAGGAAGTCTGAACTCACCTGGGCATCGGCATCGAAAATGACAATAATCTCACCCTGGGCTAGTTGTACCGCTTGATTGAGGGCGCCGGATTTGCCGCCGCGAGCGGTGTGATCACGATGTAAGACTTGTAGGCGCTCATACTGTTGACTGAGACGATCAAGGAGTTCTGGGGTTCCATCACTGCTGTTGTCGTCGATGGCCCAGATGTCATAGCGATCGCCCGGATAGTCCAGTTGATCTAACATCTCAATCAAGGGAGCGATGGCCGCCTCCTCATTTTTGGCAGGAATCAGAAATGAGACATAGGGGAGTGGGGTATCGCTGGCGATGGATGTCAGTTGACGACGCGGAGCCGAGGAGAGAATCGTCCTGAGACCATGAACCCCCACTAGGCCGGTGAGTCCCCACACGACCCAGATCCCCCAAGATAGGAAATGTAGACCCATGACCCCTCCCCAAATCAGGAGTAAGAGCACAGCGGCTTTACCTCGTCGTCCCGCATAGCCACGATAGGATGAGGCCAGGGTGGGCGCGGAGGAGACTGAGTCCACTTTGTCCAAGGGGCGATCGGACAAAATCGTTGTTAGGGGTTCCCAGAGTTGAGAGGGATTGCGATCAAACCAAAAATTTACCGGCATAGTTGGGGGTCGTTGTGCTGCGTTCTCACTCAAAATGGCAATAACCCCGGTTTTGGGGCTACAGTCTCAAAATATCTTAAAGTCATGCCCAAGATCAGATTTGACGCTCTCTAGGGAGAAATTCATCGGGAATGTCAAAATGATGGATGGTGCATTGGCGCAGTCCTGTCAATCCCACAAGACGTTACCTATTTAGTCTCGTACTATGTCACTGGAAAATCTGCAACCCGCTCCTAAAGCGAAGGTGATGGTCTACCTTCCTTACTATAAGACCAATAATCAACGCAGCGCCCTGCCGTTGGCCATTGGCCTGTACGAGAAAGGCAACCTCGAAGGAGAGCGTCGTATTGAGGGGGGCAAGAATATTCCCTTTGTGGCGACCTGGAATGTCTCAAGTTTGCCAGCTGATCCCACCCGCTGCCGCTTGCAGTTCGACGGCAACGCTGATTTGAGCTACGAGACCACCATGGCCAATTATGAGTTTATTAATTTCGTCATCGAACTGCTGATTATCTTCAAGAAGTATCGGGTTGTTGATTTCTCGAAGGGCTTTTATCACAAGCTTTTAGATGTAGATGAGTAGGCTCAAACTACTGTGACCGGCGTAAATCCACCGGATCTGGCGATGTTGATGGCCAACGGGTGAGAACCTAGAAATCTGGGGAAGGTCACCCTTGATACAGTTACTATGAAGTTTGACGGCTCACAGTAGATTGAAGAGTGAACACGGTGACGGTGAGTTCTGTCTACAGTCATCTCACAGCATGGAAAAGGAGTGTCTAGCGTGCCGAACCCCCCCAAATATCTAATCGTTGGGTCGATTGAACCCTGTAGCGGTAAAACCTCTAGTCTCTTGGGACTGGGGCATCAATTGCAAACAACCGGTCTTGACTTCGCCATTGGGCAACCCTTGGCTCCGGCTAGCACCTCATCTGAGGAGCCAAAGCCAATTCAGGCAGAGGTAGATTTTATCGCTCAACAGTTGAATCTCAGCGGCGATCGCGTGCAATCTCCAGTGTTGACCTTATCGCCGGAGATGTTGGCCAAACGGCTGCAAGGACAAGATGCCACGGATTATATGGGCCTGGTTCAAGGCTTGCCGATCCCCGATGTGGATTTAGTGATGTGGGAAGGACCCACTAGCTTATCGGAGGGACGCAGCTTTGGGTTATCTCTGCCACAACTTGCCCAACGGGTTGATGCTGCGGTCTTGTTGGTGGTTCGCTATGACTCAATGTTGACCATTGATCGAGTTCTGTCGGCCAAAGCTCAGTTGGGCGATCGCCCCTTAGGAATCATCCTCAATAATGTTCCCACGGAGGAGTTAGACCAAGTTCAAACTCGCGTACAACCCTTTCTAGAACAGTCGGGCATTACGGTGGTAGGAATCCTACCCCATAGTGCTTTGTTGCGTAGTGTCAGTGTCGAGGATGTAGTCAAAAATCTCGACGCCGAGGTCCTTTGTGGCAAAGAACGTCTGGACTTGATGATTGAGAGTATCCAGATCGGTGCCATGAGCGTTAACTCAGCCGTGAAGTACTTTCAGCAAAGCGTCAATACGGCCATTGTGACTGGGGGCGATCGCGCGGATATCCAACTCGCCGCCTTGGAGACCGCCACTCACTGTCTCATTCTCACGGGACATCACCTAACCCCGAGTGATTTGGTTCTGAGTCGAGCCGAAGAGGTGGAAATCCCGGTCATCTCCGTCGAACGAGATACCTTAACCACCGTCGAAATTCTCGATGCCATGTTTGGCCGTACACCCGTCCGAGAACCGATGAAGCTGGACTATATCTATCAGATGGCCCAAGAGCATTTGAATATTGACCGGCTCCTGAACCTACTCGAGTTAAAGGCTCCAGCCTAGGGAGATGGACTTCACGAGAGTCGTCACATCGGACGACAGAGGCCAAAACCCATCTCAGAGATAGTTCACTACCTCCGCCCCCCTCAGGCGTACCGCAGCAGTGGTACGCCTATCCTATGTGACTCTCCCCCCTATTGCCTATTGCCTATCGCCTGTTCCCCCCTATTGCCTGTTCCCCCCTATTGCCTTCTTTCACCTTCTCCCCCGCAAAAGCGTTCTGTCTGTTACAATACTTGCGTCGTTCAGTTCCCGTCGTACTGTCTTTGAGTCAAACTACAGAGACTTCCGAGAAAGTTGACGTTTTTCTACAAGAGCTGGCTGCCATTCAGCAGTCCGGTTCCAAACGCATCGCGATTCTCGGGTCGCGTCATGTTCCTATCACTCATCAACATCTAATTGAGGTGATGAGTTACGCCCTGGTCTTAGGAGGAAATCGCCTGATCACCTCAGGAGCAACCGGCACTAACTCTGCTGCCATTCGCGGCGCCATGCGTGCTGATCCCAATCAGTTGACCGTGATTCTTCCGCAAAGCTTAAAGCGTCAAGGGAAGGAGTCCCGCAAACAACTCGATCAAGTCATGCACCTGGTAGAACATCCAGAACATGATGAGTTGTCCCTTGCCGAAGCCAGTGCCAACTGCAACCTGGAGATCATTAGCCGCTGTCAGCAGTTGATTTGCTTTGCCTTCCATGATAGTCATACCTTGCTGCAAACCTGCCGAGATGCGGAAGACCAGCGTAAAATTGTGACGCTGTTTTATTTCGATTGATGCCTTAGACTTGAGTCTCGTGATGTTAATCCAATGGTCTGACTCGCTAATCTTGCTGTTGGCGATCGCGATCGCGGCAGCATTGATTTATCTGCCGTATCTTCTCGTGGGCTATGCTCGCTTTCGGGTCGGCTATGATCTAGCTGCCCCTCGGGCGATGTTTGATCGCCTTCCGGCTTATGCACAACGGGCCACTTGGGCGCATCAGAACTCCTTTGAAACGTTCCTACCGTTTGCGGCAGCAGCCTTGATCGTCTATATCACCCATGGAGGGTCAGCCACCACAACTTGGACAGCGTTAGTCTTCTTAGCCGCTCGTATTTTGTATTCTGCCTGTTATATCTTTAATGCGCCGCTTTTGCGGTCTGCCTCGTTTATCATCGGCAGTCTAGCCACGTTGGTGCTATTTGTGGTTGGCTTAGAGGCGGCCGGACTCACCCTTGGGTTTTGACCTGGCCAGTGGTCTAAGGCAGCCAGTCTGAGGAGGATTGAGACGAAACTCGCTGCATCCCCATAGCGGCAAACTCAGCAAAAGCCGCTTCAGCGGGTTCGGTAAAGTCCACTGCACCTGGAATCACCACGGCAGAGGTACAGTCATCGAGGAGATAGACTCGTTGGGCGATGGTCTGCGCCTGATCCGGGTGGCGATCGCCAATCTCTTGACATAAGTCCCGAACCGTCCAGGCGACACAGTGACTTTTAGCTTGTCCGGCGATAATAAGCTTGTCAAAGCTGAGAAGATGCTCAATGAGGGCCGTGTTTTTCTGGCCAATCACGTGACCGTCAGGGGTAGTTCGCACCTCGGGTTTTAAGACTGAGTAATTCTCCGTTAAAGGGTGATATCCCTTAAGTTCATACCGGGTGGGGCTACGGCGGACTAAGCTATGCACAAAACAAGCTTCCTCAACGGCGGCCACTAAGCTATGGCCAATGCCGCCGGTCATGCCATGGTAGGCCCAAATCGTCAAGGGATATTTACTCTCTTGGGTCAATTGCCGGGCATAATGACGGGCATAGGCTTCGGCATCAATTTCAACGGGCAATAGGGGAACAATCTCTGGATTAATACGCCAGGTTCCTGCCTCAATCTCAGCTAAGTCTAAGGTACTCATCGGGGCTGGATGCTCTCCGACATCATTGACCCAAAAGGCGGGGTGAAAAATCTGCAAGGCACTGTGGGTATCCAGGGTGGGGATAATCTCGGTGATTTGTCCCAAATGACGATAGATGAATTGGCAAAGTCTCTGGTTATCTTCAACCGCGCCCTTACCACTTCGTCCAGCGACAAAGAGTTCAAAGTCAGGGATACAAAACGTATTTTGGACATCAATTAACAGTAAGCCAATGCGCTGCTTATCCTCACAAGCCGCTGTAATCTGATGCTGTTGTTGCCATTTTTGAGCATCTTGGGCGCGATCGCCATAGGGAACTCGCCAAACATCGCCAACGGTTTGAGAATTAAACCAGGGAGGTACCATAAATTAAGACTAGAGAATCAATGAGAGCTATGTATTAAGAAGAAAATTATTAAAGATAAAACCTATAAAAATCAATAGATAGGTCTTCAGATTTCAAGGTGATACAGCGAGTTTATAGCAAATTATACCCGTTTCAGTAGGGGTAACACATATGTCGCCCCTACTGAAAGTTTCTATCCTGAAGACCCTAAAAAAACTGGGTCATTCAAGACAACTGAGATTTTAGAGCTGCTTCACTTCAGCAACCAGCTTCGAGACCATATCCTTGGCGGAGCCAAATAACATCATGGTTTTGTCGCGGTAGAACAACTCATTATCGACCCCCGCAAACCCGGTACTCAGACCCCGTTTGATGACGATCGCATGTTTGGCGCGATCGACCTGAATAATCGGCATCCCATAAATGGGGCTATCCTTCTCAGTTTCAGCCGAGGGATTGACCACATCATTGGCGCCAATCACTAACGCCACATCCGTTTCCTCAAACTGAGGATTGATGTCGTCCATATCATAGAGCGCATCATAGGGGACATTGGCTTCTGCCAATAACACATTCATGTGACCCGGCATCCGTCCAGCCACAGGGTGAATCGCATACTTGACCTCAACCCCCATTTTATCGAGCTGATCAGCCAGTTCACGAATCGAGTGTTGCGCTTGAGCCACAGCCATCCCATAGCCGGGGACAATCACCACAGAACGAGCATAACCGAGCATCATGGCGCATTCTTCGGGGTCAATGTTGCGAACCACTTTCTCCCCTTGACTGCCACCGCCTGCTGTCGCTGTACCGCCACTTTCGCCGGTACCAAAGGCTGCAAATAAAACATTGGTGAGGGAACGGTTCATGCCTTTACACATGATCACCGTCAGAATAATCCCCGACGCACCGACGAGGGCCCCAGCGATAATGAGCATATTGTTCATTACCACAAACCCAGCCGCACTCGCCGCTAACCCAGAAAAGGAGTTGAGCAGAGAGATGACCACCGGCATATCACCGCCACCGATGGGAATCACAAACATAATCCCCAAAACCAGCGCAATGGCCACCAAGCCTAAGAACAGAGAGGGGGTCGGCGAGGTAGCGATTAGATAGCCACTACCAATGAGAAAACTCGCCAGCAACGCCGCATTAAAAGGCTGTTGCAGGGGAAAGGTAATGGGAGACCCGGAGATTAGCCCTTGCAGTTTAGCAAAGGCAATCAGGGAGCCAGTAAAGGTGACACCACCAATCAGAACCCCTAACATCACCGTGATCGTTGAACCCGCGTTCGGTTCAGCGGTGAGGTCGAAGTAATGCCAAAACTCAGCCATCGCGACTAAGCCGGAGGCAGCACCACCTAAGCCATTAAACAAGCCGACCAGTTGCGGCATCGAGGTCATCGCTACCCTTTGGGCAGTAATCGCTCCAATCACAGAGCCGATGGCGATCCCCAGTAAAATCATCTGGTGGTTGAGAACCTGACGATCCAGTAGGGTTGCTACAATCGCCACAAGCATCGCCAGAGATGCGAGACGATTGCCCTGACGAGCTGTTGCCGGTGAACCGAGGCGTTTTAAGCCGACGAAGAACAGGGATGCGGCAACCAGATAACTCAATTGAATGCCAGTTGGCAAAAAGTCGCTCATGCTTTAGCCTCTTTTTTCTTGAACATTTGCAGCATACGGTCAGTGACGAGGAAGCCACCAACGACGTTAATTGTGGCGAAGACGACGGCCACGAGTCCGAGAATGACGGTCACGTTCCAATCGCGATCGCCCGCCACAACGATGGCCCCTAACAGGGCAATGCCGGAAATGGCATTCGCTCCTGACATCAAGGGGGTATGTAAAGTAGGCGGCACTTTGTTGATGACCTCGAATCCGGCAAAGGAGGCGAGGACAAAAATAAACAGTGCAGCAATAATCGGGTCAGTCATGTCAAAATTCCTCTGGAACAATCCAGTCTGGTACTACACGAGAGCGCATTTGTTCGGGATGAGGACCCCTTAAGCCACCGAGGTCACGCCCAAGGCCTGACGAACCCGCTCGTTGCGGATTTCGCCTTTGAAGGTGACACAGGTAGCTTCGGGGATATCATCCTCGAAATCTAGATTCAACTGGTCATCATTAACCAGGTAGTCCAAGAACGTCGAAATATTCTTGGCGTACATCTGACTGGCGTGAACCGGCATAGTCGAGGGTAAGTTCACCGGGCCAATGAGGGTCACGCCATGACGTACCACATGAGCACCGGCTTCAGTTCCTTCACAGTTTCCTCCCTGTTGTGCCGCTAAATCCACCACCACTGATCCCGGACGCATCCGAGCAATCATGTCATCGGTAATAATGCGAGGGGCTTTTTTGCCTGGAACCTGGGCGGTGGTAATCACCACATCAGCTTGGGCGACGCTATTGGAGATGGCCTCCTGAGTTTTCTGTTTGGACGCTTCTGAGATTTCTTTAGCGTAGCCCCCTTTGGCGACGGTCTCTTCTTCAAGTTCGACCTCAACAAACTTAGCACCGAGGCTTTGAACTTCCTCTTTCACCGCTGGACGGATGTCGAAGGCTTCGACGACAGCTCCCAGACGGCGGCTGGTGGCGATCGCCTGTAGGCCCGCAACCCCAGCCCCAACGATAAAGACCTTAGCTGGACGGATTGTGCCGGCAGCGGTGGTCAACATGGGAAAGAACTTGGGTAACGCCTCAGCTCCTAGGAGAACGGCTTTGTAACCCGCCACCCCAGCCTGAGATGAGAGCGCATCCATACTTTGAGCACGACTGGTACGGGGGATTAACTCCATACTCAACGCCGTCACCCCTCGCTGGGCAATCTGCTGCATCAGTTCAGCGTTGGCCAAGGGATTGAGGAAACTTATCAGGGTTGTTTCCGGGCTGAGGCGTTCGACTTCCTCAGGAGTCGGGGGAGCAACTTTCAACAGCACATCGTTTCCCTGCCAAATTTGACTCGAATCTGAGACGATCTTGGCACCAGCGGCTTCATAGGCCGAGTCAGGAAAAAACGATCCCTCACCAGCCCCGGCTTCGACCGAGATATCGAGTCCCTTTTTGGTCAGCCGAGCAACGATATCGGGAATGAGTGCAACGCGGCGCTCCCCGACCTCGATTTCTTTGGCAACTGCAACTTTCATGAAGACTCCTCTACGGGTTTAATGCTGCGATTTTAGCGGTGGGATGACTTGACGATCAGTTCGTGATAACCAAATTGATACGACAAGTGGTGCAACCCGTGATACGACTCGAGACAGTTGGGCTAGCGGTAACCCCTCTGCCGGCCAAAGACTGAGGCCGGATCGTATCTGCTTCTATCTACAGGGAATGGTAGATCAATCTCTAGAAAGTGGCACAGGCTCTTTAACTTGTCTTAAGACAAACCTCCATACTGAAAACGAGTTAGAGCGTCCTCAGGTCCCCAAAATGTCAGCTAATTTGGATATTTATCGAGCTGATCGGCTGTCTTGGCCTCTCTTTTCGGTCGATCGGGTTAAGATTTCTTGGCAAACTGCCGCAACTTAGCCGAAGCTGACTAGAGGCTGAGCGCGGCTCTGGGTAACCCCTGCAAGCTTGAGCCTGGCCTCATGACCCGGAAATTCTAGCTCCGGGGTGGGCGATCGCCC
>SMDP01000250.1 GCA_012911965.1 Geitlerinema sp. P-1104
TTTGCCGAGAGTTGGCAGGCTTCGAGTCTTGGAGTCCAGCTAACCCCCCATCTTTGGCAGAGTTTACCAGAATTACTACCTCAAACCCATCTGCTGGTCAACACCACCCCAGTCGGGATGGGAGTCGATGGCGATCGCAGTCCCCTCTCCGCCGCCGATGTCGCTCAGCTCGGTCGTGATAGCATTGTCTATGACCTCATCTATACCCCCCGTCCCACGAAGCTCTTACAACTGGCTCAGGAAAGAGGGTTACGGGCGATCGATGGTACAGAAATGCTCGTCCAACAGGGTGCAGCGGCCTTAAGCCTATGGACGCAACCCTTCACCTCGAAACCGGTTCCCGTCAACATCATGCGAGATACCTTATTAAGTCATCTTTCCTGACTCCTGGGTTTGGCGTTTTTAGGGTCTTCTGGGTTTAGTAGGGGCGAAAAATTTTTCGCCCCTACAATTTTTCGCCCCTACAATTTTTCGCCCCTACAATTTTTCGCCCCTACAATTTTTCGCCCCTACAATTTTTCGCCCCTACAATTTTTCGCCCCTACAATTTTTATCCCCTGCAACAAATTCCACCCCATATCCAGAATACCCCGTTTTTAACCCTTCTTAAACCAGAGTTTCCAAGCCAAAACACTCATCAATCCCCCCAGCAGTAAACTCCCGATAATGGTGGTCACGTGAAACTCCAGGCGATCGCGATTGGGGGGCGGTTCAGCCACCACCACCGTCGCCACCACCGCACTGGTCGCCACCCCGACACTGGCGATGGTGAGGGTTGTATTCAGACGGCGATCGCTGCGAGTTTGTTCAATTTGATTGAGACTTTCAACCGCTTTAATCGAGTTTTCAACTAGCAGTAACCCTGGGCTTAAACTACTATAATCCCGCTCAATTTGCCGCAAATACTTTTCCCGAGCAAACTGACTAAAATTGTTTAAAAACAAAGACCCATCTTGACCTTGCCATCCCCGAACCTCCTCCTCAGGTGCTTTTGAACCAGACTCTGCCCCCAATCCAGCCAATTTGAGAACCCGTTTATCATAATTCTCCAAATTGATTTCTATCGTATAGCGTTGTTCCTGCAAATAATTAAGCTGCGTCCCATACACCGCCAAAACCGTCAAACTTTGCCGCAAATGGTCTTGTAACTCCGTCAAATTCAGCGCCGACGTTTCCAAGCGGGCTAAACTCTGATTCGTCACCTGGGGAACCATACGAGATGGCTGTTGTAACGACTCCCGCAAGCGGCGACTGTTCTGAAACGCCCAGACCACTTTATGGTGGTATAAAAACAAAAACTGGCAATGTTTCAACAAACCACCCACCCGCTTTTGTAGCTCACCTTTCTGCCAATGACAATCAAACAAACAAATTAATAGATGATAGCCTGGTTCCTCCCCGTCTCCCTGGGGTGGACACCAGAGTTCATACAACGTCGCCCCCAAAAGACGACCCTTGGCAATTAAATCCACTTGCCAATTGGGACAAGTTCCCTTAAAATTAAACTGAGTACAGATGGTTTTAGCCAACCCCAGCGGGGACTGTTCTTCTACCATCAATTGTCCCCAAACCAACCAACTTGACTCCACATTTCCCTGAGACGGGTTATCCAGAGTCTCACTATAGTGAAGAACCGTTTTTTGGAGAGTTACCAGGTCTTGAAACGGTTTCACCTCCTGCGACGGGTTCCCAGAACAGTCAATTTGGACCAGTTGACTATCTTGAATTTCTTGGCATCTAATATAACCATCTAGTGGAGATGGTAACTTTCCAGCCGGGGGAAACTCCCGAGGGGGGGCGGTTTTCCCTGACTCTGAAGCTGATTCAGCGGCTGACTCCGGCAAGACATAGAGAAAGCGGTCCAGGGTGAGAAATCGCAGACAATCCTGTTCATCCATAGCACATGACGCTAACGGGGGGCTAGACGGGGGCAACAATCACAGTTAAGCTAAAGGACGATAGGGAAAGAGTTGGCGGGCGATCGCAAAACAGTCCTCCGCTGCCAGAACCCGCTGAATCGTCTCAGGAACCTCCGACTCATCCCCCTCCGTTCCCCGAAGTTCCGCCTCAATCTTGTCCAAGAGCGCCTGCATATCCTTCAACTCCTCAATATTTCGCGCGAAATTTTCCGTTTCCGTATTGAGGGGGTCAGGAGTCTCATCCGGGAGAAAATCCGCCCCCTTATTGCGTTCCTGACTGGGGCGATGTAAGACTTTGCGGGCTTTACGATAGTTGGCTTGCAACTGCGGACAATTGCGGGCAATCCCATCCAACCGATCATACTCCCCAGTTTGGGCCACCCGGCCAATCTCCCCCTGAACCTCCTCCGGGAGAGACGCCTCCAGAGAACAAACCGCCGCCAGAAACGCCTTGAGAGTTAAGCAAGTCAGAGGATTCATAATGTCGTGTCTCCAGTTAACGTAAACGCGGCCCAATAATAAGGATGACGATAAAGTTGCGCCTGGGGGTCTTCTCCTTCCAAAGAATCCAATTGGTCCAACAGGAAAGGACGAACCCGCTCATCATCCGGCCCATACCGGTCCAATTCCGCCTCATAGAACGCCCGCACCCCCGCCACATCACACCCCGACAACCAGCGTTTGGCCTCCGCTAGGGCCAGGGGTTCCGGGACTCCCCCCAGAACCTGGTCATAAAACCTCAGCGTCAACAGCAGACTCGCCGCCGACTCCACCGTCCAGAGAGTACTCAACAGCAACGACACCCCCGCCATCAGCCAGCCACTACTGAGTCCCACATAGTCCGTCGTAATCGACGTCTGGCCCGCCATCGCCGTTTCACAAGCCGCCAAACTAACTAAACGATAGCCCGACAGGGGCAACTCCAGCAACTCCCCAACCCGCAAAAACTCCTTCCCCGACAACGCCAACCAGGATTGGTCCGGCGCATCGAAATCATAGCCCCCATGTCCCGTAAAATGCAGCAGCTGATACTCCCCCCGGCCCAGTTGCTCTTTGAGGGGGTCTAAACGGACATCGCCCCCACAGAGGGACTGCACCCGCTGAAACCGCCGTCCCAGGCTTTCCGTCTCCAACTCCGCAAACTCCAGAGGCTGGAATCCCTGACTGTTGGGATATCCCAGCAACAGCAGAGGCGTCTCCGAGGAGATAGGGGGAACCGGCTGTTGCGCCAGAGTCATCCCCGCCTGGGCGCTGGGAAGGCGGTGCAGACTATAGTGGGGGGGGAATAAGGCTTCTAGGGGGAACAGATGCAAGTCCCGGTGGGGCAGTAAAATCAGATGGTCAATCTCCTCATCGGCCAACTCCCCCAGCAGCCTCTCAATCTGCAAAATCTCCCCCAACCGTTGCAGGCGAGACTCCATCCCCTGACGCCAGGGATGGTTTGGGTTGGCAGAACTGGACTTAGAGGTCTTGCTGCGATAGTCTTGATAATCCTGTTTCCAGGTTTCAACCCACTTCTCCCACTCGAGTAATTGTCGCAGTCTGGGGAAACCGGCCGCCCCCTCCTCGCCGGCCAGAATGGGGATGGGGTCTTGGTTGGGTTTGAGCAGAAACGTCGTCAGGGCCGCCGGACTGATGTGCCAGTACACCGCCGCCGTCTTCCCTGAGCAGAGATACTGTTGCAAACTGGAGAAGTCAGGATTAGCAATCTCCTCAGTCCAACCCGACAGCCACCAGCGCAAACAACTATTTTTGCCCTGTTCCGCCAGCATCAGGGCCGCCACCCCATGTCCCGCTTGGCATTCCAGGTCAACGGTCAACTGTTGGAAGTCTATAAACTCCAGAGCCAGTTGTCGTTGTTTCCCCGGATTGGAGGTTTGTTGAAGCAAGCGGCGCAACAGGTCCGACCCTTGGCGACGCACTTCCGCCGCTTCCTCACGTTGACCCAGTTCAAAGAGGACGCGGCTCAAGTCTCGCAGGACTTTGAGTCGCTCTTCGGGGGAGAGGGTTTCACTGAGGGTATCCAGGGCAGCGTTGTAGCGGTTAGCGGCTTTGCGCAAGAAGGGATAAGGGTTTGCGTCCCGGCGACCTCGGAGATAATGGGCGAGACCAATAGCGTAATTCAGCGATCCTGCCCCTTCTGGGTCCCGGTCGGGAGGGCAATGTTTCAACCCTTCTTCAAAGCTGGCTAACTTTCCCTCATACCCCCGTCGGTCGAGGGCGGGGTTTTGCAGGTGAGGGGGGAGGGTGAAGGTGACCGAATAGAAGCATCCTCGGGACTTTCCGGCATCATTCCCTCGGTTGACCCAGGCTGTTGCATGATTAGGATTGAGTTGGAGAGCGCGGTCAAAACTGGCAACCGCTTCCTCATGGCGACCTAAGTCAGACAGCGCATTGCCCCGGTTAAACCAGGCCTTGTCAAAGTTAGGATTGAGTTGAAGGGCGCGGTCATAACTGGCAAGCGCCTCCTCATAGCGACCTAACTCATCCAGCACCTCGCCATAGAACTGCCACAACAGCAACTCATTGGGAAAGGATTCAAGTGCCTCATTCAACAACCTCTGAGCTGCCTCATAATTAGCAGCCCCCCATAGCTCAACTGTCTGTAGAAATAACCTTGCTGCTTCTGTATTCTCAATCCACCAACCCCCCTGACTCCCCCCAGTCACTCCCGAACCGCCCCCAGTCCCCCCAAGAGATATCCCTTCCCCAATCCCCGACGGCGACGGAGGAGACGAACTAACCCGCAACCGCGCCTGCAACCGTCGTCCCCAATCCCCCACCCCTTGCGCCAGCGGAAACTCTCCCAACTCAGCAAACTCCAGCATCCCCCGAACAAACCACGCCTCCGGGGGGTTCGCCAACCAAGCCTCCCCCGCCGTCTCCAACCAATCCAACCAATCCCCCTCCTGGGCCTGAGCCTCCCACCCCTGCAACCACCCCTGCACCGCCTCCAATCCCTCATGTCGCTGCCGCAACAACTCAGGAAACAACGACTTAAACTGCGCCGCCGTCAGAGGGGAGGGGGATTGAGCCAACTTCAGCCCCCCATACTCCCCCGCCAACTCACTCACCCGCCCACAGCCGAGGTCTCCCAACCGCACCATCCGCGACGCCAATTCCCGCTGACGACGAGGAGAGGGCAACACCCGGTCGCGGCCAAAGCGCATCAACCAACTGTGAAAAAAGCGGTCATCCACTCGCTCCCCCAAATACTCCAACACCCGTCCCAAATCCCATCCCTGAGCCACCCCATCCAGCAATTCCAGAAAAAATTGCTCATATTTCGCATCACTCATCGGGTTTATCTCCGGCGGCGGTGGCGGTTCCGGCCGACGTCGGCCTCCCAACCAACGAGCCACCAGAGATTTTAACCAACGCCAAAATCGAGCTAACATCGCCACCCCATCAACCCTAAACAAAGAATCAAGCCGTCTCCCCCCACTCCCTCCTCGTATCATGGCTCAGCCATGATACGGACTCTGGGCGGCTCTGCCGCCCGTACTCGGGAGCCAGAAGCGATAGTTGGATTGCCTATGCGAGGGGTTCCCTCCCAACGCCGCGCAAACCCCATTCGCCCACCTCCCCCACACCTCCACTG
>SMDP01000251.1 GCA_012911965.1 Geitlerinema sp. P-1104
AAGCCGGTGTAATCCGAGACTTTGGTGACTGGGATTCCCGCCTCGTTTAAGACCTTGGCGGTCCCACCGCTACTGATGATGTCAAATTGAAATTCCTCGACGAGCGATCGCCCCAGGTCCACAAGTCCAGTTTTATCGGATACGCTCAGTAGTGCTAGACGCGCCACGGTTTTGAGTCCTTTTACATGAGTCAACCCGTGTATTCTACCGGGGATTTTGCCCCAACTACACCGCCGCTGAGAGCTGAGTGGGGAGCGTTAGCCGCACTTGGGTGAGTTCTCCCGGCTGACTCTCAAGGGTTAGAGTTCCCTGATTCAACTTGATAATACGTTGGACAATCTCCAAGCCTAAGCCAGAGCCTTGTTGTTCATAGAGTTTGCGATCGAACTGTTCATAAGCTCCCAACTGCTTAATCTGCGCCGGTTGTAAGCCACGACCGCGATCGCTCACGGTCACCTGCACCTGCTCCCCACTGGCCGTCAACTCGACCTTAACCGGGGTTCCCGCCTCTGAAAACTTGAAGGCATTATCGACCAATTCCTCTAATACTTTAATAAACCAGGTTTCCGGCATGGCCACTGGGCTATCTTGCAGAGAAATCGCCAAATCCTGAGCGCGATGGTGACGCTGTGCGATCGCCGTAATCCGGGCCGACACCGTTCCCGTGGGTTGCTCCATTTGCCCGGTAAACAACTCCCGACTGCGTTCTAGATCCTCCTTGAGCAGTTCCAATTGAGCGTACAGCAAGAAGTTCTGAATCGAGTGATAGAGTCGTTCGGCTGAGGCGCGAATCCCCATTCCCATGTCATAGACGTCTTGCGGCTCGATCTCCTCATGCTCTTCACAGAGGAAGGTCGCATAGCCGAGAATGCCGTTGAGCGGGGTCAATAACTCATGAGGGAGGGAGCGGGTTAAATTCTGCCGCAGTTCTCCTAAGCGATGATTGGAGGACTCTTCCCAAAGCTGCTGTTTTTCCAATCGCGCCTCAACGGCCCCGATTAACTCCGTAATCGTAAAGGGTTTGGAGAGGTAATCATCAGCCCCTAAATTCATCCCCTCCCGCACTTGCTGCTTTTCGGCTTTCGCTGTGAGAAAGATAAAGGGGACGGTTTGGAACCGCGGCTGACTTCGCAGATACGATAACACCCCATAGCCGTCGAGTTCCGGCATCATGATGTCACAGATAATCAGGTCTGGGGCAGTTTCCTGGGCGCGTTCTACGCCAATACGTCCATTGGGAGCGGTGAAGACGGTGTGCTCAGCTTCCGAGAGGATTTCGGAAATAATTTCACAAATATCTTGCTCGTCTTCGATAACTAGAATTGTTGCCATAGAGGGTTGATATGGGGAACTACAAAAATCGGGATGGTCGAGAAAATCCGAGATACTTAACCTGACCGCCGGCTCAAGAGTCCACGGGTGAGTGCTAACTCGATCGCAGCAGTTCGCTTAACTCGATCGCCGGCAGGGGACGGTGGAAGAAATACCCCTGTCCCTGATCGCAGCTGAGTTCCTGTAAACAGGCTCGCTCCTCGGGGGTTTCGATGCCTTCGGCGATCGCCGTCAAGCCGATTTTATGGGCCATCTCGATCACCGCCTCGGTAATGATGGCATTTTTGCGGTGACGGTGTATAGCCGCCACGAAACAGCGATCAATCTTGAGCATATCAAAGGGAAATCGTTGCAAATAGCTCAGGGAGGAAAATCCTGTACCAAAGTCATCGATCGCAATGGAGATCCCTAAGGCTTTGAGTTGATTCAGGATGCGAACACTGGTATCGGGATCTCGGACTAAACAAGTTTCTGTGAGTTCTAACTCTAATGATTCGGGTTTTCGGTTAAAGCGACGCAGAATCTGGGCTAGGCGTTGGTAAAGCTGGGGATCTTCAAATTGTCGGGCGGAGAGATTCACCGCGACACGGAGGGGAGGTAATCCCTGAGCGTCCCAGATCTGGGCCTGACGACAGGCGGTTTCTAAAACCCACTCTCCCAGGGGAATGATGAGATCGCTCTCCTCGGCGATGGGAATAAAACGATTGGGGGGAATCGAGCCTCGCTGGGGATGATGCCAACGCATGAGGGCTTCGACGCCGCAAATCTCACCGTTGTTTAGGTTGATTTGAGGTTGATACACCAGCAGCAATTCATCGCGCCGCTCAGGGTTTTCTAAGGCAGACCGGAGATCTCGCTCTAGGGCCAGGCGATCGCCGCGATCGCCCGATAAGGCGCCACTATAGACTTCAACGGCTGTTCCTCCCGAGGACTGAGCTTTCTGTCGCGCCTGTTGGCTATGTTGCAAGAGGGGATCGAGTTGCTGAGCATCCCGAGGATAGAAGGCAATCCCCAGGTTAACTTGTAGTACGATGTCCCCCTGACTGAGCGAAATCGGTTGACTGAGATGATGGAATAGGGCTTGAATCTGCTCTTGAGCCTGATAACGAGAACTGACGGGGGGCAGAACCAGCACAAATTCATTGCCATTAAGACGGGCCATCAAGGGCGAGTCTTTAGCAAAGAACCCTTGCAGCCGTTGCGCTAGAACTTGCAGACAGTGATCGCCGCTGCTGTAGCCCAATTCAGCGTTAATCTCTCGTAACCGCTCCACCCCCACACAGACTAAGGGAACCAAGCTAGAGGCATCCAGGGGCTGGAGTTGCTTGAGAAATCGCTCAAACTCCTGTCGCAGTCTCAGTTGATTGAGTAACCCCGTTAGCTGATCCTGACTCAAAACTTGATTTAAACGCTCTTGGGCCTGCTCAAGTTGCTGTTGATAATGGCTTTGGGTGCGCAGCAGTTGTTCATGATGTCGCTGGGAGAGAACCGCCTGTTTTTTGAGCCGCATCCGCACGGCGGTCAGCAGTTCATCGCGGGTAAAGGGTTTGGTGAGATAGTCGTCTGCCCCCAAATCCATGCCGACGCGGAAGTCGAGGCGATCGGCTTTGGCCGAGAGGAAAATAAAGGGAATGTTATCGGTGGCGGGATTGTCTTTGAGTTGGCTGAGGACACCATAGCCATCCAACTCTGGCATCATAATGTCGCATAAAATCAAATCGGGCTGCTGACGTTGGGCCATTTCGTAGCCTAGCTCACCATTGTCAGCGGTCAGCACGTCAAACTTCTCAGTGGTTAACAACTCGCTGAGAATTTCTCGCACGTGAGTTTCATCTTCAATCACGAGAATCGTCGTCATAAGCCAGAGATTAGGTAAGGGGCAGCAGGACGGTAAAGGTGGAACCAGACCCTTCTTGGCTCTCTACGGTGACTTGTCCGCCATGAAGATTCACGGCGTTTTTCACGATGGATAAGCCCAGTCCTGTCCCTTGTATGTTAGCGGCATTTTTCGCGCGATGGAATGAGGTAAATAAATCAGCTTGATCGGCTTCAGGAATGCCAATTCCATGATCTCGCACCCGGAACAGGATCTGGTTTTCCTCGGTTTTTAAGTAGACCTCGATCGCTGAATCTGCGGCGGAGTATTTGAGGGCATTCGAGAGCAGATTTGAGAGAATTTGTGAGACCAAGGTCTGATCTAAATAAACATCCCTGGCGTGAAGGTCATGGCTCAGTTGAATCCGGCGATCGCGATAGGTTTTGGTGAGGACTTGCTCGATCGCACTCTCGAACAGGTCTAGGGGATTGACAAGGCTGGGGGAAAAGGTCAGTTGTCCAGCTTCGGCTTGGCCGACGGTTAGGACATCATTGAGCAAGCGTGTCATGTGATCGACGGTGTCATGGATGCGATCGAGATACCGCTCTCGTTTGTCCTGAGTCCAATTTTCACCATAATGTTTGAGTAGTTCCGTGGAGCCGAGAATGGTGGTTAGGGGGGTGCGAAATTCATGGGAGGTTAGGGTGATAAACCGGGATTTGAGGTCGTTGAGTTCCTGTGCGGCTGAGAGGGATCGTAATAATTCGGCATTACTCCGTTGTAGCTCAGCCGTTCGCTCTTCAACGATACTTTCAAGTTCATGGTTGAGAGCGGCCAAGGCTTGTTGATTGGGTGCATCTCAGTTAAGAGAGTGAGTAAATATACTCAATGACAGCGCCCCTCAAAACAGCTCTTCAATCACGATTATAATAGAGGCCTTGTCGACCACCCTTGAGCCATGAATCCTGAAAAGCAGGCTGAACTCAACCAGCATCTTGACGCAATTGCCAAACTTCTCTACGAGGAAGCTGACCCGGCTGAACTGACCAGCCTCGAAGGAATTGAGAAAAACGTTCGGGCCCAAGCCCAGAAACATGTCTTGCCTCAACTGGGGGTTTTTTTATCAACGCGGCGACCGACCGGCACAGCGGAAAACAACGCACCGTAACTAGCATCCTGGGGAAACTCACCCTCACCACAGCTCAAGCTCAACAACTACAAGTGAAATCACGAACTCGTTGGAGTCCTTATTTTTCCAAGTGTTGTGCTCTCGTCAGTGCTAACGCCTCTTACCAAAGAGCCGAAGAAGATCTTGCCATGCTGACTGGGGTGAGCATCTCCCACAGTACGCTCCAACGCTTGGTTCAGCGAGAGGACTGGTGTGAGGTCGAGGTGAGTGAACCCATAGAGGAACTCAGCCTCGATGGTGGGATGATTCGCCTGAGGACACAGAAGGGTCAACCGGGTCAGTGGCGAGAATATAAAGCTTTGAATGTCCACGGGCATGGAGGTGCAGCCTTTTTTAAAGACAATCAGGGACTCATTAGCTGGGTGAATCAGAGGCAGTTAGCCGCGCTTTTGACCTGTCTCGGAGATGGTCATGATGGGGTCTGGAATATCTTTGAGTTGATCGGGACACCAGAGCAACGTATCGAAGTGCTTGATTGGTATCATCTGATGGAGAATGCTCATAAGGTACAAGCCACAGCCGCTCAGCTATCGCAGATACGAGCCCGGTTGTGGCGAGGGGAGACCCGTCAGGTGATTCGCTATCTGCGCCAAGAGCGATGTCGGGGAGCGACAGGATTTATCAACTATTTGAAGCATCATTCTCACCGCCTCATTGACTACCAGGCTTGGCAGGAAGCCGGACATTCGATTGGTTCGGGTCGGGTCGAGTCCTTGGTCAAACAAATTGGACTCAGGGTGAAATTGCCGGGGGCACAATGGCGAGGGGAGAATGTGCCGAAGGTGTTGAAGCATCGCTGTGCGTACCTGAATGGGGACTTTGTGGCTTAATCACTCCCGGTACACCCATTTATCCTGAGTAAATATACTTAGTCTCCTAACTGAGATGCACCCTGTTGATTGAGATAACTTGGGGTCTTGTCTAGGGCAGTTCCCACCAACCCGAGGATAGCACCACTGTCATCGAGTAAGGGTTCTAGGGTCAGATCGTAATAGTGAAAGATACCGTTTAAGGTCAGGGCGATGTCTTGGCGGCTCCCCTGCTGCTGCTCTAAGACACGCCGCTCGATCGCCTCCCAGGCCCTCGCATCTTGGGCGGAGAAGAGGTCATGATTGGTATGCTCTAAAATCTCTTGGGGATCTAAGCTGGGAAAACTCTTATAAATCCAGGTGTA
>SMDP01000252.1 GCA_012911965.1 Geitlerinema sp. P-1104
TAGGATACCCTAAATCTGGGGAATATCTGCAATTGTAAACTGCATCATCGCCTCACCATTCAAATTGTCCCGAACAATACGTTGTTTTAATCCTTTCACCATAGCTTCATACAGCTTGCGAACCTCGCGACCATTGCCAAAATTTTGACCCCGAGAGTGATACAGCCTCTGCAACTGTTCCCTCACCTGCTGCGCCACTTCTGGAGAATAATGACGACCATCACGCTGACAAAATCCTCGCCAAATTTGATAGAGTTCGTCTCCTTGATAATCCGGGAAATAAATCTGTTGAGAAAGGCGCGATTCTAACCCCGGATTTGCATTGAGAAATTCTGTCATTTCTTGGGAATATCCGGCAAAAATGACCACCAGGCGATCGCGATAATTCTCCAGCAAAGGAACCAAAGTGTCAATAGCCTCCTGTCCAAAATCCTGGCTATTCCCACCTCGGGATAAACTATAAGCTTCATCAATAAACAACACCCCATCTAACGCCTCATCCAGCACCTGCTTCGTTTTCTCCGCCGTATGTCCCACATACTGTCCCACCAAATCCTGACGAGTCACTTCCCGGAAATGTCCTTTCCGCAACAATCCCAACACCCGGTAAATTTTCCCCAGTAAACGAGCCACCGTCGTCTTCCCGGTTCCCGGATTTCCTAAAAACAATAAATGGCGACTTTCGACTTCAGCCAGATTCAATAATCCCGCTTCCTGTAACCGTTGATTAGCAATTTGGGTATCCACTAACTCACGAACCACCCCCTTCACCGACTCCAAACCTGTTAATCCCTCCAGTTCCCCCAAATAGGTCTGTAACTGGTCATCCTGGCGCTGTCCTTGCTCGGCCAACTGACCATACTGCGGTGGTAAATCTACCAGTTGAAATGGCTCCTGAATGGGGTCAAGTTGCTGCTCGTCCACCCGCTGACTCCGCAACTCATCCATCTGGTTAAAGAGATTTTCCACAAAGCGACCATTACCAAATTGCGGTCCCCGTTCCTCATAAACTCGCTGAAATAGATTCTTTAATCCCGCCTCTAACCCTGGGGAGAGGAGTCCCTGAACCCTCGCCAAACGCTGCTGTAAAATGGCCTTAAGTTCCTCGGGTCGATAATCCTCAAATATAACCTCTGTCGCAAAGCGACTCTCTAAGCCAGGATTCGCCGCCAAAAACTCATCCATCTCCTGAGGATATCCCGCCACAATCACCGCCAACCGCTCTCGTTCGTCTTCCATTCGCTTCAGTAAC
The DNA here is from genome assembly GCA_012911965.1 of Geitlerinema sp. P-1104. GTDB lineage: Bacteria > Cyanobacteriota > Cyanobacteriia > Cyanobacteriales > Geitlerinemataceae > Sodalinema. The sequence continues at coordinate 1,253 of SMDP01000252.1, forward strand.
GTTTCAATGGCTTGTTGTCCAAAATCAGTTTCGCCGCCTCGATTTAATTGATAGGCTTCATCAATAAATAATACCCCATCTAAGGCTTCATCCACTCGTTCATTGGTGCGAATTGAGGTCTGTCCCACATACCCCGCCACTAAATCTCGTCCCCCCACTTCCACCACTTGACCTCGCCGCAAAAGTCCTAAATCTCGATAAATTTCTCCCACTAATCGCGCTACAGTGGTTTTCCCGGTTCCGGGATTTCCTTTGAAGACTAAATGGAGTCGTTGCGGCTCTTGATTTAGACCCTTTTGGCGGCGTTCTTGAGCCACCTTGAGCCTCTGGAGTTTGCGACGAATCGCCTGTTTCACTCCCTGAAGTCCCACCAGTTCCTCCAGACGCGCTTGAGCCGGTTTCAGGCTAATATCTCCCGAGAGCCATTGCTGCTGTTTGGCGACCTTCAGAGAGAGTTCTGGAGCGAGATTAAAGCGATCGTACCAGGTTTTTAGGGGTTGCTTTTCTGCGGCTAATGTGCTAATAAATGTTGGATAATCCTGCCAGTTTACGGGTTTTTTCTGGACGAGGCGAAAGTAGTTCCAGAGATGGCTGAGTTCGTCCTCGGCGGGGGGAGCCATTTGTATGAGGTTGAAGGTGCGATCGCCGCGACTTTCCATCCAATTCGCCAACAACGTAAAGCCAATGTGACGACAAAACTCCTGAAATTGAGATTGATTGTGATGGTGGGAGATAAACACACAGAGATTTTTATGGCTGGCGGGAAGTCGTCCCCACTTCACCATACGACCTAACAGTTCTCGCCGATTTTGGAATTGTTGTAAGTCTTCCACATCGGAGAAAATAATCGCCGTTTTCTGCTGACTATCCTCCATAAAATAATTGAGGTAGCTGATACATTGAATATCCTGTAAGCGACTGGGAGGGGTGCGGCTCGGAGCTGGAGAACGGCTGGCTGGAGAGCTTCGACGGAGCATCCGCCGACGTTTCCCCAGGGGAATTGATTTCGATTCGAGGTTCATCGTCTCCGATGAACGGCGTTCTGAGGCGAGGTTGGGGTTGCGGCTGAGTTCGAGGGAGGTGCGATCGAGAAAATAGAGTTTATCCACCCCCGAGTAGTAGATGATGCGGCTGAATCCTTGCTGTTGTAGGTACTGATGCAGGACTTGTTCAATATCTTGGAGGATGAGATCTGCGGAACAGAAGCTATCGCTGGTTTGATTTCCGTACAGGATAACAAAGCGATCGCCATCTTGGAGATTCAGTTGTTGGGTGACGCGGTTAATCATGAATAGAGAGAAAAATGGGGAAGACAAAGGGGAAAAACTTCAGCCACAGAACACAAGGACTTGTTATGAGTAACGTCCTTTTTTAGATTTGATAACTTGAATTACATCATCATGTTTTTGTCCTTCAATAATATCTTTTAGATGAATTTCTCCATTGATATATTGAATATGCAATCTCCAGCCTGATATCTTATCAATATCCGCTCGGTAGATAGCATGTTTTTTGATATTACGAACTTTGTGAAGTCGAGTTTTAGGAAAATTTCGCTCCCGATAACAAGACGCATCTTCCAGCTCAGCTAGAGCTTCAAGAAACTGAAGCTTCAAGCCATCATTGGGAAGAATCTTTAAAGCCTCATGAATAATCCCATACTCCTCATAAAGTTTCAACGTCTGTGACATTTTGACAAAGAGGCGTTAGATTGTGAGTTGAACGTCTTCGGATTCCTGACGCAAGGCTTGATACATAGATTCGACCAAACCTGGGAGATTTTCTTCTAGCTTATCGACGGGAAAAATACCCAACAAAGTAAAGATGACTTGACCAAAAATTGGGTCATCATCAATTGACAGAATGACGCGATTTTTGCGAGTAGCCTTGAGCAGATAGAGAGAAGACTCATAGCCTTGAACATGAGAGTCTAGTTTGAGTTCTAAGAGCTTAACTGAGGGACGAATACCCTCTGCTTCAACCCAAGCCACAGAATCGTTGATTGCTTTGATGACTTGCTCTTTGTCACGAGAATCGAGTTGCTTTAAATCCTTCTCAAACCGCCGAGTTGATTCAATTAAAGTTTCCATTTTTTCAAGTAAACCTGAGCTTGTTTTCCAAATCTGACAGCGATGATAACATTCAACAACTCAGAAGCCGTAGAAATCGATGTTTAAGATTGGGATGATGACTGGGGGGATGACTGGGGTTGTTCTGTCGCTCGCTGTTGCACCTGACGCAAGTCTTGATAACGAGAATCCGCCTCTTGCTCACACTCAAGTTCCCCAACCGCCTCAATTCCCGCTTCATTGAGTAGATTGAAAATCGCCTCAGCATTTTGACGGGTGGCCTGTTCATCCACCAGAGTCGGACTAAAGGTATTAATCGAAACCGAGTTAGCGCCAAACTCAGCCTCAGGACGAATCACCGTCACCACCTCATCCCCAGAAATATTTTTCAGCTTGACCACAAAGGTATCACGGTTATCGTCCCCTTCATAGGTATCTTCAACGCGGTTATAGCCTAACTCCTCCAATGCATCCACCACATTCGCCGCAATTTCCGCTCGCATCTGTGACCCCAAAATCGAGAGTTTCGCCTGTTCCAAGAGTTCCGCCAACTGGGGTTCTTGGTCCAGAATCCGTTGACTTAACTCTTTCAGTTGTTCCGTCGTTAAGCTCGATTCTCCCTCAACCAATTGCTGATGAAGCTCTTGCAGATGCTGCTCATACTCGCTGAAACGGCCCTGAGTCCAATAGTCCACTTCAACGCTGAATTTATCGAGGTCTTCCCCCTCTCCCAGTTCTAATTCAACCTGACGATTCGCATCCACTTCACTGAGGAGGTTTTGCAAATCCGCAAAAGCCGCCTGATAGTAAAGTTGCCATTCTTGCTCTTTTTGCTCAAGTTCCAAGCGCAAATCTGCCAATTTCAGATAAGTCTGTTGTGCATTGGCGATCGCCGCCTCACTCACCCCCGCCTCGATATTTTGCTGAACCAGCTCCAGTTCTCCTTGCAGTTGTGCCAGTTTACCGGGTGCAAATCGCTCATGTTGATACTCTTGATCCATCTGTTGGCAAATGCTCTGAACATCCGCCAATAAATCTTGAGCGAGTTTTTGTTTTTGCTCCCGTTCCGCTTGCAGATTCTCCACAACATCATCAATTTGACGTTGCAAGATTTGTTGTCCTTTTTGCCGCGCTTCTCGCTCTTCTAAAATTAGTCCCGTAAACTTACGATCTTGTTCTTCAACTAAACTAAAATACTCCTGTCGTTGCTGATTTAAGAGAGATAAATACTCATGACGCTGTTGACTGAATCCCTGTTGCATCGCACCTTCGAGGCGGGACACTTCCGTTTGCAATCGCTGTTGCTGACGGTTCTCCGAGGCTTGCAGATTGCGTTGAAACTCCTGGCGTTGGCGTTTGAGCCGTTGCTGAGTGTCTCGTTCTAGGCTTTGGAGTCCCGTTCGCAGTCCGCTGATGGCCTGTTCCTGGCGTTGACTGCGCTGTTCGAGGGGAGCCAGTCGTTGCTGCATCTGTTGCTGACATTGCTGCTGGACAGCATTGAGCCGTTCCGGGAGATCATTGCGGAGCGATCGCAGTCGAGAATCAGACTCCCGCAACCGCCGTAGTTCCGTATCTTCAACCCGCGTATACCGCCGCTTTTCACCGCTCATAGGTTTTACCTTTTGTCAAGATGGGCCTATTATAAACAAAAGCTTGACCACAGAGTGAAGCCAGTCATTTAAATGTTTTACTCGTTGACGGGACAAAGGCTTTCCCTGAGAATGCCAGGTTCTTGGGTATCATGGACCTGTCACTGAGAGGAGATTATGAGGCGATGCTGGGAGTCACGAGTCTCCGCCAAATCACGTTAGTTCCCGATAGTGCCATGGTGATGGCGGCCCCAACTTGGGCCGCCTATCAACATCTTGTACTGGATTTAGGGGAGACTCGCCCCAGTCGGATTGCCTATGCTAGAGGAGAACTGGAAGTTCGGATGCCGGGTGTGTTGCATGAGTTGCTGAGTCGAGTCTTGGCGGCGATTGTTGCCACCTTGGCGGACGAATTGGGGTTAGAGTTCAATGATTTTGGTTCGGTACGCTTAGAAAATCCGACTTCCCAGAGTGCGGTTGAGCCAGATGGCTGTTTTTATCTACAAAATGCCCAACAGGGCCAGGGATTCGCCGTGGATATCTCGGCGATCGCCCCGGATTTAGTGAT
>SMDP01000253.1 GCA_012911965.1 Geitlerinema sp. P-1104
ATCTGAGCGGCTCAGCCGTCAGATGAGGGGTCAGAGGGAAAAAAACGGGAAAAAACCAAAAAAAGTTTTCGAGCTGAAAGGCTTGCCCTGAGGGGATTTCAGGATAACGCAGGCAAAAACTTTCAAAAAACTTTGAAAAAAGGGTTGACAGCCCTAGATAGTCTTGTTAGATTAGTTAAGCGCTCGGGAGGACGGGCAAACAAACGCCCCCCAAACGACGCATTCCGAACCTCGAAAATTAAATCGTTTGAAAGCTCGACAAAGAAGCCTAAAACTTCAAGTCTTCGTCTAAATTCATTAAAGGATAACGGACGAGAGAGAATTTAGCAAGGGGTAACCTGAGTTAAATTCAATCGAACCGAAAGCCAACAAACTCAAAGTCAACACGGAGAGTTTGATCCTGGCTCAGGATGAACGCTGGCGGCGTGCCTAACACATGCAAGTCGAACGAAGTTCTTCGGAACTTAGTGGCGGACGGGTGAGTAACGCGTGAGAATCTACCTTCAGGACGGGGACAACAGCTGGAAACGGCTGCTAATACCCGATATGCCGAAAGGTGAAAAGTTTTTTCGCCTGGAGAGGAGCTCGCGTCCGATTAGCTAGTTGGTGAGGTAAAAGCTTACCAAGGCGACGATCGGTAGCTGGTCTGAGAGGATGAGCAGCCACACTGGAACTGAGACACGGTCCAGACTCCTACGGGAGGCAGCAGTGGGGAATTTTCCGCAATGGGCGAAAGCCTGACGGAGCAACGCCGCGTGGGGGAAGAAGGTTTTTGGATTGTAAACCCCTTTTCTCAAGGAAGAACAAAATGACGGTACTTGAGGAATCAGCCTCGGCTAACTCCGTGCCAGCAGCCGCGGTAATACGGAGGAGGCAAGCGTTATCCGGAATTATTGGGCGTAAAGCGTTCGTAGGCGGCTGTTCAAGTCTGCTGTCAAAGACCGAGGCTCAACCTCGGGTCGGCAGTGGAAACTGAATAGCTAGAGGTCGGTAGGGGCAGAGGGAATTCCCAGTGTAGCGGTGAAATGCGTAGATATTGGGAAGAACACCGGTGGCGAAAGCGCTCTGCTGGGCCGAACCTGACGCTGAGGGACGAAAGCTAGGGGAGCGAATGGGATTAGATACCCCAGTAGTCCTAGCCGTAAACGATGGAAACTAGGTGTGGCCTGTATCGACCCGGGCCGTGCCGAAGCTAACGCGTTAAGTTTCCCGCCTGGGGAGTACGCACGCAAGTGTGAAACTCAAAGGAATTGACGGGGGCCCGCACAAGCGGTGGAGTATGTGGTTTAATTCGATGCAACGCGAAGAACCTTACCAGGGCTTGACATGCCGCGAATCTCCTTGAAAGAGGAGAGTGCCTACGGGAGCGCGGACACAGGTGGTGCATGGCTGTCGTCAGCTCGTGTCGTGAGATGTTGGGTTAAGTCCCGCAACGAGCGCAACCCTCGTCCTTAGTTGCCATCATTAAGTTGGGCACTCTAGGGAGACTGCCGGTGATAAACCGGAGGAAGGTGGGGATGACGTCAAGTCATCATGCCCCATATGTCCTGGGCTACACACGTACTACAATGGTCGGGACAACGAGCAGCCAACTCGCGAGAGTGCGCTAATCTCTTAAACCCGGCCTCAGTTCAGATTGCAGGCTGCAACTCGCCTGCATGAAGGAGGAATCGCTAGTAATCGCAGGTCAGCATACTGCGGTGAATCCGTTCCCGGGCCTTGTACACACCGCCCGTCACACCATGGAAGTTGGCCATGCCCGAAGTCGTTACCCTAACCGTTCGCGGAGGGGGATGCCGAAGGCAGGGCTGATGACTGGGGTGAAGTCGTAACAAGGTAGCCGTACCGGAAGGTGTGGCTGGATCACCTCCTTTTTAGGGAGACCTAAACCCAATATCTTGAGGATGCAACTAAGCCCAAGAGATTGAGGTCAACCTAGGTCGGTCGGAGACTCGTCAAGCTTTCAAACGATAAGAGGTTAGGAATCCTATATTACTCAGATTCGTCTGAGTTTTTGGAAAAAGAGACCAACCTTGAAATGGGCTATTAGCTCAGGTGGTTAGAGCGCACCCCTGATAAGGGTGAGGTCCCTGGTTCAAGTCCAGGATGGCCCACCTAAGACTTGGTTGGGCGACCACAAGGGTTCGCCCCTACTAAGAAAATGGGGGTATAGCTCAGTTGGTAGAGCGCCTGCTTTGCAAGCAGGATGTCAGCGGTTCGAGTCCGCTTACCTCCATGCTGGTCTCAACCCATTCAAAAGAATTCCTAACTCTAAACAAGACGCGAAGGATAACTCAGCACCTGAGAGAGACTCAGACTGCTGGGACATCCCAGCCAGAACCTTGAAAACTGCATAGTCAACCTAAAAAAAGTCAGGTGAAGTCGAGACCTCAAAAGAATGAGGTCAAGCTACAAAGAGCTAACGGTGGATACCTAGGCACGTTGAGGCGATGAAGGACGTGGCGACCGACGAAACGTTCCGGGGAGCTGGAAGCAAGCATTGATCCGGAAGTGTCCGAATGGGGCAACCCTAAAAACGGTCGGCTGAATCTATAGGCCGACACGAGCGAACCGGGCGAACTGAAACATCTTAGTAGCCCGAGGAAGAGAAAGCAAAAGCGATTCCCATAGTAGCGGCGAGCGAACTGGGAACAGCCTAAACCTAAGGTTTTTACCTTAGGGGTTGTGGGACGGTAATACGAGACTGGAACGATTAGACGAAGCTGTTGAATGCAGCACCAGAGGAGGTGAAAGTCCTGTAGTCGAAAATCCGAACAGCTCAGCCGGATCCCGAGTAGCACGGGGCACGTGAAATCCCGTGTGAATCAGCGAGGACCACCTCGTAAGGCTAAATACTCCAACGTGACCGATAGTGAAACAGTACCGCGAGGGAAAGGTGAAAAGAACCCCGGAAGGGGAGTGAAATAGAACCTGAAACCGTTAGCTTACAAGCAGTGGGAGGACGATTTAACGTCTGACCGCGTGCCTGTTGAAGAATGAGCCGGCGAGTAATAGGTCGTGGCTGGTTAAGGCGAGAATGCCGAAGCCTCAGCGAAAGCGAGTCCGAATAGGGCGTTTGTCACGATTTATTGACCCGAACCCGGGCGATCTAACCATGTCCAGGATGAAGCTTGGGTAACACCAAGTGGAAGTCCGCACCGACCAATGTTGAAAAATTGGCGGATGAGGTGTGGTTAGGGGTGAAATGCCAATCGAGCCCGGAGCTAGCTGGTTCTCCTCGAAATGCGTTTAGGCGCAGCGGCTAGAGCAATATCTATGGGGGTAAAGCACTGTTTCGGTGCGGGCTGCGAGAGCGGTACCAAATCGAGGCAAACTCTGAATACCATAGAGAAACTAGCCAGTGAGACGGTGGGGGATAAGCTTCATCGTCGAAAGGGAAACAGCCCAGACCACCAGCTAAGGTCCCCAAGTGGACACTAAGTGATAAAGGAGGTGGGAGTGCCCAGACAACCAGGAGGTTTGCCTAGAAGCAGCCATCCTTAAAAGAGTGCGTAATAGCTCACTGGTCAAGCGCTCCCGCGCCGAAAATGAACGGGGCTAAGTGTCCCACCGAAGCTGTGGACTTAGTTTTTAACTAAGTGGTAGAGGAGCGTTCTGCTCTAGGGTGAAGCACTAGCGGCAAGCAGGTGTGGACGAAGCAGAAGTGAGAATGTCGGCTTAAGTAGCGAAAAGATGTGTGAGAATCACATCCCCCGAAAACCTAAGGGTTCCTCCGGCAGGCTCGTCCGCGGAGGGTTAGTCAGGACCTAAGGCGAGGCCGAAAGGCGTAGTCGATGGACAACGGGTTAACATTCCCGTACCCGAACAGACTGGTAGCGGAGGACGGAGAAGGCTAAGTCAGCCGGGTGATGGTAGTCCCGGTTTAAGCGTTCGAAGGTGATGACGGGTGGCGAAAACACCCCGAGCTAAGACGTGAACACGACCGGCTACGGCTGGGAAGTGACCGATGTCATGCTTCCAAGAAAAGCCCGAACTACTGTAAATCTGTTTGGCCTGTACCCGAAACCGACACAGGTAGGTAGGTTGAGTAAACCAAGGGGCGCGAGATAACTCTCTCTAAGGAACTCGGCAAAATGGCCCCGTAACTTCGGGAGAAGGGGTGCCACCGAGAGGTGGTCGCAGTGAAGAGGCCCAAGCGACTGTTTACCAAAAACACAGGTCTCCGCTAAGTCGCAAGACGATGTATGGGGGCTGACGCCTGCCCAGTGCCGGAAGGTTAAGGAAGTCGGTTAGCGTAAGCGAAGCTGACGACTGAAGCCCCGGTGAACGGCGGCCGTAACTATAACGGTCCTAAGGTAGCGAAATTCCTTGTCGGGTAAGTTCCGACCCGCACGAAAGGCGTAACGATTTGGGCGCTGTCTCGGAGAGAGGCTCGGCGAAATAGGATTGTCTGTGAAGATACGGACTACCTACACCTGGACAGAAAGACCCTATGAAGCTTTACTGTAGCCTGGAATTGGCTTCGGGCTGAGTTTGCGCAGGATAGGTGGGAGGCTTTGAAGTTTTCCTTGTGGGGGAAACTGAGCCATCGGTGAGATACCACTCTAACTCAGCTAGAAGTCTAACCTCGACCCGTGATCCGGGAGAGGAACCGTTTCAGGTGGGCAGTTTGACTGGGGCGGTCGCCTCCTAAATGGTAACGGAGGCGCGCAAAGGTTCCCTCAGGCTGGTTGGAAATCAGCCGCAGAGTGCAAAGGCATAAGGGAGCTTGACTGCGAGACCTACAAGTCGAGCAGGGACGAAAGTCGGCCTTAGTGATCCGACGGCACTGCGTGGAAGGGCCGTCGCTCAACGGATAAAAGTTACTCTAGGGATAACAGGCTGATCTCCCCCAAGAGTTCACATCGACGGGGAGGTTTGGCACCTCGATGTCGGCTCATCGCAACCTGGGGCGGAAGTACGTCCCAAGGGTTCGGCTGTTCGCCGATTAAAGCGGTACGTGAGCTGGGTTCAGAACGTCGTGAGACAGTTCGGTCCATATCCGGTGTAGGCGTAAGAGAATTGAGAGGAGCCTTCCTTAGTACGAGAGGACCGGGAAGGACGCACCGCTGGTGTACCTGTTATCGTGCCAACGGTAAACGCAGGGTAGCCAAGTGCGGAGCGGATAACCGCTGAAAGCATCTAAGTGGGAAGCCCACCTCAAGATGAGTTCTCTGTTGGGGTCAACCCAGTAAGGTCACGGAAAGAACATCCGTTAATAGGCGCTAGGTGGAAGTTCAGTAATGGATGAAGCCAAGGCGTACTAACAGACCGAGCGCTTGACCTCTTTTGAGTCTCATTTCCCTGATTAGGTTGACTGTGCAGTCTTCAAGGCTTCTGTTCTTTCCTGGTGCTTCTAGCGAAGTGGCACCACTCCGATCCCTTCCCGAACTCGGCTGTGAAACGCTTCTGCGGCGAAAATACTTGGGGGGTTGCCCCCTGGGAAGATAGCTCAGTGCCAGGTTTATATTT
>SMDP01000254.1 GCA_012911965.1 Geitlerinema sp. P-1104
GCGGACAATCTTGGCACAAAAAAGCAGGATTGTCAAAAGCCGTCCTAGAAGGACGGGGTTTTAGACCCAAAATTTTCGATAATCACGGGGGAGTGATCTTCACACACTTGCTGCATCGTTTTTGCTAGGTTCCTTCTGGCGGCTGTGTAGCTAATGACATTCATGGGCGCTCTCCTGTCTAACCGTCTTAACGGGGATCTTTCTTAATAAAAATATGTGAGGTTCCAGCGGTAGGGTGTGTTGCGGCTCAAACCCATATTAAACCTCAGAGAACAATGTAGAAACTGCCGCAACGCACCAGGGCTATAATTGGGCGGTCATCTTGTCCCCGAATTTGGTGCGTTCCGGCTCGCTTAATCCTGTTGCCAAGAATCAAAAATTGAACGAAGCCGGAACACACCCTACCCCAATTTTTTTTCCATCATTATCCATCAATCTGGATTGTACCGGTGTCTTCATAGAAAATATGCGAGGTTCGAGATTTCTTGGTGTTTACTCGGATTCCCGAAGGTTGACCCGTCGATAAATCTCGGCCAGGGAAATCCGAAACTCAATGGATCTTAACTGAATCTCGTCCTCAAGATTTCGATACTCGGTCAGCAACCATTGATTCTCAGAGGTTTTAGAAAAGTGTTTCACGTGGTATTGGTACTGACAGATGAGGAGATAGTCGCGAAATTGAGGCAGCGATCGATAACCATCAAATTTGTCTCCTTGGTCGTAATTGCGCGTTGACTTCGACAAAACCTCGACAATCAAAGTGGGATTCATAACCGCCGTTGTTCCTGTTCCCTGATACATCGGCTGACCTTCAATCACCATGACATCGGGATAGGTGTACTGTCGATAGGTGGGAATCCAGAGTTTGACATCTCCCAAATAGATCTCGTAATCGATGTCACCAATACTGAGGGGAAATTGGCGGCAAAGGTTCAAGGCAATTTTGTTGTGGTTCGTTGTCCCCCCTGCCATGGGTATGATTTCTCCGTCTCGATATTCATGTTTATCTTGAGAGTTTTCTTCGAGTTCGAGGTAGTCTTGAGGGGTGTAATATCGGGTTTTCGTTTTCATGATACAACTGGCTATAGTTGTCAACAGATTAGCGATGCTTACGGTCAGCTGCGAACTCTAAACAGTGCCTAATATCGGTTTCCGTTAATTCGGGAAAATCGTCGATGATCTCAGCGGTAGACATGCCAGCCGCTAGCCACCCTAGCACATCGTAGACCGTGATCCGCATCCGGCGAATACAGGGCTGACCACCACGCTTATCAGGCTCAATCGTAATGATGTGCCTCATAAGAGGTACAGGTCGCTTGTGTATTCCTCAGTTTACTCTACTTTTAAAATCAAAGTTCGATTTGTAACTGCTGTTATTCCTATTCCTTCATCGGCCAACCTTCAATCACCATGACATCGGGATAGGTGTACTGTCGTTCGGTGGAAATCCAAAGTTTTATATCTCCCAAACAAACGTTATGACTGAGATAAAATTGAAATCTTAAGCGTAGGAAGAATTTCTTTTGGCTGCTTTGCTAATATAGCCGGCAAGCATGTATACTAAACATTATAAGTCAGTTCGGGAGAGTAAAGATAGACTTAACCAACTGGCAACTGGTGAGATAATCCCCGAAACTTCAATTCTTGGATCTTGCCGCCTTAACTCCTGAACCCCGAACATATGTAGCTTATTCTCCTCCGTCTTAATTACCATCCATAGCGGGAAATGTCCTGCTGGAGCACTCACTATATATCGTACTGAATTCCACTCTACGCACTTGTAAAATTGTTGAAAGTCTTTTCCAACTTTCTCATAAATTCGCTTCTGAACGCTAAAACCAAAGCGCCCACTACTGTGATATACCCAAAGTCTATCGATAACGCGCAGATCTTCACTAGAAAATGTCTCGATAGACTTTGTATCTAGCCGATGGTCACCTTCCCGTTTGGCCACCTTAAGCATCACTGCACGGGTTTCCTCATCTGCCTCTTTCCAAGCTCCTGCCGCGAGATAGTTAGCAAGAGTTTCATAGTTCTTCAGGATTTTCTCTTGTACAATACGAATTCCTTTGGACTGCGGTCCCCTGTCGAAATCTTTCTCAGTCCAACATCCTAAATCTTGATTATCGTTGACTGGATAGCGGTTGAGTTCTTCACCTGTCGGCAGTCGATAATAATAAAAACATCCATCTTCCTGTTGTTCTGACGGCAATTTCTGTTGATTTAAACGAGTTAATGCCTGCAAAACCATGTCATATTCAAGCGGTGTTGCCCGTTGCTGCGCTTCTGCTGAAGTCATCTCTAATCTAAATTTATTTTCGCTATCATTCCCTTGATGAATTAAAAATTGATACTCTGCTTGACTGAGATAGGACAAATCAATCGCCAGTCTAGCATCATCTTCTAGCAAGCGATTTAAACGCCGCGATAGCTTAACCGTCGCTGCCATCGCCGCCACTTGTGGATTGTCAGAACACAAACCAGCTTCTAGAATGTCCTCAAGGTCTTGTCTCACCTCGCGAGTAACTTCTGGAGCTTCTTCCAAGCAATCGTACGCTAGGCTTAACGTTTGGACAGTTCGATGGTGAATTGCATATTGAATCAAAGTAGAAGCGTTACTGTTACTTTGTGCAGCATACAATCGAATCGTTTCTGCCCAAAACGGATCCTCAAAATGGTCTACGAGAAGCTGCTCTTGCTTGAGGTTCTTAACTTGAACTGCCGACAAGTATTCTTGAAAGCTCAAATGGGCAAATTCATAGATACCGATGGTTTTCTCCACCAACAAACCCACATTGTCTTGAATTCCCTTCAGCCACTGGGCCGGCGTTAACGTCTGTGCGTTGTTTTTCTCTAACTGTTCCTGAATTAGTGGTTCTACAGCTTGCAACTCAAACGTCGTTTTACCCTTTTGCATCAACGCCAACGCCAGCACTTGTAAAATGTTCTGGTTTTGTCCCGCTGTGAGGGGTAACGTCAACTGTTTTGCATCCAGTCGCCGCCCCAATAAGACATCACAAATTTCTCGATATAGTTCCACTCGTCGCTTCGGTAAAGCGTTCCCCAATAGTTCCACTCGTCGCTTCGGTGAGGCGTTCCCCAAAGCGTCAACCGTCGCAATCATCGTCACCAACAAGGGATTGCCGGCCAGCCGACGCATGGGGGGATTCAACAACAAAGCCTGAATCAGATGTTTCGCCTTCTCCTCCGCATCGGCCCTCACCGCAGGGGTATCTCGTCCCCCCCGCTGGCGAATTTTCATCTGTCGATACCAGGACTGGACGAACTGTCGAATCTGTTCCAGGTTAAACGGTTGCACCTCCAGTACAATACCTACCTTGTCCAGACGTTCCCCCTCGAAGCCGTGGGGACGGGACGAGAGGACAAAGTTGGCCTGGGGATATTGCCGCATTTGTTTGTTAACCCAATCACTCACCCTCTGGCGTTCTGCAACATCTGCCACCTCGTCCAATCCGTCCAACATCACCAAACACTGCCCTTCTTGCAGCAGCTTCTCGAAATACCCCTCAGGTGGTTCTAGAGTTTTGTAGAGACGTAACTGTTGAACTCGCTCACGAATCAATTCTGGCAGACTCGGCGGTTGCGACTGGACCAGGCTTTTGCGAACATCCCGCATCCGTATCAGCACCGGAAACCGTTTCGGCGCCTTGTGTTTGCTCTGTTTTTTCTGGGCATAAGTCAGCGTGATGTGCTGGAGTAGTGTTGTTTTCCCGAAACCAGGGGGCGCAAGTATGGCAATGCGGCGAAAGCTTCGGGTTTGCCGACTTTCTCTCAAAAAATCCCAAAGTTGCGGGGTTTCCCCGTTACCTAGCGGGGGTACAGGTTGGCGCGTCACCACACCCCCCGGAACCTCGCGCGGGGGTTGTGCAACCTGCAAGGGAACGAAGACCTCTTCTAAGTCCAACACTGGCAACATGTTGCTAAATCCCTCGGTTTTCAGTGCGTAGTGGGACTCGATGAGGCTGTTGTAATACTTGCCGCGGAATCCCGATAGTTGCCATCTCAGCTTTCCGAGAAGCGTGTCGGTGGCGATGAGTAGCTTGTCTGCTGTGCATATTAACCGTTCGTTCAGCCCTGCGTTTATCCTTTCCATGAAGACTTTGGTGGAACTGGCCCAGACAGACCCCCCAGCCGCAATGAGCGTTGATATAAGGGCATCTCGTATATTTCCGGCTGCGGCGGAATGAACGGCTAAGCCTCCAAACAAGCCGGAGGGAAACCACTGAATGAGAAATTGAACCGGTTTAGGAAGTTGAGCCATCGTCGGGAATTGTCCGGGCGTGGTGATTGTTCTAATTTAGCTGATCGTTTTCTCGCTTCTAGCTGGAAGTCCTCGATTAGAACTGAGTACAGCCAACGTTGCTATCAAGACTGCCATCAGTATACTAATTTTTATGACTCACGTTTTTTTGTGACTAACCTGATGACCGATTACTCCGAGATTATTGAAACAGCCGCCCTATCGTTGCGAGATGGTAGTGGCAACCGCCCCCCCTCGGAGGCCTTGCGGGATGCTCTGTTAACTGCCGAAAAGCAGACGAAAAAACAGGCACAAACAAACGCCATCGCACCCGAATTTGAGGCGTTGATGGGGGACTGGCAATTGGGTTGGATTACGGGAACCCAACGCTCTCGTAAAAAGGCGGGGGGCCTGCTGGGGGCGGGTCGCTATCTGCCGCGATTTCTGGGAATCCGCATTCGGTATCAACTTCGGGATGAGGAGATGCCGACTCCGCCTCATTCCGGGGAGGGGGGACGAGTGGAGAATCGGGTGCAGGTTTTAGGGTTGACGTTGACGGTCACTGGCCCTGTGGCCTGGGGAAAGGGGGGCAGTACCCCAGGGGCAAAACGGGCAAACCGCCTTCTAGCGTTCGATTTTACCCGCCTGCAGGCGCAAATCTATGGAATTAGCCTTTTTGATGGGTTCGTGCGCGGAGGGGCGCAACGAGAGGCGGTATTTGATGAGACGGCGATCGCCCGACAAGCCTTTTTTAACTACTTTTATGTTAGTCCGACGGCGATCGCAGCCCGAGGACGAGGCGGTGGACTGGCCCTCTGGTATCGAGTCAATGGCAACTAATACGTATTCCTCAATCATCCTCACGCCACAACTGGCAAATGATACCTGGAAAAAATATCCTTGGCCACCTGAACCTGCTCATCTGCCGGTTCCGGCGTATCCTTTAACTGATAATCATAGCCAAGAGCCTCCCACTTATATTCCCCCATCTTATGAAATGGCAAAATCTCCAGCCGTTCCACATTCCTAAACCCTGACAAAAACTGAGCCAGTCCTTCCATATTCTCCACCTGATTCGTTAGCTCAGGAACCAAAACAAAACGAATCCAAGTCGGTTTATTAATCTCTTCTAAATAACGAGCAAACTTTAACGTCGGTT
>SMDP01000255.1 GCA_012911965.1 Geitlerinema sp. P-1104
TAGGGGCGTACCCTTGTGGTCGCCCAGAAAAGACGTAGGGGCGTACCCTTGTGGTCGCCCAGAAAAGACGTAGGGGCAATCCCTTGTGGTTGCCCGAGGACACGGAGATAGAGGAGGTAGGGGCGAAAAATTTTTCGCCCCTATTCTCTGTTCCCTAAGAAATTGCTTGCTTTAGCTCTTGACAAAATTGCTCTATCTGTGCTAAACCTTCGGCAGCGGTTCCTTGACTGAGACGCTTCACGAACGCACTACCACAAATCGCCGCATCCGCTCCCCAGTCTTTCATTTGGCGGGCGTGTTCCGGTTCCGAGATGCCGAAACCGACGCCGATGGGTTTGTCGGTGATGGCCCGAAGTTGAGGAATCAACTCCTTGACGCGATCGCTCACTTGAGTGCGGGTTCCGGTCACTCCAGTTACACTAACGAGATAGATGAAGCCTTGGGACTTTTCGGCGATCGCCAAAATCCGCTCTTTCGGGCTAGTGGGGGCGATGAGTAACACCACTTCCACCCCAACCGTCTCGGCACAATCGATTAAAAACTGGGACTCTTCTAGGGGTAAATCGGGAACCACCAACCCTTTCACTCCCGCCTCAGCAATGGATTTGAGGAAGGCTTCGATACCCCGATGCAGAATCGGGTTGTAATAGGTAAATAGAACAATTGGGGCGGAAATTTCAGGGCCAACTGTCCGCACAATATCCAAAACATCGTCGAGTCGGACTCCCTGCTTCAAGGCCCGTGTGGCGGCGGCTTGGATGGCAGGGCCGTCGGCGAGGGGATCTGAATAGGGAACCCCCAATTCAATGATATCCGCACCACTGCGATCGAGGACTCGTAGGGCCTCGGCCGTTGTTTTTAAATCCGGATCTCCGGCAGTAATGAAGGGAATTAAGGCACATTGCCCCGTTTGACGTAGGTGCGCAAACGACTCAGAAACCGATTTCATGGAATTATTCAGAAGGATGGGAAGAGGATTTGGGGGAGGATGACTCTGGGGATGACTCTGGGGATGCTCAGGGGATGACTCTGGGGATGACTCTAACTCATCGAGACTCGCCAGGAGGCGATCGCGTTCTTCAGAACTCATCGTTTCCCAGCGTTTCTCAATCACCGACTGGGTATAGTCCCGAAGTTGCTGATGATAGGTCATATTGCTAGTGGCGAAACGAAATAAATAGGTCGCCACCCAGCCAATTAGCCCCGAAATGAGAAGCACTTGACTCCAGATTCCCGCCGACGCCGCATCTAGCCCCACCTGTTGTAGAACTAGATAGGCGGCACCTCCAGCGATAAAGACACCAAACCCGATCGCAAGTGCATCAATTCGTCGCATAGTGACCGTCAGATTGTCTAGCTTGGTTCAGCGTGAGGGGAAAGGCGTAACCGCAGGCGTTAGAGATTGAGTTCACGTTTTTGAGGGCGGAAGTTGAGGAACAGCCCCCAGATAATCATGCCTGGGAAGAACATGAAGACCAAGAAGTACATGATAAACCGCTCAATGGAACTGGCCACATACCAGCGGTTCTGGAGATAAAAATAGATTCCCAGGGGAACCACGAGTAGATAGGTTCCGGCTAAACCGAGATACAAGGCGAGGGCAAGCAGTTCTGGGGTCAGCGAAATCATTCCTAAAGTCCTAGTGCTGAGTGTGTTGGCTCGCTATCAGTTTACCCCATTGGGGTGCGATCGCGCCTAGGGGATGGAGCCAAGCCCCCAGAATTTCCCAGACAAGATACAGTAAATTTGGCAATCGAGATTAGTTACCCAGGAGAAATTGTATGGATATCAAAACCGCCCTACTCGCACTCACCCCGGTTTTCGTGGTGTTGTGTCTGTTTTTCGGGACTCGTAACGGCTTTTACGACTCGGAAAACTATCATGGCAATGGTTCTGCCCATTAAGTCGCACGACTCGGGGCGGCCATTTCCTTCCTAGCCAGGATACTCCCCAGAGAGAGGCGATCGCGCATCTGTCTGGGGGGTTGCGGTAAAATTTGCCCCAAGGCGATCGCACCCTCTCAGGGGCCACAAGATAACCATGAAACCGAAATTCAAAAGCGAACTCGCCTGGCAACAGGCACAACTGCTGATGCAACCCGCACTCATTCGCATCGTCGATAACATCCGCAAACGTCTCGAACAAACCTCCTGGAAGGCCACCTACCAAGAAACCCAGGTTCCGGTTCCCGGCTATCAGCTACTGTTAGAGTTGGGCGATCGCCAGAAAACCCTCGACATCTGGGAACTCTGCTACCGCGTCTGTTTCCGAGATTATGTTCCCACCCCCAGCCCCGAACAGGCCTGTGAAGTCGACATCGACACCAGTCTCATCGACGAAGGAGACGTCGACTGGGAACGACTCGACGAAAAAGCCCGAACCGTCACCCATCTGGTGTTAGCCGATCTTCCTTCGGAAGCCTAACCCAGCCCTCAATCCGGCGTCGTCTCCGATAACTCCGAGGCTTGGGCTTCGAGATGGGCCAACAGAGTTTTCAATCGCATCCGAGGAATATAGGGCCAACCCCCTTCCGCCTCAATTTCCCGCAAAAACGAGTATAACGCCCGACGAGTATCCGGCAGCGCGGGGCGAAACTCTTGTTCACAAATCTCCCGGTGGAGGCCTTCGAGTAGCCGCAAGAGATCGAGTAATGCTTCGGGATTCCCCTGACAGCCCTGGGCCACCTGTCGCACCACCTGTTGCACCTCACCTAAGGGTTCGGCAGCAGGAGAAACCGTCGAAGGTGATGTGGACTGCACATCCTGAAATTGTCTATCTTGAGACTCTTGCACCATAAATGCTCTTTGAATCCGGCCATGTGAATCAGGGAATCCCCCCTGATGATACCTGATTCTGGGTCACAGATTCGCGGGGAGCCGGGGACAGGGGAACTTGTACCCTAGAACGCCAATGGAGTATCCTCGAAGGCTCCCATCCTAAGGGTTTCTCCGAGGATTTTGACCCATCGCAGCGCCAGGGGCTGTCCGTGCCACGATAAAATATGAAAACCGTCGGGGTACAATGAACCCCGCCCTAAACTAGACGTGAGAATCGACGAGGAGATAGCAAAAGCATCATGGGAAGAGTCGTCGGCATTGACCTAGGCACCACAAACTCAGTTGTTGCTGTAATGGAAGGCGGCAAACCCGTCGTTATTGCCAATGCAGAAGGAATGCGGACGACCCCTTCAGTAGTGGGGTTCAGCAAAGACGGAGAACGGCTTGTGGGGCAGCTAGCACGTCGTCAGACCGTCCTTAACCCGCAAAATACCTTTTATGCCATCAAACGCTTTGTGGGGCGCAAATACACTGAATTAGACCCGGTCTCAAAGCGGGTTCCCTATACCATCCGCCGCGATGACTTTGGCAATGTCAAAATTGCCTGTCCCCGCATGAGACGAGATTTCGCCCCGGAAGAACTCTCAGCCATGATTCTGCGGAAACTGGCTGATGATGCCCAACGCTATCTGGGGGAAGAAGTGACGGGGGCCGTAATTACCGTTCCTGCCTATTTCAACGATGCCCAACGCCAAGCCACAAGGGATGCTGGGCGAATTGCCGGGTTGGAGGTGAAACGGATTCTCAACGAACCCACCGCCGCCTCTCTGGCCTATGGCTTAGATCGCGCTGACAGTCAGACCATTTTGGTGTTTGACTTAGGGGGAGGAACCTTTGATGTCTCCGTGTTGGAAGTCGGCGATGGCGTGTTTGAAGTCAAAGCCACCAGCGGCGATACCCAACTCGGGGGAAATGACTTTGACAAAAAAATTGTCGATTACCTGGCCGAACAGTTCCTAGAAACCGAAAAAATCGACCTACGGCGCGATCGCCAAGCCCTACAACGGCTCACCGAAGCCGCCGAGAAAGCCAAAATCGAACTCAGTGGCGTAGGCGTGACGGACATTAACCTCCCCTTCATCACCGCCACAGAAGAGGGACCCAAACATATCGAAACCCGTCTCACGCGCGGTCAATTTGAGGGCCTCTGTGGTGACTTACTGCGTCGTCTGCGGCTACCGGTAAAACAGGCGGTGATTGATGCCGGGCTGCATCCCCGACAAATCGATGAAATTGTCCTGGTGGGCGGTTCTACGCGAATGCCTATGGTCGAAGATTTGGTGCGCAATCTCATTCGCAAGGAACCTAACCAGAACGTCAACCCCGATGAAGTGGTGGCCATCGGCGGGGCCATTCAGGCGGGAATCCTGGATGGGGAAATTGCCGATGTCTTATTGTTGGATGTTACCCCCCTCTCCGTGGGCTTAGAAACCGTCGGCGGGGTCATGAAAAAACTGATCCCTCGCAACACGACCATTCCCGTGCGGCGATCGGATATCTTCTCAACCTCAGAAAATAACCAAAGTCAAGTCGAAATTCATATCACCCAAGGGGAACGGGAGATGGCGGCCGACAATAAATCCCTTGGCCGCTTTAAATTAACCGGGATTCCCCCAGCCCCGCGAGGGGTTCCTCAAATTCAGGTCGCCTTCGACATTGACGCCAACGGCATCTTACAAGTCAGCGCCCTCGATCGCGCCACCGGCCGAGAACAGAGTATCACCGTCCAAGGGGCCTCCACCCTCAACGAAACCGAAATCCAAAACGCCATCCGTCAGGCCGACAAATTCGCCGAAACCGATCGCCTCCGTCGGGAGAAAGTCGATCGCCGCAACCGCGCCGAAGCCCTGGCCGCCCGCGCTGAACGAGAGTTACGTTCCGTGGCCCTAGATTTTGGGCTATCCTTTGCCCAAGGCACACGCCGCCGCGTCGAAGCCCTGGTGCGAGAACTCCGGGATAGTCTCGCCCGCAACGATGAACGAGGCTTAGACTTAGCCTCAGCCAGTTTACAGGATGCCCTCTATGAACTAACACGGGAAGTTTCCGAATACTCCCTAGACGCGAAAGGAGATGGCTTTTTCGACAATATCCGGCGCACCATTGTCGGCGATGACGATCCCAACTACGGCTTTGAGGAACGCCGCCCCACCCGTCGCAGCCCCCCACCCGATCGCATCTCTCGCATGTCCCGCACCAATGCCTATGATGAAGATTGGGGCGAGGACGATGATTGGTTCTAAGTCGGGAAGACTATACCAAAGCGGTGCGTTCCGGCAAGTTTTAACGGAGTCGTCGAAGCCCAACCTTGATTGAAGCCGGAACACACCCTACCCTACTGGCTAGGGCGACCACAAGGGCTAGGGCGACCACAAGGGCTAGGGCGACCACAAGGGCTAGGGCGACCACAAGGGCTAGGGCGACCACAAGGGTACGCCCCTACGTCTTTTCTCTTCCCCTGTTCCCTGTTCCCTGTTCCCTGTTCCCTGTTCCCTGTTCCCTGTTCCCTGTTCCCTGTTCCCTGTTCCCTGTTCCCTATTCCCTGTTCCCTGTT
>SMDP01000256.1 GCA_012911965.1 Geitlerinema sp. P-1104
GCCGCCTGCACCTCTCCCCCCCCTTCTGCGGGGGTTGCATTGAGTTGTTCAATGAGAAATTCTGAGGTTTCTGTAGACAGACCAAATCGGGCCTGAACCTCACTAAAGGGAAGGCGATCGACAATCACCACATCGGTATTGCGCACTTCCCCAATCAGTACAGGATTGTCAATATCCCCCACCACTTGTAAGACTCCCTCCAACTCCCCAGTAATCTCCACGGGAAACTCCAAATCCAGGGTTTCGGTGATGGTTTGCCAATCGGTAGGGGGAACGACAATGGGGATTTCATAGCCCCGTTCCAGGTGCATTAAGCCCTGAGGAATCGTCATCGGGATATCCTCCCCATAGCTGGCGGAGATCTCCTCAAAGGCGATGAGATCCCCTTGCAACCGCATTCGTCCTGAACCATCGAGAATCGGTTGGGGAACTCCGGCCAGTTCTAAGTCTAAGTCGTTAAAGCGCAGGTTGCCTTCTAGGTTCAAGGGGGCTTCTCGGCCGTCAGTGGTTAATTGCATCGAGAGAGTCCCGAAGACTTCCCCCCCCTCCAATGTTAAGGGGGCGGGAATCCAAGGGGATATGACCTCCCCTTGCAGGAATTGGGCCGAGAGATTCAGGTTCACGGCTTGGTCTGGGTTGCTAAACTCGCCTCGGGCGTTGAGTCGGCCGGTGATGTTGTGATAGCCGGTAGCGTTAAAGCTGATGCGATCGCCGTCGGGGCTAAATTCAGCATCCCCGCTAAACCGTCGCAGGGTAATGGGTTCAGGGGGGGCAATCTCGGAGTTCTCCGCCACCTGAATCAGCGGGTTACCCCCAGAGATATCTTCCGAGGGTTGCCAGTTCATCAGGTTAACCCGCGTCTCCTCCTCGGAGGGTTCGCTATCTGGGAGGGAGTCTGAGGCGTTGAACTCCGGTTTCGGCTGGGGAATCACCGTGAGACTTCCCCCATCGACACGAATCCGGTTCAGTTGAATTTGAATGAATCCTGGTTCTCCCGGTGGGCGGATATCCGTGGTGGCCCAGTTCCCATCCTCAAGCTGAGGAATGGTCACATCGACCTCTTCCAACCGCACCTCTACGGGGAGGGTACGACTCCAAAGCACGGACAAGAGATTAAATCCCACATGGACCGCTTCGATGTTGGCGTGACTGGGTTGGTCTTCACTGGGGAGAACTTGAGATTCACCAAAACGAACATGACCGAGAGAAACCCCCTCCAACTCCCCCACCGCAATAGGTCGTTCTAGGAGTTGTCCTAATTCCTCAGATAGGAGTGGGGCCAGTTGGTACTGGACAAACCGCCAACCCCAAATCGTCCCCCCCGCGAGGACGGTTAAGACAAGAATTGCGATCGCCCACAGGGCCCGTCGACGGCGGGGAGGCTGGGGTTCCCGTTGCGGGTCCGCTAGAGGATCTGTAGGGGGGGTCGGGTCGGAGAACTCGGTCATCTGTAGGCAGGGGGAACAGGTAAAGGATATCCTAGCGGGAAACTTTCGCAGACGACAGCAGGGGGTGACAGATTAGGGGGCGATCGCTTTCACGGTACATTGAAAACAACGATAGTCGGAGTTTTGATGTGGAGGGTTTGTGATGAAAGTCTATGTCTTATTATTCAATGCTCGTCAGGAGAATGAGGGCATTCACACAATTCGTTTAGGAACCCCCCAGGGGGGAGAACGAAATATTGTCATGATGTTTGAGTCTCAGGACGATGCGGAACGCTATGCCATGTTGTTGGAGGCTCAGGATTTCCATGTTCCCACGGCGGAAGCTTTTGATTCTGAGGAGATTGAGGAATTTTGCAATAGTTGCCAATATGAGGCTAAGTTAATCCCCGAGGGATTTGTACCGGAGTCTCCCGAGGAGCGGATTTTCCTCTCACCCCCGGAAACCAATTTAGCGGATACTGATTGGGAACGGGAACAGCAAGAGACGGGGACCCCACCCCAGGAGGAGGATGTGCCCACGGCCCAGTTAGATGATATTCGTCGTCGCTTAGAAGGGTTGTTGTAACGGAGTTAGAACCATTGGAGAGTCGCGGACATTTGTTGACGGAACAGAGTAATCCCAATTCCCAGGAGTTGGATCGCTTGAGTTCTCTGGAATTGGTGGATTTGTTTGTCCAGGAAGATGGCCGAGTCTTGCAGGCCATAGCCACCGCTCGTGAGGCGATCGCCCAAGCCATCGATCGCACCGCCGAAGCCCTAGCTGGCGGGGGTCGCTTATTCTACATCGGAGCCGGCACGAGCGGGCGTTTAGGGGTACTTGACGCAGCAGAATGTCCGCCCACCTTCTGCACCCCTCCCGAGCTGGTACAGGGCATTTTAGCGGGGGGTGAGGCCGCCCTAGTTCGTAGTTCAGAAGCCTTAGAGGATCGTTCTGAGGATGGGGCCTTGGCCTTAGCCGAGCGAGAGGTGACGGCCCAGGATGTCGTGGTGGGGATTTCCGCCGGCGGAACCACTCCCTATGTCCAAGGGGCGATCGCCGAGGCCCGCCAACGAGGGGCCACCAGCATTTTTATTGCCTGTGTCCCGGTCGAACAAGTCCCCAGTCAGGCAGATTTAGAAATTCGGCTTTTAGTGGGGCCCGAAGTGTTAGCCGGTTCCACACGCCTAAAAGCCGGAACCGTCACCAAGTTAGTGCTAAATATCCTCTCTACCAGCGTCATGGTGAAACTGGGGAAAGTCTATGGCAATCGCATGGTGGATGTGTCCGTCACCAATCAGAAATTACGCGATCGCGCCATCCGCACCCTAGTCGATTTAACAGAGTTATCCCGTCATGAGGCAGAGTCGTTGTTAGACCGCTGTCAGCAACGGGTCAAACTGGCGTTGTTAGTGCATTGGTCTGGGGTGGGGGTTGAGGAAGGGCGATCGCGCTTAGAGGCTGCTGGGGGACAGTTACGTAAGGCATTGGAGGGGGAATAGGGAAGAGGGGAGAAGAAGGGAACAGGGAACAGGGAACAGGGAACAGAAGGCAAGAGGCAAGAGGGTTACCACAGAGAAGAGGCAATAAAAAGACGTAGGGGCGTACCCTTGTGGTCGCCCTCTTCTGGCAATAGGCAATAGAAAAGACGTAGGGGCGTACCCTTGTGGTCGCCCTCTTCTGGCAATAGGCAAGCTAGCAATAGGGGAGAAGAAGGGAACAGGCAGTTATGCCGGGAGAGGGCGAACAGCCGTTCGCCCCTAAGTCTCCGTGTTCTCGGGCAACCACAAGGGATTGCCCCTACGTGGTTCCCCTCCTCCTCCTCTAACGATTCTGTGCTTCCAACTCCCGCACCGAATCAATCAGCGATCGCACCTCCTCGGTTCCCTCGGACTTCTCAAACCTTAGGGGAAACTTGCCACAGACTAACATCCGTAACCCCAGGGGCGCTAAACTCAACAGGCCGCGCAAATCCTGGAAGTAATTCCCAACCACTTGTACCCCGAATTTACGCTCATCCACCCAACCGCCATCACGGACCAATTCCACTAAGGTTTTGCGGTGACGTACCGCACGACTGGCGGTTGCATCGCGGCGGGAGAGAATGGCTTGCTTGACTTCCCCAATGCGATCGAGGGGCGCCACTTCCATGGGACAGACGGAATTACAGTAATAACAACGAGTACAGCCCCAAACGCCATCGGTTCCCTGTTCATATTGGCTGATACGGGCTTCGGTGCGATCGTCTCGGTTATCGTCCACCATCCGCTGGGCTTTGGCTAGGGCGTGGGGACCGACAAAATCGGGGTTAACCTCAACGGCGTTACATTCTGAGTAACAGGCCCCGCAGAGGATACAGTTGCCACTATGACTCAGTTTTTCCCGTTCTTGAGGGGATTGGGAAAACTCCCGTTCGGGAATCTGACGGGCCTGGGTACTGACATAGGGATCGACAGCATCGAGGTTATCCCAGAATTTGCGCATATCCACGACCAAATCCTTAATCACGGGCATATTCCCCATGGGGGCGATGGTCATTGCTGGAATCTCCTCGTCCGATAGCCCCTGAATCTGCCGCAGCCGGGCGATTTCTGCCCCAACATTCTCTTTACAGGCTAACGTCGATCGCCCGTTAATCCGCATCGAACAACTACCGCAGATGGTGTTACGGCAGTTTTTGCGGTAGCCCAGACTACCATCCTGTTCCCATTTGATGCGATCGAGACAGGTGAGAATGGTCTCACTGGGGTCAACATCGAGTTCATAGGTTTGCAAGCGGGGGGCGTTGTCGCGAGTTTGGCGCAGAATGTTAAAGGTAACGTGCATGATGAGGTTGGTGTCGGCAATGATCCTCACTTCATTCTAAGGACTTTCTGGACGTCAGTCCGGTTGCAAATCCAACAAATTCCCTGGGTGATAACTGCGGGTGACTCGGCCCGCACTCCGTAAGATACGGCGATAGTTACGACTGACTTGGCCTCCGTCGTCACCGAGGCTGTCAATGGCAATGCCATTATGACCTAACTCTCGGCCAGAACTATGGATATAGCGATTGTCCCCTAGGTAGAGACCGACATGAGTGGCTTTGAGGGGGGTTCCGAAAAACACTAAATCTCCAGGCTGCATCACATCGGTGGAAATGGCGAGGGTGAAGGCTTCTTGTAAGTAAGCATCTCGGGGTAGCCATATCCCCACTGAGGCAAAGGCCGCTTGCATCAGTCCCGAACAGTCATAATTAGGGCCCAGGGTTCCTCCCCAGAGATAGTGGTTGGGTTTGGCCATGGCTTGTTTCATAAACTCAATCACCTCAGGGATAAAGTCACGAATCTCCATCTCGGAAAACTCAACGGCCATATAGGGGGCGGTCGGTTCTAGCTGGGCCACCGCCTCTGGGGCCAGCCAACCGGGATAGTCATCTTCACAAAGTCGCACCCGCAGGGGTGACTCCTCACCATTGGGCAGTGATAAAATTCGCAGGTGTCGTCCTGTTGCGGCCTGGGTTGCCAAGCTGTCCCTTTGGGGAGAATCATAGAGATTCAGTGGGGCTAAATTGCGATATTCCCCAGATTCGTGCAACTTGATCGCTCCTGTAGCCATTACTGTAGACTCCACCATGACGTTTTTCAGAAAAGACGAACCCCTCGAAACCGTTGGCGATCGCATTTTAGAGGCGATCTGGGCAGAGTTTCCCCAGCTTCCTAAAAACCAACTGGCCCTAACCTGGATTCCTTATGACCCTCCTGTTGCGGTGAATACGGGTGGGGCCCTGAGTGCCGATGAGTTTTGGAAGTATCAACCTCGGGGCTTTCACTATCGGGGGGTCGAACGGATTTATCCGGCAAGTGTCGTCAAGTTATTCTACCTGGTCGCTGTGTCGGAATGGCTGGAGACGGGCATGATTGAACCCTCGGCGGAACTGGATCGGGCGGTGCGCGATAGTATTGT
>SMDP01000257.1:0-3455 GCA_012911965.1 Geitlerinema sp. P-1104
ACCCTTGTGGTCGCCCTCTTCCGGCAATAGGCAATAGGCAATAGGGAGGAGGGGAAATAGGGAACAGGGAATAGGGGCGTACCCTGGTCACCGAGCGATCTGGTGGCGTGCCTTTTATAGGATGCCAGCGGATTCGTAGAGTTGGCGGAGAATGGCTAGAATGCGATCGCCGTAGTTGCGATCGGATGTCCAGCGACCCGAGAGTTGTTGAACTAGGGGCGCAATACCTCGGGAAATGAAGCGAAATCTGGGATCGACAATCTCTAATACCAGTGGTTCGACACTTCCATAGGCTTTTAAATGCTGTACATGGGCACGCACCCCCACTCGGGCTGAGGAAAACCTGGCCCCGCCTGGACTTCCCGCTGCATCGCCTAAGCCGGCAAAGTTGTTTTGACTGGCGCTAATGCCACGACCGAAGCGGAGAAAATCTGTTTCTAAACACATTTGTGCGAAGGCGATATCGCTGTTGACTCCCTCAATGCTGGCTTCTTCTCGATAGAGTTTTGCTAAGTCGGGAAATTGAGTTAGGGCCGCAGTGTTATCATTTTTTAAGAAGACTTGCATTTGGGTCTCGGTTGTGTTACCAATGCCCATAATGCGGTCAACATGCCCGGGACAAATGGGGATGGCTGAGCGTAACACGACCGCCCGATCATCATTATTCCAACCGACAGAAATATTGAATTCTCGCAAGTCAATGGCTTTCACATAGACCACATTCCGATAGTAGACCCGCCGCACAAATTCATTGTCACTTAAATTCACCCCTAACGCATCCGCTAAATCGATTGGAATGTAGGAATTACCATTAATAATAATTCCCGGTTCGCCGTAGCGTTGACCGTTGATACTAATGTTGATGGTGGGGTAGGTGACATCGGGGGGCGGTAGTTCTGGGGCGCGATTGACCCACGCTAGTAAGCCATCGGCTAAACCAGCGGCGATCGCCGGCCGTCGGTTTTGGATGAGACTGCGATCGGTGGGATTGGTGAGAAAGCCAATCTCAATGTAGAGGGAGGGAACAGCGACGGCTCGACAAAAGAGCAGACTGCCGGTGGCGGTGCTAGAGTCGGGACGGGCCCCTCGGTTGGCAAATTGGGGAACTTGCTGGAGTAAACTTCTCAGGAGTCGTTCGGCTTCTAGGCGACGGTCATTGTTGTTGGTGATGTAATAGACGGTTGTGCCTCGCGCTTCTGGGTTGAGGGCGGCGTTGGTGTGCAGTTGAATCGCCACATCGTTGGGTTGGGCGCGATTATTAATCCAGATGATGGTTTGCTCTTGGTTGAGATCGTCAGGGATGGAGAGGGCCGTGACTTTACGAGCTTGTAGGGCGCTCAGGAGGCGATCGCGCAGGAGAATCATCTCCTGGGCTTCGGTTGTGCCACCTGCAATAGCACCTGGGTCAGTCTGCCCGTCATCGTAGCCTCCATGGCCAGCCGATACAAATACTCGTCTCATGCGATCGCCTCAATTCTTGAACAGCACAACTGTTGCTGTTTTACCATATTTTGGCAACCCACTCCCTCCCACGCCCTCGCTTCTTAGAGTATGATTGGGGGGTTCTGTGGCGTTGATGGGTTGAGAACAACCTCCTTGTAAGCATCAGAGGTTCAGCAAAAACTCAATCTATCACTTAAAGATTGGTTTTATAGGTTCGCTTCTGACTATACGATGAATCGACGACTTTATTTTCGTAATCTACTACAAAACAAAGATGTCTTGTTGATGACGGCGATCGGCATCATTTCTTTGCTCATTCGCCTACCATTTTTTTTTATAGACATCATTGATTGGGATGAAAGTACATTTATCCTCATGGGACAATCCATCCTAGATGGACATCTTCCCTATACTCAGCTTTGGGACTTAAAACCTCCTCTTGCCTTTGTTGCCTATGCTAGCTTTATTTTTATTCTTGGGAAAAGCATCATTTCTATTCGCCTTGCAGGAACAATTTGTGTTGCTTTAACTGCATTTTTTGTTTACTTGTCTGGAAAAAAAATCGCAAGCCGTTCGAGTGCCTTTTTAGCTGCCATTTTGACCTCTGCGGGTATCAGCTTGTTAACTGGTGGTCAAGCAACAATGACAGAACACGTTGCACTTGTTCCCTTGACTGCTGCGTTAGCTCTTGTTTTTTGCTGCGAAAAAATTTCTGATTTAAAGCTCACATTTCTGGTTGGAGTTTTGTTGACGACTGCTGCCTTTGTTCGCTTAAATTTGGGCTATACTGTTATTGTTATTGGCTGTTACTTGGTTTTGCGACAAATTCCCAGATGGCGACAATTCCTGAATCATGCTTTAGTCTATACTCTAGGATGTTTACTCATCATTTTTCTAGCATATTTCCCCTATTTGATAACTGGAAATAGTCAACTATGGTGGATATCAGTAATTGTTGCACCTTTGCAATATTCAATGGATGACTCGACCATCTTTGAATCGTTTAGGAGTTTGATGATGGTTTTGATCGGTAGAAGTCGAAGAAACCTCACATTAGGAGTTTATCTCTTGATATGGATCGGCGGACTTTTAGGAATCATTACTCCATTTTTGCCAAACAAATATAATAGATCACCGAATTTTTTTCAGGCAAGCTTCCTGATTTTAATGACGGGAAGTGTTAGTTTATCGATTTTGCGAAGTGGAGCAACCTTTCAACATTACTTAATTCAAATTATCCCCTTTTTAGGACTAGGTACTGCAATGTTATGGCAAAAACTATCACAGCCTCGCCTCTTGAAACACGTTGTTTCTGTGATTGTTTTATTGGTAGTCTTCAGTTCCCTAACCCCTATTCTTGATGAATATCGATCAGTGGGTGGCCGTGTTAGGGATGGTGGCCCCCTCCAAGTGGGACGAACTTATGAACTTGCAGCATATTTTCGGGAGAATCAGGCTGAAGATGAACCCATTTATATGATGATTGATCATCTCGTCTATTGGTGGATTGATTCCCAACCCTTAACCGCCATGACAACCCATCCATCTAATCTATCACGAGGCTATCTTTTAGAAGTTGTGAATGGTCCTGGAAGTTCTCCAGAGTCGGAACTAGCTGAAATCTTTGCGGCTGAACCGACGTTTGTTGTTAAGGGAATGTTTGTCAACTATTTATTCTCAGAGGAGATGCAGGATGCAGAAGATTTCTTGAATCAACAGCTTGCAACTCACTATGAACAAGAAACTGAAATTCTCGGTCGGTTGATTTATAAGCGAATTGACTCCCCATAATTAACTTTTATTGACCATCAAGATAGTTTTGAAATTGCAAAGGCTATGGCATCTCAACGAGTGATCTAACGGCATTGATCCGCTGAAAAGAGAGGAAGGTTCGGTGCTTGGGCCACGAGAGATACCTGACCATTGTCTGTCATTATCCATGTAGTTGCCTCAATCAAAGCTCCTATTTCCGATGAGGGGATCTCTGCCCTAGAGTTGGGGGTCGTGTTGTG
>SMDP01000257.1:3830-5322 GCA_012911965.1 Geitlerinema sp. P-1104
ATTTTCTAGGGCCACCAGGGTTGCCGTATCCAGGCGGATATTGCCCCCGTCGCTACTTCCGGCATTGGTACTAATACTACTGCCCCGCCGCAGTTGTAGATTCTGCGATCGCACCTGAATATTCCCCCCCAGTCCAGCCACCGTGGCCGCGCTTAAACTGCCTCCCCTATCGAGAACAAGATCTCGGGCCTGAATATCCAAAACTCCGGCACTACCACTGCCAAAACTGCGGACATCTAGAACCGCCCCATCTCGGACTGTGAGGCGATCGCTCACCAGCCGCAAATCTCCCCCCTCCCCGGTAGCATCTAACGCCAGATCACCCCGTCCTGAGGAGGAGACGAGAATACTCGGTAATCCCGTGATGGGCGATCGCCCAAATACCTCCACCTCCGTGGCATTAACCGTCAGAGTGCCTGCATCTCCCGCCCCCACCGTCGCCGTGGAAACAATGGCCCCGTCGCCAATTTCCAAGCGTCGGGTATTGAGGGTAAGATTCCCCGCGGGAAAAACTCCGAAGGCGGTAGTTCCCGGGCCACTGGTCAGTTGTCCATCGACAGATACCCCTACAATCTGCATTAAATTCTCGGCGCTGATGCTAACATTGCCCCCAGGGCCTCCCTCGGTAACTAATCCGCCACCTAAGGTTCCTCCGGTATTGGAGGTGACTAAGCCCCCACCGCGATTGATAAAATCACCGGTTTCAATGGTGATATCCCCGGCGGGCCCTGTGCCAAAGAGGGAATTATTGAAAATACCAGTGGGGACAAAGGCATCGGGCCGGCTATCGAGAACTTCGACTCGCTGCTGCATTTGAATGCTGATATCGCCAGCGGGCCCATCTCCGAGAGTTAGATTGGCTAAGGTAGAACCATTGGCAATGACTAAAGATTCACCACGGACACGGGTTTCCCCAGCCATACTCTGACTATTGAAGGTTGTGGCATTCACGATCGCCGCTTCATTGAGGGACAGTGTACCGCCAATCTCAAGGGTAAGATGTCCCCCCCGTCCCCTGGCAAAGGTCGGCATAAACAGAATTACACCATTGTCAGCGGTGAAGTCGCCGGCCGTTGTCACCTCAACCTCGCCCCCTTGGCCGGCCGTGGTAAAGGAGAAGATGCCGCCAATGGTGTCTCCATCGGGATCTAACTGCCCTGTGGCCGCCCCGGCTAGGAAAAGGTTAAAGGGTTCAAAGCCCACTCCACTAAGGGCGATCGCCTCTCGGGCATTGATGCGAATTGCACCTCCCTGTCCGCCCTCGCTGACTTGACTGGCGACGAGGCGCGAGCCATTTTCCAGGCGAAAGCTTCCGGTTTGAATCTCTAAATCCGGGCCATTGAGAGAAATCATCTGGGCCCCACCGTCGAGATGAACCGAGTCGGTCATCTCGACGGCAATTGCCCCTGGGTGTAGGGAGACGACTTGCGCCCCCTGAGTCATCTCTAGGCGATCGCCCAGTAGCCGAATTGCCCCACCGCCAATTCCTCCC
>SMDP01000258.1 GCA_012911965.1 Geitlerinema sp. P-1104
CGTTGTTGCAGGTGGAGTAGGGCGGCTTTAGCGGCGGCGATGGCGAATACGGGGAGGGTGTAACCGGAATTTTGCATAAGGTGATATTCTATCTTCATGGGTGTTTCGTCGACCATCCTCAAGTGCCTCTCGATCAGACTGGCACGGGATGGGGCAGTCTGATTGTTGCGTACAGCCGTAACCAGATATAAGCAACGCGGGAAGTCCGGTTGCCGAGAGAGATTTTACCGAACCAGGATTTTGCTGACTGTGATTCAGCTAGGTTGTGCATAGCGTCGTTTAGTGATAATATCTTTCAAGCATGGATTTTCTTTAACCGCATACGGGACATTTTGCGATTTTTGGAATTATGTTGCGTGTGTTAGCACCATCGTATATACTGTATCATTTCTAAATACCCCAGGTTTGATAAACTCTACGTAAACAGTAAGCCGCAGCGACTCTATCACGACGACAAGTAACAGCGAAAATTTAGTTCAATTCTGCAATATCATGAAAACTTAGGACTTAAGTTTTCTGTGTTATTCTAAAATCAACATCAAAATTTCGATTATAATCAATAAAGGTTTCCCGTCTAAACTAAGTTCTAAAAGTCATTAAGTCAACTTAAAAAAGCTATCAAAGTTTAAATTCATACGCAATCAAAAACGATGTCAAACTCTCCTATTCAAAAAATTCTTTTTGGCAGTCCAGGAACTGGTAAAAGCTACCAAATCCATAAATATATTATTTCGGAAGAACTAAAAGTAAACGATCAAGAACAAAATGTAATTACAACGGTGTTTCACCCTGAATACACCTATGGTGACTTCGTCGGTAAACTAATGCCTCGCACAGATGATGACGGGAGAGTAGAGTATAAATTTTATCCAGGACACTTTCTCAAAGCATTATCTAGAGCCTATCGAAATATAATTGATAGCTGGATACAATTGAAGAAAGATCAAGAAAATGTAAGAGATAATTACAAAAAAGAACTGGGGAAAAATCTAGACGATTTTTCCGCAGAAGAACGGCAAGAACTTAAACAAAGAAAAGAAAAAGTAGAGAGAAAAGTAGAAAACGTTGTCTTGGTTGTTGATGAACTAAATCGAGGTAACTCAGCGGCAATTTTTGGATCAGTTTTTCAGCTTTTAGATAGAGAGAAAAAAGGTTGGTCGCAATATTCCATAACAATGTCAGACTTGGAAATTTTTGGCTTACTGAATAGCATGACTTTTAGGAGGTATAACCTGGAAGGTGAATCTGTATTTTACTATAATGGTAATGTCTGCAAGGCAACTATCTATAATAAATATTTAAAGGAATATATTTCCGAGAGAGATCCTGAAATTCAGGGAAAAAACGAGGTAAATCTTCTCGAAAATCGTATAAAGATCCCACCTAATCTTTCCATCATCGCGACAATGAATACGTCTGACAATTCTATATACTTTATGGATAGTGCTTTCAAGCGCCGTTGGGATTGGGAGTTTGTAAATATCGATGATGTTCAGCAAAGAGAACAGGTTGCTTCCCGCAAAGTAATTCTCTATGGTCATGAAATTTGTGCTTGGTATAAATTGGTTGATCATCTCAATAAGTTTATAAGACTTAACTATAAAGTGGTGAGAAAGATCGAGGACAAGCAGGTTGGTTATTTCTTTTTAAATGAAGGAACTATCACAGAAGCAAGCATCAAAAACAAGCTCATGTTTTTTATCTGGGACAGTGTTTTTCCCAATAATCGAAAACCTTTGGCAGAACTGCTCAATTTAAGGGAAGAAGAATTGGTGACTTTTGGTCAATTTACAAAACCAGAAATTGTCAAAAAATTTGTAACAAAAATATTGGAGGTTTAAAGTTGTGTTTGACTTAGCAAACATAGATTTTATCAAAACTGACCGAGACCGTGGGTATAGCACCTATTCATTTGTGGGACTTCAACGAAACTCGCAAACTGGAAAATTGGAGTTTTGGTTGCCCCTTGGATTTGATGAATTTGATCATACGGACTTTAATCAAGTCAAGAGTTTCTTCTTTAGAATATACAGAACTTTTAGAATTTATCTACAAAGAAAGCAGGATCGTATTTTTAGGGAAGCTCAGTCCACCGATAGAGACGGCATAATTGAAAATGAAGATGGTTTTAGTTTTACAAATGAAAACAATGATCAAGTTGTGTTTTACGGAAAGCTCAATGCTTTAGACAAAATCCTTGAAGGATATGATGAATTGCGAATAACTTCACTGGAAAAAAAACAACTTAAAAGCGACAAAATTGATTATTCTCAGATACACCGGTACATGCATCAAGCGATCTACTTAGACAAAGATGTAATTTATATTGATGAAATGAATGTTTCAAAAAGCATTTTATTTAATAATAGTCCACCAATACTACAAATTTTTTGTTTCATTTATACGGAAATAAAAAAAGAATTAGAAGATCTGGAAAATATACCCAAGAGAGCTTTTGAGCTTGCAGACCAGTATAGAGATAATTATTTACAGCCAGGGAGTAGTTTGTTTGTAGAAAATAGTTTTACAGATACTTTGAATATCTTGAGACAAAGCCTAGACGCAATTGATATGACCACAACTTATAAGGATGAAAACTACTGGCATTTTTTTGAGGCAGTAGAAAGTTTTCTGTATGGCGAAAAACAAAACGATACTGAAGGTTTTTATTGGGGCTTCAGTAGTTTTTATGATATTTGGGAAGATATGTGTCAGTTTTATGTACTGAATACTCCAGAGTACAAGAAGCAAGTTTTATTTGCAGACTCAGAAGGATCTCTTAAAAAATATAACTCAAATAATGAAATTCCAAACTACTCATCAATTAACCCGTTTGAGTTATCATTAAACAAATTCAGTAAAACGAGAAAATTGCGTCCTGACCTAGTTTTGAGCCAGCCAAGTAAAAGGTACTGTACAGTAAGAAGAATACAAAATGAAGAAGATGAAAAATTTGCAGTCTACTTGACAAGGCGAATTTTTCAACAATATCCTAAAATAAAAGAAGAGTTTAGTAGATATCCATCTATACCTAGTCCGGGAGTATCATTTAAACCCAAAGTTATGTCCAAATCGGAGTTAAAAAAATTTCAAGAAACCCTAAATAAAGTCGTAAAAGAAGCACCACAAGTTCAAGTTATTGACTACAAGTATATGAAAATCCAAGACTATGAAAGATATTCACCTAACTCTATAAACGCTGACGGAGTAAATAAGGTAAAAGATGATATACAAAAGCAGTTAATTTATGAGTGGAGTATTCAACAAAACTGGAAATGCAAGACTAAAAGTGAGTTTTGGATACCTTACTTTTCCAGTAACCAGTCAAAATTTGATGAAATTTATCAGATCCAAAATCCAGAGATTAAAAAAACTGAAATTAAAATAGTCAAAATAAACTTCAATATCCTTCAAGAGTTTTATATCAACAATGCACTTTTTTAAGTCAATGCTTAAACACAACTCACCCTCTAGTATTATTAGTCATTTTAATCCCGTTGTTTCTCTCAACGTGGAAGTACGTACCATCGTCAATGAAAAATTTATTTTTCCGTATTTAGAGAGTTTCTTTAAACCTAGAGGTGGTCTTACAAACTATGAAGAGTTAGATGCCGATCACATTCAAACCGAAATAGAATTTCTGGATCATTCAAAAGATACCAGTTACGTAAAATCTTATTTATATCAATATGTAATGACTGATATTTCTAGGAGTCCTGGTAATGATGGAAGAGTAGATTTTAAACCTAGATATGTTGTGACTTTTGATAAGGATTTAACAAGCCTAATGGATGACCATGGCTATCGTTATGGAGAACTGAAGCTGGGAAAAAAAACTGTGTTATACTTTGTATATATTGATTTGCAAGAAGTGATTAAATTTATTAAAGGCAAAAAACATGATCTACCTTTATTGCCTACAACACCAAACCAAAATTCAAGTGATAGAAATAAGTCCAGAGAAATCAGAAATAAACTTATTAAAGATTTAATTTATGAGCAATCAAGAAATGAAAGTTTAGAGCAGAAAAACTACTTGAACGATGAATTTAAAAGACTTGAAGATTTAAGTTATGATCCTGTAAAGGGTGATCCCGGTGTGTTTCGGATTAACTTATCTTGGAACACGACCGATGATTTAGATTTGTCAATTCAAAATAAATGGGGCTGTGTTAACTATGAACAAAAAACTCTTGAATACGAAGGCATTATTGCTCGATTAGATGTCGATGCAAATGCGGATCAACCATATATTAGGAATCCTCAGGAAAATATAACTTGGAAAGACCAGCCTAAGGGAAGGCATAGTGTATTTGTTGATTGTTATTGTAATAGAGAGAACAAATCGAATATACCTTTTACGATTTTTGTTGAAAATGGTGATAACAGTAGAATTTTTCTCAATTCAGTTACATCTGAAGGCTCGGGTAAAAAAAAGAAAATTTTTGAGTTTGAGTTCATCAATAATAAATTAAAAATTCACGAAACCGGGGATGCTTAGCGGTCGCTAGATTGTTGGAAATAAAAAGCATGATGATGTTGCTCAACCATCTCGACTGCCATTTTATATTTTACCCAACTCATCTTAAAAAAAAAGTGAGTATAAGAATGCTGCCAACTTCTCCGGGTGATACATACTTCAATCAGGATGCGGCGGCGACGGCGAATACGGGGAGGGTGTAACCGGAGTTTTGCCTGATAGGTGGTGGGATATGCTGCTTTCTCTAGCAAACTGGGGTATAGATTGTCAGTCTCAAATGTTATCTTAGGCTGGGCGATCGCAGACTCCAAGAAACAGGTCTTCTGGATCTACGGTGGGATTGTTTGCATGATGTACACAATTGTAGGGGCGAAAAATTTTTCGCCCCTACGGCTCAGATTTCGGATTCCCAACCCTCCCCCCGATTGCTCAATAATCCTACGATGCAGCGTTAAGACCTCAACTAGGCTCAAATAGCGAATCATGCCAAGCGTCGATACAACTCAGCATTTTTCGCCAATACATAGTCCGCCGCCTTCTCAAAATCATCTTCTTGCAAACTTAGCCAATCCTCTAAGCTGGCCTTCAAAAGCACCTCCGTCGCAATCCCATGGGCCCTTGCTAACCTCTGTAGCTTTTGGAATTGGCTGTCTGACAAATCAATCGTGATAGAAGCCACAGCAATCACTCTCCTGTTGTATCTGGCTTACGCTTAACATTCACCCGTTTGAGACGATGGGGGACGAAACAGATGATGATGTTGACGATCATACAACCGCGATCGCCC
>SMDP01000259.1 GCA_012911965.1 Geitlerinema sp. P-1104
CATTAGCGTTCGCGGAGCGTGCGCGTTAGCGCTTAGCAAACATTACCCCGCAAGGGAGTCGGAGCCAACCATAGCTCCATGGAGGGGCAACCATACCCCTCCACCCCGCAAGGGGGTGCTGGCGGCTAAAGCCGCTTGAGTTGGTTTTTCTCTCCGCGATTTATCACGGAGCTTCCAACCCTCCCAGGAGTTTTACGTGAGAACCCAATGCAACCGCTACCGATATCCCCCCTAGAGCGCGAGGATGTCTTCGTCAGTGGAGACGTTACCATTCATGCCAACGCGGCGATCGCTCCAGGAGTTGTTCTACAAGCGGGGCCCAATGAGCGCATCATCATTGCAGATGGGGTTTGTTTGGGTTTAGGTGTTGTAATTCATGCTCATCAAGGCAATATTTGTGTTAAGGCTGGAGCCAATTTAGGGGCTGGAGTCTTAATTGTTGGAGCTTGTACGGTTGGCCCTTACGCCAGTATTGGAGCCGCCTCGACGATTATTAATCAGGATATTGCGCCCGATGATGTGGTCCCAGCCGGGACAGTCCTGGGCGATCGCAGTCGTTCTCAGGAAGCGAGTCGCCAGGAGCCATCTGAACCACATCTCCCCGCTTCAGAGCTTGACTCTCCCTGGGATAGTGACTCTTCTGAGTCGTCTGGAAACCACCAAGACCAGGAGCCAGAACCTCCCCAATCGGACTCAGTCCCAGAAGCTAAAGCACCGAGAACAGCTTCGCCGCCTTCCGGGCCAACAGAGTCGCCCGACGATCCACCTGAGACAACATCCTCTGACCCTGGCCCATCAGTGCAAGAATCAGAGGATGCAGTTGACTCGAATCCCACTGTCGTCAAGCGACTGATTTATGGGCAAGTTCATCTGAATCAGATGTTAACAACTCTGTTTCCTCACGCTCAGCATTTCAAATCCCCTTCTAACCCCAACCCCGCTCATCCCTCAGAGTCATCCTAGGGGATAAAATCGAGAATTTTGACCATGATTTGACCCTGAGCTATCTCAATATCTAGGAGGCTCCCGGCGATCGATTCAAATACCCTGATTCAGCTTCATCCCTCTCTCTGACTCCTGTCGTTTCGCCGACAGGGGGGGAGGGGGGTGTCTTTTTTTTTCTTCAAAATCTGTCAGATTTCTTTACATCGAGAGTAGCATTAGTCAAACTAATCAGCCTCCCCAAAAATTGCAATGGGGATAGCCGGAAAAATCAGTCAACTCTAAAAAAAAAGGATCCGATCCGTGATAGGATCTTTTTTGGTAAGGAAACATTCAATCCGAACTGTTGGCTTCACAAACTTCCCACGTCAAGCGTGCAATATTGACGCGAGAAAAAAATTCGACTGCGTTTCCGAAACGAAGCGTCGGCCGAGTTCAAGCTTTCGCCGACGTTGTTGGTTGCCTGGGTACAGGTTCCTAACCCCAGCACTGACTCGCGCAAGCGGGAAGTTACCTCAACCCATCTCACCGCTACTCACACTCATGGCACTCCTGTATTGGGTCTTACATGAGTGTTGACCATCCAGACTTTAGAGACGACATCTTGTCGTGGGAGTCTTGAGGAGGAAGCGTGCAGATAGTTGTTAATTATACGAAACCCTGATACCCAAGGAGAAAGCGAGGAATATGGTACAAGCGAAAGCTGGATATAAAGCAGGTGTGCAGGACTACCGCCTGACCTACTACACCCCTGACTACACCCCTAAAGACACCGACCTGTTGGCATGTTTCCGCATGAGTCCCCAACCCGGTGTTCCGGCTGAAGAAGCCGCTGCTGCTGTGGCCGCAGAATCCTCCACCGGAACCTGGACCACGGTGTGGACCGACGGACTGACTGACCTCGATCGCTACAAAGGTCGTTGCTACGATATCGAATCCGTCCCTGGCGAAGACAACCAGTACTTCTGCTTCGTCGCCTATCCGATGGATCTATTTGAAGAAGGCTCTGTCACCAACATCCTCACCTCCATCGTTGGGAACGTCTTTGGGTTCAAAGCCCTCAAAGCCCTGCGCTTAGAAGATATCCGCTTCCCGGTTGCCCTGGTTAAAACCTTCCAAGGCCCCCCGCACGGTATCACCGTTGAGCGGGACAAATTGAACAAATATGGTCGTCCTCTACTCGGTTGCACCATTAAACCGAAATTGGGCCTGTCCGCTAAAAACTACGGTCGCGCCGTCTATGAATGTCTGCGCGGTGGTTTGGACTTCACCAAAGACGACGAAAACATCAACTCTCAGCCCTTCATGCGCTGGCGCGATCGCTTCTTGTTCGTTCAAGAAGCCATCGAGAAATCTCAGGCTGAAACCAACGAAATCAAAGGTCACTACCTCAACGTGACCGCTCCTACCGTTGAGGAGATGATGAAACGGGCCGAATTCGCCAAAGAAATCGGCACCCCCATCATCATGCACGACTTCCTCACCGGTGGCTTCACCGCCAACACCACCCTGGCTCGTTGGTGCCGTGACAACGGAGTGCTGCTGCACATTCACCGTGCCATGCACGCCGTTATCGACCGTCAGAAAATCCACGGGATTCACTTCCGGGTTTTGGCTAAATGTCTGCGCCTCTCCGGTGGTGACCACCTCCACTCCGGTACCGTCGTCGGTAAACTGGAAGGGGAAAAAGGCATCACCATGGGCTTCGTTGACCTCATGCGTGAAGACTTCGTGGAAGAAGATCGCTCTCGCGGTATCTTCTTTACCCAAGACTGGGCTTCTATTCCTGGTGTTATGCCCGTCGCATCCGGTGGGATTCACGTCTGGCACATGCCCGCATTGCTGGAAATCTTCGGCGACGACTCCTGCTTGCAGTTCGGTGGTGGAACCCTCGGACACCCCTGGGGTAACGCGCCTGGTGCAACCGCCAACCGTGTGGCTCTCGAAGCTTGTGTTCAAGCCCGTAACGAAGGTCGTGACCTCATGCGTGAAGGTGGCGACATCATCCGCGAAGCTGCTAAATGGTCTCCTGACTTGGCCGTGGCGTGCGAACTTTGGAAAGAAATCAAGTTCGAGTATGAAGCGGTTGATACTCTCTAATCCCGCTTAAGTTGCTAGTGGTAAGAGCGACCCTCTATGTAAAGACCGCTCATGACCACTAGCCCAACTCTGCCAAGGCGTTTCGGGAAGGATAAAGCCTAGATGTATCCGAAAAAAGTCGCCAACGATACGGCCAAGGTACTGCAAAGTTACCTGACCTATCAAGCGGTTCGGACAATTATCGAGCAGCTTTCAGAAACCAATCCTTCCCTCGCCCTTTGGCTCAGTGAGTATTCTTCGGGGAATCGCGTTCAGGATGGTGAGGCGTATTTACAGGGCTTGATGCAGGAGAATAAAGAACTCATGCTACGAGTCTTGACGGTGCGCGCTCATCTGGCGGAGTCGATTTTGGAGTTGTTGCCGAGTATGGTGATGGCCCAAATTGGGCAGTCCAACACGGACCACCGCCGCCAACTCCTAGAACGCCTGACCCGAACGGCTGAACCTAGCTCACCTTCCCCTGCTTCAACTTCGGGAGACGACTCACCGCCTCCGGAGTCTGAGAGTCGGGATGTCCCTGATTAACCTCATTTGTCACAGAACAAGGAGTCATTTCTGATGAAAACCCTGCCTAAAGAGCGTCGTTACGAAACTCTGTCCTATCTTCCCCCTCTGACTGACCAACAAATCGTCAGCCAGATCCAATATATGTTCGACCAAGGTTTCATTCCTGCGGTTGAATTTGAGGAAAATCCTCTACCCACTGACCACCACTGGACTATGTGGAAACTGCCTCTGTTCTCGGCTTCTACTCCTCAGGATGTGCTGAGCGAAGTGCGTGAGTGCCGTTCTGAGTACTCCAACTGCTACATCCGCGTGGTGGGTTTCGACAACATCAAACAGTGCCAAACGGTGAGTTTCATCGTTTACAAACCCGGCCAAGGCATCGGTCGCTACTAAGTTACATGTCCTCTCATCAAGATGGAATTTTGCTGAGAGGATAATGGGCTAAGACCCCGCCTTAACGTCAATTGCCCCCCGACCATCATTTGGGTTTAGGGGGCTTTTTCTCATGCAGAACTTTGACCTAATTCCGTATTATGGCAATAGGAGGTATAGATAGGACAAAAACTATGTAGGGGCAATCCCTGGTCACTGAGCGATAGTCAAAGTGGTGGTTGCCCTTTTCCGGAAAAGATTGTCCTCACCGAACCTTCGCTTGCTATACCAAAAGCGTCAAGCCACTTGGAGTGTTCTGGGTTCGGGAATCATTTCACCTTCTGCCTGCCAAGCTTCCAAGTACATTTCTACGACTTCTTCACCGTTATGAATTGCTTCTTCACGAGTTTTTCCGTGAGTGCAAGGCATCACGACAAGGTCAGCAAATTCGGGAATTGTCACCAAGAAAAGCTGATCTTCATCAGACCACTGAACAATCATGCTGTATCGATTCATGAATCCTCGTCCTTCCTTAACTCTTCGAGTGCACTGACATCCTCCCAGCGTCGAATCAAAGATTACGGCGTGGGGTTCCCAATTCAACCACCAAACTTATCAAGCAAGCTTTCGCTAACTTGACAGAGGTTTAGATGTCCTTGGGCGTTAATTCGGGAGTGTCCCCCCCTACTCACAAGTTCTAATCCTTTAGCCAAAAGATTCCGTGCCGCATTTTCATCTCTATCGAGAACCAATCCACAGGAGCCAATATGGGTTCTTTGAGATAGGGACTTCTTGACAATTTGATGACAGGCACTTTGATGACAGGCACTACAGTCTTGACTGGTATATTGCGGTGGGACAGAAATGACAATTTTGCCAAAGACCTGACCGTAGTATTCCAACCACTTAAAGAACTGTCGCCATGCTGCATCACTGATACTTTTGGCCAAGCGATGGTTTTTCACTAGATTCCGCACT
The DNA here is from genome assembly GCA_012911965.1 of Geitlerinema sp. P-1104. Taxonomy (GTDB): domain Bacteria; phylum Cyanobacteriota; class Cyanobacteriia; order Cyanobacteriales; family Geitlerinemataceae; genus Sodalinema. The sequence goes on from SMDP01000259.1 coordinate 4,900, forward strand.
TGAAGGTCTTCAAACACCACCAAATCGTTAGATTTGACGACGCACCTTGCTAACTTTACAGCAAAGTCTTTACGTTGGCGAGAGACTTTTAAGTGCTTTCTTCCCAGTTTGTTAATCGCCTTTTTCCGCTCTTCAGAAAGCTTCCAGCCCGTTGTTTTGTACTCAACCGACCTGGACTTCTTGAATTTTGGGTATCCCTTCTTTTTGATAGATGGACTTTTGCAATTATCGTAGAAACGCTTAATTGACTGCCACGCCCTTTCAGCCGAAGCTTGACGAGCTTGGGAGTTAAGTTTCTTTGCCCATTCATACTCTTTTGCCAGAACCGCACAGAGAGCAGATAGATC
>SMDP01000026.1:0-3783 GCA_012911965.1 Geitlerinema sp. P-1104
GTGGTTCAACCGGAGTTAGTGGAGGATTTGGCCCGCTTCCTGGCCCCCGATGGCGAGATTTTCCTGCAATCCGATGTGGAGGAGGTGGCCCGGGAAATGTGCGATCGCCTCTCAGAACATCCCGCCTTCACCGCCACCACAGAGGACTGGCTACCGGAAAACCCTCTCCCAGTCCCCACAGAACGAGAAATCGCCACCCACAACAAAGGGGAACCCGTCTATCGCCGTCTCTTCCGTCGCCAAAGTCATGACAATGGATAATGGTTTCCGAATGGCTTGACCCCGGTTCTCCCCACATGATGCGTTCCGGCAAGTTTTAACGGATTGGTCGAAGCCGAACCGTGATTGATGCCGGAACAAATCCCACCCCTATTGCTAGCTTGCCTATTGCCTATTGCCCATTGCCTCTTTATCAACCACCTCACCCAAAACCCAAGCCGCTTGCTGTTGGGTTTCCAGACTAGCGAGAGTGGCGTCCACATCTCTCGGGGGAACAATCACCACAAATCCCACCCCCATATTAAAGGTGTCGAACATGGCTTCAGGTGAGACGTTGCCCGCCTCAGCCAACCATTCAAATACGCAGGGATTCTCCCAACCTTCATAGTTAATGCGGACAGACTGCTTCTCTCCCAGACAACGGGGCAGGTTTTCCGGGAGTCCGCCGCCGGTAATGTGGGCCATGCCGTGAATCTCAATGGCCTGACGACGCAGTTCTAAGATGGGTTGGATATAGAGTTGAGTGGGAGTCAGAAATACCTCTCCCAAGGATTGTCCCTGAAATACTTCAGGACAGTCACTCCAGGAATAGCCCCCATCAGCGATAATTTTCCGCACTAAACTATAGCCATTGCTGTGAACCCCAGAACTGGGAAGGGCGATCGCCACATCCCCCACCTTCACCTGAGATCCATCGAGAAGTTGCTCTTTCTCGACAATTCCCACGCAAAACCCAGCCATATCATATTCCCCATCGGGATAAAATCCCGGCATTTCAGCGGTTTCTCCCCCCAATAAGGCACATCCAGCGTCCCGACAGCCGATGGCAATTCCACTCACCACCTGGGCCAGTTGTTCACTGTCGAGTTTTCCGGTGGCTAGGTAATCCAGGAAATACAGCGGTTCGGCCCCACTGGTGAGGACATCGTTGGCACACATCGCCACGAGATCGATCCCGACGGTGTCGTGGCGGTTCAGGGATTGGGCCAGTTTCAGTTTGGTCCCTACGCCGTCGGTTCCAGACACGAGAACTGGTTTCCGATAACCCTCGGGAATTTCAAAATAGCCGCCAAATCCTCCCAGGCCTCCGAGAACCCCAGGACGATAGGTGTCTTTAACGAGGGATTCGATGCGGTTGACGAAGGCGCGACCGGCTTCGATGTTCACTCCAGCGTCCTGATAGTCCATGAGGCAAATTCTTTAAATGAGGTGATGGTGGGCTGCGATCGCATGACCGCAACTGCAAGCTGCATTTTAGCCTAAGCTTGCCCGTTTCTTGAAATCCACTGAACTCCTTTACCACATTTAGGTCACTTTTTATGTGTTTTTTATGTAAAGATTTGTGGAGCAAAGAAAAACGCTAGACCCCTTATGGGAAAAACATTGCAGCGAAAAAGCCCCGAAAAATGGATTTTAAACTTTCGATGAAGTTGCACCACTTTTCGAGGGGATACTGATCCCCGATTCAAAATCTTCGTGTTATTCTGTTGCAGTTCCACCTACAACCTAAACACGAAATGAGTATGAGTTAGTGGTCGAGGGAGCCAAAGCTGCCACTCGACAGTAGCCACCCTCCCTGGAGTTAGGCAGACTCCATTGGAGAGAGGCGAGCGCACTGACCTCGTACTCCCAAACACACCACCATGTGTGTTGTACTCACTCAGGAGAAGCCCTTATTTATGAGTTATCAACTTTGGAGACGTTTCACGGTCGCCTTAGCCATTGCCGGAGTTAGCAGTTCTGTTAACCTAGCTAATGCCAGCGAAGGCCACACAGCACAGCAACCTTCCCTCGTCGCAGAAGCCACTGTTTCGGAGCTTGCACAAGGGACAGATGAAACCGCTGAGACCGTGACGCTCTCTCCAACGGCTGAGGAGAGGCATGTTGCGAATCGGGAACAAATCGAGAATGCTAACTCAGGAGTTGAAGAACTATCATTCGTTCCGAGTCAGATTCTAGATAACTCTAGTGTACTAGAAGCCCTAGCTCCCCCGCAACCAGAAGTTTTGGGAATGTTTGCCTCGCAAACCCATCAGGCCTATCGTGACATGGGAACTACCGATAAACCCGATCCAGCCCCCAAATCAGAAGCGGTGCTCTACGAAGAACAGGGGATGGCCTCGTGGTACGGTCCAGGGTTTGAAGGAAACCGAACCGCCAACGGTGAAATTTTCAATAGTCAGGACATCACCGCCGCTCACCTAGAACTTCCCTTTGGAACCCATGTACGGGTGACCAACCTAAACAACGGTCGCTCCCTAGTGGTACGGATTAATGATCGCGGCCCCTACGTTGGTAACCGCATTATCGACCTTTCCGCCGGTGCAGCCCGAGAATTGGGCATGATTCACAGCGGAACCGCTCCCGTCGTCGTAGAAGTGCTAGCCAACTAGCCCTTGACAGTTGGGCCCGAATCGTAAACAGTGGATAATTTTAATGGGTGCATCTGACTGACCCGGTTCATCAGCCGGTTCAACTCGCCTAAACGCTACCACTGTCACATCTCAAGGGGTCATGAAACGACTGACGACCATTGCCGAATTACGAGACTACCGACAACGCCTCTCCTCAACCCAGACCCTAGGCTTGATCCCCACAATGGGGAACCTCCACGCGGGGCATTTGAGTCTGATTCGGCAAGGGCGATCGCACAATGATCACCTCATCGTCAGTATTTTCCTCAACCCCCTACAATTCGGGCCCAACGAAGACCTTAATCGCTACCCTAAAACCCTGGATGCCGATTTAGAGCATTGTCGAGAAACAGGCGTAGATGCCGTCTTTTGCCCTCAACCCGAAGAACTCGGCATCTCATCTCAAGACTCATCCTCCTGCTTAACCCAAGTTTGCCCCCCCGAATCTCTCACCTCAGTCCTCTGTGGGCGATCGCGTCCCGGACATTTTCAGGGGGTAGCTACCATCGTTAGTAAGCTCTTTAACCTCATCCAACCGGATCGGGCCTATTTCGGCGAGAAAGATGCCCAGCAATTGGTGATTATCCGCCGTCTCGTCGCCGACCTCAACTTTCCCATTGAGATTATCCCCTGTCCCGTGGTGCGGGAGGCATCTGGACTGGCCTACAGTTCTCGCAACCAGTACCTGAGCGATCGCCAACGAGAACAAGCCAGCGTCCTCTATCGGGGATTAGCTGCCGCCCACTCACAGTTTCAGCGTGGCCAACGAGATGCGAAGGCCCTATTGGCGATCGTAAAAGGGGAACTAGCCCAGGTTCCCCAGGTGCAACCGGAGTATGTAGAATTAGTAGATCCCCAGTCTCTGGCCCCCTTAACCACCATTAAGGAGCAAGGACGACTGGCGATCGCCGCTCACCTCGGTTCCACTCGCCTCATTGATACTATGCTGTTAACGGTTCGTCAGCCCATTGTTGCCATTGATGGCCCAGCGGGGGCTGGAAAGTCCACCGTCACCCGACAAGTGGCCGATAAACTCGGTCTACTCTACCTAGATACCGGGGCCATGTACCGGGCTGTGACCTGGTATGTCCTCGAATGTGGTATTTCTGTGCAAGACGAAGCCCATATTGCTCAAGCCCTGAAAAACTGT
>SMDP01000026.1:4142-6132 GCA_012911965.1 Geitlerinema sp. P-1104
TAGCACTCGGGCCATCTCTCCCCTGCAAAAAGCCAAGGATGCGATCGAAATCCAAACCGATGATTTAACGGTGGAAGATGTCGTCAGCCAAATTTTGAGCCATGTCCCCCGGGATTAACTCTCGCGGAATAACGGTAACTCGTCCTCATGTAAGAGGTGTTCAGCCGCTTTAACCAGATCCTCGCGGATGTCTCGCAAATCCTCGCGGTTATCTAAATACGCATGAAGGGCATCGAGAGGATCAATGGCCCGTCCACTGAGAGAGGGAATACGGGGGCGGCTCAACTGACTGATTAACTCCGGTTGAATGGTGACACTGTGGGCGGATTTTAGGGCCTTGCGAAGTTCCGGGGTGTTGATGCGATCGAGTTGGTCGGCTCGCAGTTTGTAGCGTAAACGAACCACGCGATCGCACAAATCCTTTTTCTGGAGCGTACTCAGCAGCATCTCTTGAGGGTCGTCCGCCTCAGAGACATCAACGGAAACGGTCAGGAACGGGCGAACCGGCAGCGGACAGAACTCCCACTGACAGGATCCCACCTCAACCTCTGCCAGAACATAGCCTTTGTCTTCCTTCTCCTCACTGAAATCAACTCGCTCAATACTTCCGGGATAGACGACGGGAGGATCATTACTGGGGTTGAGATTTTGGTGTTTGTGAACATGGCCCAGGGCCACATAGTCAAATTCCTCACGCACCAGGAGGGACAGGGGAATGGTGAAACCTTTACTCACCGCCAACAGTCGTTCGGCCCCAAATTTGGCCTTATCACTCATGAGATGACCCAGAAGAATCGTGGGACAGTCGCGATCGCGTTTGCGGATTTCTCCTTCTAGGGCAATGCGTAGGCGTTCTGCCAGCAGTTGGTTGATTTCGGCAATGGAGAGGCCTTGACTCTCGGGACGAGTTAAGAGGGTGGAACTGGTGAGCCAGGGTAAGGTGATGACTTGTACCGTTCCGTTGCGAGTGGGGATCGAATGGAGATCCAGGCGATCGCCGACAATGAAGTTGGGAACGGCCAGGGTGCGGTAAATTCCCAAGCTGGCACTTCCGTCAGCCAGGGAGTAGCGATCGTGATTCCCCACCAGTAGCACTGTGGGGATGTTGGCTTGGGCCAGCCGATGAAATTCTAGGGCGAAGGCTTCGGCAATATAGGGGGGTGGGGTGGCGTCGGGAAAGGCATCCCCCCCAAAGAGAACTAAGTCGACGGGGTCCTCTAAGGCGCGATCGATACAACGCCTTAGGGTTCCAATAAAGTCCAGCAGACGGGTATTGAGACCTGTCTCGGGGTCAATTTTGCCATGGGAGAAGCCACTCCCAAGGTGGATATCAGACAGATGTAGAACTTTAACCATAATCAATTGCAGCTCATCATGATCGGCGGGCTAGGGAATCAAACGACGTAATCCTGAGGAACCGCCCCGTTCGATGTCGAGCTGACAGCGAAGGGGTAACTGCTGAAAGTCACAGGTATAGGCCGCCAGAAGTCGCTCCGGTTGTTGGCGATTGAACACTCGCAGGTTATAGCCATGGGATCGGGCAACCAGACCCATTTGATGTACAAATTGATAGCGTTCTAGGTAGTCTAGGGGAGTCCAAAACTGTGGGTTGATCACCAGATCAATTCGTTGTTGTTCAGGATAGGCCAGCCAAGTATTCAGCACAGACCCGCCAAATTGTTGAGCGGCCCACCACAAACTGGGTTCAGTTAGACCCTCTTGAGAGATGGTCTCGGGACGAATGATGGGTTCTTCAAAGCGATCGGGAGGGCGATCGAGATGGTCTAGGTTAAGGGGGTCACTGGCGGGTTGAGGATGGGCAACCCCCTGAGCCACGGCGAGATTCAGCACAGCTACTAACGTCAAGGCTGGGGAACTGAGTTTAGTTATCAGACTCCGTTTCGCTGGGGCTAGTCTGGGAATCTGTAGCGGTAGCTGGGGACTCTGGGGCCGTTGAGACTGAGCTGGAGTCGCTACTCGCTTCAGGTTC
>SMDP01000026.1:6180-7429 GCA_012911965.1 Geitlerinema sp. P-1104
GTTGTCTGTCTCCTTAGACATCTCTGGAATAATCGGCTCAGGTGCTGCTTCGGGTTCGACAATTTCTGGCAGGGTGTCTTCAGGGGTTAGGACGGGGTCCGGTTCAATCTCTGGTTCAACTACCACTGGTTCGGGTTCGGGTTCGGGTTCCGGCTCGGGTTCGGGTTCGGGTTCGGGTTCGGGCTCCGGTTCCGGCTCCGGTTCTAAGACTAGGTTGGGATTAATTAAGCTTTCCGCTTCTCGGGAACTCAGTTCGCCATTAATAAGTTTGGAGAGGGAATCGTCAAGGCTGGGATCATAGGTGATGAGTTCGGCGGTGGTGTTAAAGGTGTTTTTTAGGGGTTCGCCGCTTGCATCTATAAATTCTAGCTTGACCCAGTTGGTTCCGGGTTGGAAGCCTTTGAGGTAGAAGGGTTGCCAGCGATCGCTGATGAAGCTATAGCCGTTGACGGTGGCCCGGACTCGCCAATCGGCAATCTCATCATCCTCAAATTCTTGGGCGACGAGATGGAGGGGGGCATTCGTCAGGTAAAAATCTAGCAGGATGGGTTCAGCCCCATAAGTCCCTCGGGGATGGTTGTAGGTGAGGAGGGGACGGTTGGGATCGGGTTGATGATTGCCGGTTTTGGTGTACAGGTGGAAGGTGGTTTGCGCGTAGGCCCCTTCGTTTTTAAAGCTTTCATGCCAGGGACGCACGGCGAAGGCCCGTAGGGTATGGGTTCCGGCACTGAGTCCTTCTAGGGTGATGGGATCTTTGGGGTTGTAGATCGGGTTGAGGGGGCGATCGTCGATTATTAATTGGATGTAGGGGCCCAATCCCAGGGTTGGGTTTTGGAAGACGGGCAGGTCTCGAATGTCGAGTTCCACCTTAACGCTGCTGTCACGAAGGACGACATCGGGGCGGGGTTGGCGAATCTGGACTTGGGGACGGTAGCGATCGAGGCCGACTTTGAGCTGGGAGATGGCCTCGGGGGGGGAGACTTCGGTTAGTTCTGTCGGGGGGGCGATCGCTTCGGCGGTTCGCCTAGGACGGGTTCCTGATTCAACGGTCAAGTCGGGTTGGCCACAGCCCCAGAGTCCGAAGACGAGCAGCAGGGCTAGGGGTAGGGACAGCCACTTTTTCCACAGTGATGGGCGATCGTCTCGATTCAGCACGCCGGAAATACTCCCTCAAAACAACAACGTCCATTACAGATTACTGGACTTGCCAGTCACTATAGCGGAAAATGCCCAAACTGCGTCAGTTCCT
>SMDP01000026.1:8141-10053 GCA_012911965.1 Geitlerinema sp. P-1104
ACTAGAACATCCCCACGCCTTTAGGCTGGTGAGTATGTCAATGGTCTAGAGAGAGGAGAGACTCGATGACGATTAGTCCCCAGGAGCGGGATGCAAAAGTCAAAGTCGAGGTCGACAAGAACCCGGTTCCAACTTCCTTCGAGAAGTGGGGCAAACCCGGTCACTTCGATCGCACTTTGGCACGAGGTCCAAAAACCACCACTTGGATTTGGAACCTCCATGCAGACGCTCATGATTTTGACAGTCAAACCAACGACTTAGAAGAAGTATCGCGCAAAATCTTTAGCGCCCACTTCGGTCAACTGGCAGTCATTTTTATTTGGTTAAGCGGTGCCTACTTCCACGGCGCACGTTTCTCCAACTATGAAGCTTGGTTAACCGATCCCACCGGGATCAAGCCGAGCGCCCAAGTAGTCTGGTCCATTGTGGGTCAAGACATCCTCAACGCCGACGTTGGTGGTGGCTTCCACGGGATTCAAATTACCTCTGGCTTATTCCAACTCTGGCGTGCCAGCGGCATTACCAACGAGTTCCAGCTATACTGCACCGCCATCGGTGGTCTAGTCATGGCAGCTCTGATGCTGTTCGCCGGTTGGTTCCATTACCACGTCAGTGCACCGAAACTGGAATGGTTCCAAAACGTGGAATCGATGATGAACCACCACTTGGCTGGTTTACTCGGACTTGGCTCCTTAGGTTGGGCCGGTCACCAAATCCACGTTTCGCTTCCCATTAATAAACTTCTGGATGCTGGTGTTGCACCGCAGGATATTCCCCTGCCGCACGAGTTTATCCTTGATACAAGCAAAATGGCGGAACTGTACCCCAGTTTTGCCAAAGGTTTAACCCCGTTCTTCACCTTGAACTGGGGCGAATATGCAGACTTCCTAACCTTTAAAGGTGGCTTGAACCCCCAAACCGGTGGTCTCTGGCTGAGCGACACGGCACACCATCACCTGGCGATCGCCGTCTTGTTCATCATTGCTGGCCATATGTACCGGACCAACTGGGGTATCGGTCACAGCATGAAGGAGATCCTGGAAGCCCATAAAGGGCCGTTCACCGGAGAAGGTCACAAAGGACTCTATGAGATCCTGACCACCTCCTGGCACGCTCAACTCGCAATTAACCTTGCGATGCTGGGTTCTCTGAGCATCATTGTGGCTCACCACATGTATGCCATGCCTCCCTATCCGTACATTGCGACGGATTACCCGACACAACTATCGCTGTTTACCCACCACATGTGGATTGGCGGCTTCTTAGTTGTCGGTGCAGGCGCTCACGCTGCCATCTTCATGGTTCGTGACTATGATCCTGCTAAAAACGTGGATAACCTGCTTGATCGGGTCATCCGCCACCGAGATGCAATTATCTCCCACTTGAACTGGGTTTGTATCTTCTTGGGCTTCCACAGCTTTGGACTCTACGTCCATAACGACACCATGCGTGCCTTTGGTCGTCCTCAAGATATGTTCTCCGACACGGGGATCCAGCTTCAACCGATCTTTGCCCAATGGGTTCAACACCTACATACCTTGGCACCGGGCAACACTGCCCCCAATGCCTTAGCGAGCGTTAGTCCTGCCTTTGGCGGTGACGTCGTTGCTGTCGGCGGTAAAGTCGCCATGATGCCCATTGAACTGGGAACCGCTGACTTCATGGTTCACCACATTCACGCCTTCACCATTCACGTGACGGTGCTGATTCTGCTCAAAGGTGTCCTGTTCGCACGTAGCTCTCGCCTAATTCCTGACAAAGCCGAGCTAGGCTTCCGCTTTGCTTGCGACGGTCCTGGACGTGGCGGTACCTGCCAAGTCTCTGGTTGGGACCATGTGTTCTTGGGTCTGTTCTGGATGTACAACAGCCTCTCCATCGTCATCTTCCACTTCAGTTGGAAAATGCAATCCGA
>SMDP01000026.1:10353-31404 GCA_012911965.1 Geitlerinema sp. P-1104
CGCCCTGAGCATCATTCAAGGTCGGGCCGTTGGCGTCGCCCACTATCTGTTAGGTGGAATTGCCACAACCTGGGCATTCTTCCTGGCACGGATCATTTCAGTAGGATGATACTCGCACGCATCTCCTTGTAGGACTTATGGCAACGAAATTCCCAAAATTTAGCCAAGACTTGGCCCAAGATCCAACCACACGGCGGATCTGGTATGGGATTGCTACGTCCCACGACTTTGAAAGTCATGATGGTATGACGGAAGAGAATCTTTATCAAAAGATTTTCGCGTCCCACTTCGGACACCTCGCCATTATCTTTCTGTGGACGTCAGGCAACCTCTTCCACGTCGCTTGGCAAGGCAACTTCGAGCAGTGGATCAAAGATCCCCTCAACATCCGTCCCATCGCCCACGCGATTTGGGACCCCCAATTCGGTCAAGGCGCCGTTGATGCCTTCACGCAAGCCGGGGCGTCTAACCCGGTCAACATCGCTTACTCTGGCGTCTATCACTGGTGGTACACCATCGGGATGCGGACGAATGCTGACCTGTATCAAGGGTCTATCTTCCTGATGCTCCTGGCTGCCGTGATGCTATTCGCGGGTTGGCTGCACCTGCAACCGAAATATCGTCCGAGCCTTTCTTGGTTCAAAAATGCTGAGTCTCGCCTGAACCACCACCTCGCGGGTCTGTTCGGAGTTAGCTCACTGGCTTGGACTGGTCACTTGGTGCACGTCGCCATCCCTGAGTCTCGCGGTCAGCATGTGGGCTGGAATAACTTCCTCAGCACCATGCCGCACCCCGCCGGACTGAAGCCCTTCTTCACCGGAAACTGGGGCGTGTATGCTCAGAGTCCTGACACCGCCAGCCATGTCTTTGGCACGTCTGAAGGTGCAGGAACCGCTATCTTGACCTTCCTGGGTGGATTCCACCCGCAAACCGAGTCCCTGTGGCTGACGGATATGGCACATCACCACCTGGCGATCGCCGTCCTGTTCATCGTCGCGGGTCACATGTACCGCACCAACTTTGGTATCGGTCACAGCATCAAAGAGATCCTCGGCGCTCACAATCCCCCCAAAGGCACTCCCTTCGGCGGAATGTTGGGTGAAGGTCACAAAGGTCTCTACGACACCATCAACAACTCCCTGCACTTCCAACTGGGTCTGGCTCTCGCCTCCTTAGGTGTGATTACCTCCCTGGTGGCGCAGCACATGTACGCCCTGCCTCCCTACGCCTTCATGGCTAAGGACTACACCACCATGGCAGCGTTGTACACCCATCACCAGTACATTGCTGGCTTCCTGATGGTTGGGGCATTTGCTCACGGCGCAATCTTCTTTGTCCGTGACTATGATCCCGAAACGAACAAAAACAATGTTCTGGCTCGGATGCTGGATCATAAAGAGGCTCTCATTTCTCACCTGAGCTGGGTGTCTCTGTTCCTCGGCTTCCATACCTTGGGACTCTATGTTCACAACGACGTTGTCGTTGCTTTCGGTACCCCCGAAAAACAAATCCTGATTGAGCCGGTCTTCGCCCAATGGGTTCAGGCGGCATCGGGTAAAGCCCTCTACGGCTTTGATGTTCTTCTGTCGAACCCCGACAGCATTGCTACCACCGCTTGGCCCAACCATGCCAACGTGTGGCTACCCGGTTGGTTGGATGCCATCAACAGTGGTTCCAACTCCCTCTTCCTGACCATTGGTCCTGGTGACTTCTTAGTTCACCATGCGATCGCCCTCGGTCTGCATACCACCACCTTGATTCTCGTCAAAGGTGCTCTGGATGCCCGTGGTTCTAAGCTGATGCCGGACAAAAAAGACTTCGGTTACAGCTTCCCTTGTGATGGTCCTGGTCGTGGCGGTACTTGCGACATCTCTGCTTGGGATGCCTTCTATCTCGCCATGTTCTGGATGCTGAACACCTTAGGTTGGTTGACCTTCTACTGGCACTGGAAACACCTCACCGTTTGGCAAGGTAACGTTGCCCAGTTCAATGAGTCCTCCACCTATCTGATGGGTTGGTTCCGCGATTACCTGTGGTTGAACTCTTCCCAGTTAATCAACGGCTACAATCCCTTCGGTGTCAATAACCTCTCGGTTTGGGCTTGGATGTTCCTGTTCGGTCACCTGGTTTGGGCCACAGGCTTCATGTTCCTCATCTCTTGGCGGGGTTACTGGCAAGAACTCATCGAAACCTTGGTTTGGGCACACGAGCGCACTCCTCTGGCGAACCTGGTTCGTTGGAAAGACAAGCCCGTTGCACTCTCCATTGTTCAGGCTCGGGTTGTGGGTCTAGCTCACTTTACTGTGGGGTATATCTTCACCTACGCGGCCTTCCTGATTGCCTCGACGGCTGGTAAGTTCGGTTAATCTGAACCCCTCCGTGTAGGATAATCGACAAAACCTCCTCTCCACCCGAGAGGGGGTTTTGTTTGCTTAAGGGTCACTGGAATTTATTTTGAAATTTTAGTCACAGCAAATAAGACTAGATTTATATTAAAATTAATGCAATGCAAAGACTTTAGTTTATTTAATTGTCCCTATTCAATTGTCGAGTCTTAAGTCCCTATGGTGACAACAGTTTCCCAATGCCGATCGCTGGCAGAGTTTCTGCAACAGCCGGAAACCACACCCGCCCGTGAGTATATTCGGGGACAAATTTTTCAAAAACCGATGCCGAAAGGGAAACATAGCCGGTTACAAGCTAAATTGCTAGAACGTATCAATCAAGTGGGAGAAGCCACTCAGTTGGCCTATGGGTTCCCAGAATTGCGTTGGACCGTTGGCGATCGCTCCCTGGTTCCAGATATCGCCGTGTTTCGTTGGCATCGGATTCCCCTAGATGAAGAGGGAGAATTTGCCAATGATTTCTCCATCGCCCCCGATTGGATCATTGAAATTCTCTCCCCCAATCAACAGCCAAATCAGGTGATTGGTAAAATCCTATATGGGTTGGAGTCGGGAACTGAACTGGCCTGGTTAATCGATCCCGGCGATCGCAGTGTTCTGATGTTTCAGCCCCGAGAACAACCCCAACTCGGGATTGAAGATGATCCCTTGCTCCTATTGTCTGGCCTTGACCTAAACCTGACAGCCGCAGAAATCTTCAACTGGTTAAAACTGCCGACAACTCCTTGACGATCGCGTTGAGACATGACAGTAACACGACCCCTTCCCCTCCTAGACCAACCCGATCGCCTCGAACAACGTCTTAAAGACATCCCCCCAGAACCGGGAGTCTATCTGATGCGGGATGACGGCGATCGCATCCTCTATATTGGCAAATCCAAACGCCTCCGCAGCCGCGTACGCTCCTACTTTCGGCAGTCCCAACCCCTGAGCGATCGCATCGCCCTCATGGTTCACCAAGTCTGTGAGATCGAGTTTATTGTCACCGACAGCGAGGCAGAAGCCCTAGCCCTTGAAGCCAACCTCATCAAACAACATCAGCCCCAATTCAACGTCCTCCTCAAAGACGACAAAAAATATCCCTATCTCTGCATTACCTGGTCCGAAGACTATCCTCGTATCTTCATCACCCGCAAACGACGCATCGCCAACCCCAAAGACCGTTACTATGGTCCCTACGTCGATACCCGCCAACTCCGCAGTACCCTCAACCTCGTCAAACGCATTTTCCCGTTGCGTCAACGACCCAAACCCCTCTTCAAAGACCGTCCCTGCCTCAATTACGACATTGGCCGCTGTCCCGGAGTCTGCCAAGAATTGATCACCCCCGAGGCTTATCATAAAATTGTCGAGAAAGTGGCCATGGTCTTTCAGGGACGCATCGGCGAACTCGAAACCCTCCTGAGCCAGCAGATGCAAGCCGCCGCCGCGCAACTGGAATTTGAGAAAGCTGCCGAAGTGCGCGATCGCCTGCAAGGACTACAATCCCTCGGCGTTGATCAAAAAGTTGCCCTCCCTGATGACCGCATTTCCCGAGATGCGATCGCCCTGCGTCTCGGAGAACGCCACGCCTGCATTCAACTCTTCCAAATCCGGGCCGGAAAACTCATTGGCCGCCTCGGCTTCATCGCCAACACCGACGATCCCGGTTCCATCCTGCAACGAGTTCTCGAAGAACATTATCGCAGCCTTGACCCCGTCGAAATTCCCAGCACCATTCTCCTGCAACATCCCCTCCCCGACGCCGATCTCCTAGAAACCTGGCTCAGCCAAACCCGAGGCCGTAACGTCACCTTAGAAGTTCCCCAGCGGCAACAAAAAGCCGAACTCATTGCCATGGTGGAACGCAACGCTGGCTACGAACTGGCCCGCCTCGAACGGGGCGATCGCCGCAACCAAGAGGCCCTACAAGACCTGGCCCGGCTTCTCGGACAGCCGACCCCACCCCGCCGCCTCGAATGTTACGACATCTCCCATAGCCAAGGCTCAAACGCCGTCGCCTCCCGAGTGGTCTTTCTCGATGGACATCCCGCCAAACAAGAGTACCGCCATTACAAAATCCGCAACCCCGAAATTCGTAGCGGCCATTCCGATGACTTCGCCAGTTTAGCCGAAGTCTTGCAGCGGCGCTTCCGTGACTACGAATCTCCCGAAGCCCTGATCGAGTCCCCAGATTATCCCGACTTAGTGGTGATTGACGGTGGCAAAGGTCAACTCTCTACCGTCATGAAAATCTTAAAAGAGATGGGACTCGATCAGGTTCTGCGCGTCATCAGTGTAGCCAAACAACGGGAAGAGATTTTCACCCCAGGCGTCTCCCAACCCTTAGACAGCCATCCTGAACAACCTGGCGTGCAACTCTTACGGCGATTGCGGGATGAGTCTCACCGCTTTGCCATTAGCTTCCATCGTCAGCAGCGAAGTAAACGGATGCGGCGATCGCGCCTCGACGAGATTCCTGGCCTCGGATTTCAGCGCCAGCAGCAATTACTGGCTCATTTCCATTCCCTTGATTATCTCATGCAGGCCTCACCGGAACAGTTAGCGGAGGTTCCAGGAATCGGCAAACGCTTAGCGGCGGAGATTTATGGATATTTTCGGGGTTGAGAGGGGGGTCGTAACCATTTACAATTCCTGGGATGCCTTGTTTGAGAGGACACTCGATGCTCCCTAGCACTCTCTGGATTCTCCTCATGGGCTTCTTCGGCGGACAACTTGCCCGTCGTCTTGGCGCCCCTCCCCTGCTGGGGATGATTCTAATTGGCATCCTCACCGGCCCACAAATTGGCAACGTCATCAGTGCCGACGTCCTCGATGCTGCCGACGGACTCCGAACCATGGCCGTCACCATTATCCTCATGAAAGCCGGCCTGGGACTCGATCGCCAGAAATTAGAGCGTCAAGGGTCGGTCGCCCTGCGGCTTGGTGTTCTCCCTGCCCTTTGCGAAACCCTCGTCGTGGGCGCTGTCGCCTTGTTCCTCTTTAATTTTGATGCCCCCACGGCCCTCCTCCTCGGCTGTATTATCGCCGCTGAATCTCCAGCGGTGATTGTTCCGGGAATGTTGCGCCTGAAACATCTCGGTTGGGGAGTTGATAAAGGGATTCCTGATGCCATTCTCACCGGAAGCGCCCTCTCGGATGTCTTGTTACTGCTTCTCGTGAGCCTGCTACTGGGCTTTCTCTCCCAAGAGGGCGGCGGTTTAAGCTTGGGAGATATCACCATCTCACCGTTACAACTGTTACCCCTAGAAATTTTTCTGAGAATTGGACTCGGCCTAGGGGTGGGCTATCTCGCTGCCCGTTTATTAGTATCATTATCGGTTAAACAAAACTGGACTCAAAAATCTGTTCAGGACGTGCTTATTGGGGCAGGAATAGCCCTCTTCTTAACGATTTTTGACCAGGTTCTACCTATCTATTCTGGCTATTTAGCTGTGATGTCCCTAGGCTTTTGTTTGGTGCAGTTGGATGCTCCTCTCGGGCGACGGCTGCGGGGGGGCTTTGATGCCTTGTGGACGGTGGCGGAAATTTTCCTGTTTGTGCTGCTGGGGGCAACATTACAATTGGAGGTTCTCGGGGAGGTTCTGGTGCCAGGATTAGTCCTACTGGCGTTAGGGTTGCTGGTGGGGCGATCGCTCGGTTGGTATCTCTCGACCTTAGGCAGTGATTGGACGTGGCGAGAACGTCTGTTTCTCCTTCCGGGAAATATGGCTAAAGCCACAGTTCAAGCGGCAATTGGGGCCATTCCTCTAGCGCAAGGACTGGCGGGAGGTGAAGAAATTCTGGCCTTAGCCGTGTTGTCAATTTTGGTCACAGCACCCCTGGGGGCTTGGAGTACCCAACAATTTGCACCCCTATTGTTGGAGAAGGGAGTCGTCGATCCGACTCAGGTGGGGGCCGTGGGACAGTTGCGTGTCTTGGCGGCGGTGGATACGTCCCCGATGGCTGACAGCGTTCTAACGAAAGCCGCAGATTTAGCCCGTCGTAGTGATGGGGAGGTGCTGGTTCTCCATGTGAGCGATCGCCCTGAGAAAGAAGTCTTACATGACCTCCAGCAGAGGATTCGGCGTCGGTTAGTGGATATTCGCCATGAGGTCCTAATCCGTCCCGGTGTTATCCCTGAAACCATTGTCGAGGTGGCGCGATCGCAGTCCCTATCCGATATCATCATCGGCCAACCTCAACATCGCCCCTGGGATAATCTCCTCAACGGGTCCATTAGTCAGGCTGTCTTAGAAACCAGTCCCATTCCCGTCATTTTGGTGAAGCCGGAAGAGTTAACAGTTCCACGAGACGATTGATGTCCTATCATCAAATTAATACCTTCAAATCATAAGCTATGACTGCCAGCACTCGTGAGATTGAAAAGCTTGCGGCGGAGATTGCCGATAAAATTTACCTGGATATCGCCAAATGGCATCTCTATCTAGGAGATGCTCATCTGCATGTTCCCCTAGCCGAACGGTTTTATCCCCTATTGGAAGAGGATCGCCTCACGGAAGCTGCCCTAGAAGCCGTGTTACAAGAGATATCCGTTCCCATTGGCGGTGGACGACGAGAATTGCCCTTACAGGATTTATTACCTCGGGCGGGGCAACAGGATTTAATGGAATTGTTGGAAACCTATCAGAAGGACAATCTCTGAATGGCTGCAATTGAGGTGAAGACAATTTTTAAGCATCCTGTCAAGGGATTCACCCCCCAAGTGTGCGATCGCGTGGAGTTACGACGGGATTTTGGTATGGTGGGCGATCGCGCGTTTGCGTTTATGTTCACGGATACGGGCAACCCCCAACCTCAAACCCCCTGGCTTCCCAAAAAATATCTAGCGGTGCAAAATGATTGGGGCGGTTTGGCGAAATTGCGCTGTTCCTATCATCCCCACCGTCAAGAACTGGAACTGCACCTGGGTGAGACTCTGGCGATTGTGGAGTCGGTCTCGACGGAGGAGGGACGCGATCGCCTCAGCCAGTTTGTCAGTGATTACTTACAAACGTTAACTCCAAGTCCGACGGCTCGACATCCTCAAGCTACACCAGTACGTCTGATTGGTATGCCGACGGAAGATACCCGCTATCCTGACCGCCATCCTGGACAGATTTCTCTGCTTTCCCAGGCTACTCTTGATGCTATTGCTGCCAAGGTCGGACAGTCGCAGATTGACTCCCGACGCTTTCGTGCCAATTTTGTGGTTGATGGCCTTCCTCCTTGGGGTGAGTTTGATTGGGTGGGTCGCCAATTACAACTGGGAACGGCTACCATCGAGGTTCTGGCACCGATTGGACGCTGTTTGAATATTGATGTTAATCCTGATACGGGCGATCGCGACCTGCCTCTACTCTCCCAACTCCCAACCCACTTCGGCCATGCTCAAACGGGAGTGATTGCCAGGATTGTTGAGGGGGGATTTGTTCAATGCGGCGATACTCTCCTCTCAACAGACTTCTCAGAGACCACTTTTGATACAAATCTTCATCAAAAATAATTCTTTGCAGCTTAGATGTTTAGGTTCTCGCTTTGCTAAAGAACCCCCTCCCGCCTTACCTTAATCGCCGTCAGCGACGGCATTTATTCGGTTGGTTGGTCTGAATTCAGACCCAACTCCATTATACCCCTTAGCCGCAGATAACGCAACAAATTGCCAGGAGGAACTATCCGGCTAGTGGAGTAGTCTCAGGAAGAACCGAGCCAACTAGCCGAAATCCAGAATCTCCCTAACGCAGGTGGGAGTGGTAGCCTGTAGCTAATTTGACATCGATTGAATAATGAAATCAAAGTAGGGCGCCGCTTCTTCGGCATCTTCGTTGCTCAGCAGGGCGATCGAAGCTTCTTTGAGACAGACCATGGCTTCCACCATACCGGGCATGGGCACGCCGAGGGCATTATACATTTCCCGTGCGCCAATAATGCCAATGGTTTCGATGGGTTCTTTGCTCCCGGCCAGCACGCCATAGGTCACTAAACGTAGATACCAGCCATAGTCACGGATACATTGACTGCGTTCGCGTTGGCCGAAGGCATTTCCGCCCGGTGCGATGAAGTCAGGACGGCGTTTCCACAGCTCCTGAGAGGCTTTATCAACGATTTTCTTCTCATTTTCAGCCAGGGTTTCGACGATGCGCAGCCGCTGCTCGCCGGTTTGGAAGAAGTCTTGGATGCCTCGG
Source organism: Geitlerinema sp. P-1104 (assembly GCA_012911965.1). Classification (GTDB taxonomy): domain Bacteria; phylum Cyanobacteriota; class Cyanobacteriia; order Cyanobacteriales; family Geitlerinemataceae; genus Sodalinema. The sequence continues at coordinate 18,923 of SMDP01000026.1, forward strand.
AGTTCGCCACTGCTGGGATAGCGTAACTCGTCATCGGACTTTAGAATGACTTGACTAACAACACTCATGATTTTATTGAAATCGTTGGATACTATAGTGAACTGGCTCTGAATAGGAGCCAGCATAAGACTCACTTATTATATCGAACGGCGGTTCACCGCAAAGTCACCCCTCGTAGAATTTCCCCCATCCCCCTTTTTTTTAACCATGCAACCAGGACCCATGCAACAAGGACAAGTTGTCGAAGTCGAGATTACAGATCTAGCCGATGGCGGCGATGGTGTTGGCAAATGCGGCGATCGCGTGGTGTTTGTTCCCGATACCGCCATTGGCGATCGCGCTCAGGTGCGCCTAGTGCAGGTAAAACGCAACTATGCGCGGGGCAAACTCCAAACTCTGTCTCATCGGGCCCCAAGTCGCCAGCGTCCTCCCTGCATTGTCGCCGATAAATGCGGTGGCTGTCAGTGGCAACATATCGAGCATCAGGCCCAGTTAGACGCCAAACAAAATCAGGTGATTCAGGCCCTGGTGCGAATTGGCGGGTTGGACAATCCCCCAGTCAGGAGCGTCCAAACCAGCGAGGAGAGTCTGGGCTATCGCAATAAAGCTACCTATCCGGTGCAACGGTCTCCCAGTGGGGAGATACGAGCGGGGTATTACCAGAAAGGGTCTCACAAACTGGTCAACCTCAATCAATGTCCGGTTCAAGATGAGCGTCTCAATCCCTTTCTAGCGCAAATTAAACAAGATATCGGGGCCCAGGGTTGGAGCATTTACAATGAACAGCAGCATCAGGGAGAAATCCGTCACCTTGGGGTTCGAGTGGGTCGGCGAACGGGTCAAGTTTTGTTAACCTTAGTGGCCAAGGCAGGGAAATTGCCCCAAGTCGAGGTTCAAGCACAACGCTGGTTAAGCCGCTTTGAGAATTTAGTCGGAGTTTGTCTGAATATCAACGGCGATCGCACCAACGCCATTTTCGGCCCATCCACCCGCACCTTAGCCGGTCAGTCGTTTCTTCAGGAAGAATTTGCTGGGTTGCAATTTCGCTTGCGATCGGATACCTTCTTCCAAGTTAATACGGAAGCCGCCGAGTTAATTTGGCAGGCGATCGCCGCAGAACTGAACCTACAGGGTCATGAAACCATCTTAGATACCTACTGTGGAATTGGCACCTTTTCCTTACCCCTAGCCCGACAAGCCAAGCAGGTTTGGGGGCTGGAGGTTCACGCCGGTTCCGTCGCCCAGGCGCGAGAAAATGCCCAACTCAATCAAATTGAGAATGTGGAGTTTTACACCGGGGATGTGGCAGAACTGTTGGCACAAGACTCACCCCTTTGGCAAGCGCATCCTCAAGAAACACCTGATATTGTGGTGGTCGATCCGCCCCGTCAAGGCTGTCAACCTCCCGTCTTGGAGGCCTTGATTAACCTAGAGTGCGATCGCCTCGTCTATATCAGTTGTAAACCCAGTACCCTAGCCCGAGATCTCAAGCAGCTTTGCGCCCAGGGCTATGAGCTGACACAGGTTCAACCCGTTGATTTATTTCCCCAAACCGCTCATATTGAAGCCGTTGCCTTTCTGACTCGCAATAACCGAACCTCTCCCTCTTAGGGGAATATGAGACAATTAAGCTGTCCCCCAAGCCACCCGCCAAAGACCCATCCATGAACCCTGTTTTCAAAAACATCGCCACCTGGTATCGTGCTCTATTACGCAACCCCAAATATCGGGGCTGGGTAATTTTGGGAAGCCTGCTTTATCTGATCAGTCCCCTGGATATTTCCCCCGATGTCCTCCCCATTTTGGGACAAGTCGATGATGTAGCGATTCTGTTCTTACTGATGTCAGAACTGTGGCAGATGGCGCGAGAGGGATTCTCAACCTCCGACGAGATGACGGGTGAGACGGCCTCAACAGCTCAGTCTGCGGAGGAAGGGGAAACCGTCGATGTTGATGCCATCTCGGTTGATTAAATTCTGCCCTGAATGGTCTCAATCGTCCCCTTCCCAGGCTTCAATCCCCGTCAAGACGCGATCGCTCGCGTCTTTATCTTTGGCCTAGATCCATGATGTCCTATGAACTTCTCTGAACTTGTCGCCCAGTTAGCCGAGGCCGGAGTGATTGGGAGCTTTAGTGCTGATGCACACCTTGATATTGTCAACGTTGCTGCCATTGAGGAGGCTGAAACCGGATCTCTTTCTTTTATCGAAGGAGACAGCTATGCCAACTACTTGCAAAGCACCCGAGCCAGTGCCGTCATCCTACCGGACGATGAGTTATTACAACAGCAAGCTCAAGAGCGGGGAATCGCCTGGATCAGCAGCGCCTCTCCGAAAGCCCTATTTGCCGATGCCATTTCCCTATTTTACCAACCCTACCGCCCAGCTCCGGGGCGTCATCCCACAGCCATTATTCATGAATCGGCGACATTAGGAGCCAACGTCTCCGTTGGGGCCCATGTGGTGATTGATGCCAATGTAGACATCGGCGATGATGTTTGCATTGCTGCCAACGTGGTCCTATATCCCGGAGTCATCATCGGCGATCGCAGCTATCTCCATGCCAACTGTACGATTCACGAACGGACTCAAATTGGCGTTGACTGTATCATTCAAAGTGGTGTCGTCTTGGGAGCCGAAGGCTTTGGCTTTGTCCCGAGTGCCAGCGGACTCAAACGGATGGAACAATCCGGATGTGTTGTCATTGAAGCGGGGGTAGAAATTGGCTGTAACTCTACCGTTGATCGTCCCGCTGTTGGAGAAACCCGTATTGGGGCCAATACTAAAATTGATAACCTCGTCCAAATTGGCCATGGCTGTCGTATCGGTAAAAACTGCGCCATTTGTGCCCAGGTTGGGCTAGCCGGAGGCGTAACCCTCGGCGATGGGGTCACTCTAGCTGGACAAGTGGGGGTAGCTAACCGAGCTAAGATTGGTGCTGGCGCTACGGCCTCCGCCAAAACCGGCATTCATCGCGACGTCAAAGCCGGTGCCCTCGTGTCAGGATTTCCGGCCATTGATAATGCTCTATGGCGACGGAGTGCAGCGTTGTATAAACGCTTACCGGAATTTTATCAAAGCCTGCGGCAAATTCAACAGCGTCTTAACCAGGATTCGTGACTATCTTTGATTAACCTGAGGTCGCCGGGGCTAGGCTGGCATTTTGGGCAAAATTCCTGCATCTTCAGATGGCAGGATGAGGATCCTTTGACAGGCCGACCCACCCTGGATCATTGCCCCCCCACCCTCAAGCCTTGCTCAATTGTCCAACTTTGATAACGGATTTCAGGAGGATGATCGCACAAATTGTTAAAATTAAGGCAAGATTTTTCTGGAACCAGCAAATTCGCGGTAACTTTTGATTTAATATAACTAGAGTCTAAATGGAGAATTGCCCAGACAATGACTGAAGCACTTTCGGAAAAACCCACGCCGCTGACTGGAAAGGCGTTACTTACAAAAGTCAAAGAACTGTCTCACTTACCTCGGCGAGAAACCGCCAAGCGTTGTGGCTACTACAACATCACTAAGAATCAGCAAACCCGTGTGAATCTGACGGATTTCTATGATGCGGTGTTGGCAGCCAAAGGGATTCCCCTCGATCCTGACGGCGCAAAGGATGGACGCGGTCGCGAACCGACTTACAAAGTGAGCGTTCACAAGAATGGACAGATCGTCATCGGTTCAACTTACACCAATGCCATGGGGTTAAAACCTGGCGACGAGTTTGAAATTAAGTTGGGGTACAAACACATTCACTTAATTCAGATGGATCGCGCTGAGGGCGACGAAAACGGTGCCGGTGGCGACGACGAGTAAGCTCGTCATGGGGAAGAGCGGGGATGTTCAGCATCGAGCGTTGCTAGAATTCAAGTCTATCTGCGATCGCCTGACTTCCCCCCAACCCCTCCCTGTTTTGGGGGAGATGCGATCGCCACCGGGACTCAGATATCTTAGTTTTCGAGAGTCCTAGAGGCTAGAGTTGGAGCCTTTTGCCGTCAATTTACTCCCCAAAGAGAGTTAGGGGTCGAGATCTCACCCGTGCTAAAGATTGGCTTATTTTTCATCGTCTGGTTAGGGGTCTGGTTACCAATCCTGATTCCCCTAGCCTGGCACTGGAGGTGGTATCCGTCTCGTCCCCTAACTCCGTCACAAAAATTAGCCCTAGTGGGTAGTCTTTATCTGCTGTTTCCCCTGGCTTTGTGGGGACTGCGACAAGTTGCCGGAGTTCATTTTTCCTATTACGGCACCTTTGTCAAGCCAGCCGATTTGCCGTTCCTGAGTCTGGGGATAGCAATCGGGATTTTCACGGTTATGATTCTGGTGGGGGTGCAGAAAATCGTCGGTTGGATTTCCTGGCGCTTAACCTGGACGGTTCGTGAGGGAGTCCAGCAATTCCTATTAGCCCTAGGTTTGGGAATTTGGATTGGCGGAACCGAAGAATTTATCTTTCGAGGACTGGTGCAACAGGAACTGCAACAACAAGAGTCTATTTGGCTTGCTGCTGCCATCACCAGTAGCATTTTTGCGGTACTGCATTTAATTTGGCAACCGCGTGAAACCTTACCACAACTGCCGGGACTTTGGCTGATGGGTATGGTGCTGACCCTAGCCTGTGTCGTAACTCAGGGACGTTTGAGTTTAGCATGGGGATTACATGGCGGCTGGGTCTGCGCCATGATTTGGCTCGATAGCTCCCAAGCCAGCCAGCCGACTGGAGCCGTCCCCCCTTGGGTGACAGGGTTGGGGGAACATCCTCTAGCCGGAATCCTGGGTATCCTGCTTCTTGGGGTAACGGGAGGGATCTTAGGCTTGTGGACCTGGCCCGTGTTAAACCTTAGCGGTTCAATTTGAGGGGGGTGACGGGAACCTCATCCCAAGACTCGACAGTGCGTAGTTGAGCCATCCAGCCCTGAGACTTCTGAAAATCATCAAGATCATTGGTGAACGACTCATGACAGGCCCGTGCTTGGCTTTCGTCTTCGCTGGCGATGCAGGCTTGGACGATACCACTGGGATCAATTTGTTCGCAAACCCAAATAGTCATGCTGCTGTTTTCCCTTGTCTGTACTGGATATGTTGCTGGAACTATCCCTTATTGTAGAGAGACTTGGCGAGTCAAAACGAGCAACTGGATAGGTTGAGGAGGTTTCCTTGCAATTTGAGCGCCTATTTACAACCATTGAAGAGCTGGTAATGTGTCATTCCCCCAGTGGGATGGAGACGCAAATCAATCACCTCCTAGAGGAGCGGCTGGGGGCGTTGGGGGTGGAGTATCGGCGCGATCGCGCCGATAACTTAATTGCCAAGATTCCTGGAGAACGTCAGGAGGGGGCGATCGCCATAACCGCCCATAAAGACGAAATTGGGGCAATTGTCAAAGGAATTGATAGCCAAGGACGAGTCTCAATTCGTAAATTGGGGGGGTCCTTTCCCTGGGTCTATGGCGAGGGAGTCGTGGACTTACTCGGGGATCAGGTCACCTGTTCCGGGATTCTCAGTTTCGGCTCCCGTCACATCTCCCATGAATCCCCTCAGAAGCTATTGCAAGAAGACCAGCCTCTCAAATGGCAAAATGCCTGGGTGGAGACCAAACGTAGCCCAGAAGACCTAACCGCCTTGGGGATTCGCCCGGGAACGCGGGTTGTGGTCGGCAAACACCGCAAACGCCCCTTCCGCTTGCAGAACTACATCGCCAGCTACACCCTAGACAATAAAGCCTCCCTGGCAATTCTGCTAGAGTTAGCCGCGCGTCTCAAGTCCCCCCCCGTGACAGTGTATCTCGTGGCCTCAGCCAAAGAAGAAGTGGGCGCCTTGGGGGCCTTGTATTTCAGTAATCACCAGGTCTTAGATGCCCTAATTGCCCTAGAAATTTGTCCTCTAGCCCCCGAATATCCCATTGCCGATGGGGACGTGCCTGTACTCTTGTCCCAAGACGGCTATGGCATTTATGACGAGGGCCTAACCGGGCAGTTAAAACAAGCCGCCGAGTCGCGAGAGATTCCCATCCAGCAAGCGGTGATTAGTGGCTTTGGCAGTGATGCCTCCATAGCCATGAAGCTCGGTCATGTGGCCCGGGGGGCTTGTTTGGGCTTTCCCACCCAGAATACCCATGGCTATGAGATTGCCCATTTGGGGGCGATCGCCCATTGTGTGGAGGTCTTGCTAGCCTACTGTGAGGACGCAGAAAATTTTCTGCCTTAGGGGTTGACAGTCTCAGTAATCTTCGCTACATTGAATAACGCCAAAGCGGTTAAGAGCTTCTGGCAAGGCAACGAATACGCCCCCATCGTCTAGAGGCCTAGGACACCTCCCTTTCACGGAGGCGACGGGGATTCGAATTCCCCTGGGGGTATTCAGACCTCAAAAGCCGGAATTCAGTTAGGACGTTATCTAGCTGGGTTCCGGCTTTTGTTTGTCTAGCTAGATAGAACATAACGTCAGCGTCCTAACCCTCAATCGTATCTGTGCTAGGGTCGTCGGTAATCATCTTACTGAGGACGCGACTATGCTGAGACGTCACTTGGGAATCCTCAACCGGTTTTCCCCACAAAACTGGTTATCTCTCGGTATCGTAATCCTTCTAGCCACGGCATTATATCTATTTCACCTCGACTCCAGAGGACTGTGGATTGATGAATTTATTAGTCTTCGTGATGCTCACGATATCAGCTTTAACCGAGGTCGACTTTTATATTATATTCTTCTAAAAATTTGGATAAATTTTGGGCAGAGTGATGCTTGGCTAAGAAGCTTAGGAGTGCTCTTTGCCATCTCCGCCGTGGTGCTCCTATATCAACTCGGTAACAACCTGCTTACCAAGCGAGTGGGATTTATAGCAGCCTTGATGTTAGCCTTATCTCCCCTCTTCATCAATCATGCCCAAGAAGTCCGATACTACAGTATGAGTGTCAGTCTAGGCATTGCCGGAAGCCTAGCACTGGCTAAATCTTTAGATGCTTCAACCTCTCCTATTAATCATATGTTATGGGGACTATTCCGGGTTTTAGCTATTTTGACTACACCTCTAAATGCCGCTCTCTTGATTGCAGATGGAATCATTATTTTACTGAAATATTATCGACAGCCCCGACGACTTATTCACTTTGCGCTTTCGGGGTTACTCATGGTAGGGATGCTTATCCCCGTTGCTATCTCCATCCGGGATTCAGCCGGTGCTCATCGCGTAAATTTACCCGTGCCCGGACTCAATGACCTAGTACGAGAAATCAGAATATTAACAGCATTTTCATATCCCCCCGAACCTCCCTATATGACTCGCTTGGTTCATGTGTACATCTTCACAACCTTGCTGGTACTAGCGGTTGCAATACTTCGCAAACGACAATCAGAGCCATTTCAGTGGCTCGTTATTTGGACGTTTGTTCCAGTGGGGATAATTTTTATATTTTCACATTTACTATTCTCGATTTGGAATACTCGTTATATCATGCTAATCTTGCCATATCTTTTAATTCTCATGGCCGTAGGATTCCTGGAAATCTGGTCTCGTTGGCATCGTCTCGCCTGGGTCATTCTTCTCATATACACCCTAACAGTAAGCAGTGGTTTAGTCGTCTATTACACCAGTTCTCGTCGCTACATGGGAGCCTCAGATCATTACCGAACGACGGTTGAGATTCTGAATAAGTATGACCAGCCAGGTGATGTCATTGTTTGGTCTATTATTCACAACATGTCTGAACCCCTTAAGCATTACTATCAAGGGACAGCAAGGATTGTCTTAAGACCGCGAATGGAAATCCGAAGTCATCACCACAAGATTGAACGAACCACGATTGAAGCCTGGTTATCAGAACTGCCAGAATTTCCATCCCGTTTATGGCTTGTTTGTGGTCCAGGAATTACCCAGGACGATGAATTATTCTACGAAGTCTTAAACGATATGTTTTTGATTCAAGAACATTACACCGTCGAGGGCTTTAATATTTTTCTTGTTACATCTATATGACCCAAATTTCAAGCAGTCTTTACGTTGAAAATGAAATCCCCCTCGTTAAATTTCATCATTGAAATCCACAGCTAAACCAGCTCAAACATCCCACCATTAAGACACCTCAACCTTAGACGTAGCCGGTTCAGGAAGGGTCAGCCACGATGACAAATCTCGTTGCAACAGCTCTTGTAATTCTAAAATATCTTCTCGATAGATATCCCTGAGCAGCCGCCGTTCTTCGAGAGACAAAGGCAAAGCACTTTTATCCTTGTAATTGAGGGAGAGGAGGTAGCGACGAATAGCTTGGCGAGTTTTCTCCGGGAACACCAGCCGTAACACCGAACCAGCTAGACTTCGCAAGGGATTGCGAGTTTGCAGCACCCGATGAACCGTTTTATTTTGCGGAACCGCCGCCTTCTGCGCCCGCACAGAGGTATCAGGAACAAACTGATCATCAACACCAATAAAGCTATAAATATCTTGCATCATCGCCACGGGGTCTTGTACCAAATCGTCATACAGACAGACCTTGAGATTGTCGGCCCCAAACTTATCCATAAAGGCTTTGAGGGATTGGCAATAAAACCCCTTGCGAATTTGAAATGACTTAATAGGACGTTGACGAGCTTGCTCCCCTAAGGGACGACAGTCTCCACCATCAATCGCATCTCGGATGTGCATCAAGTAATCCGAGTGGGCACGCTCAATGGGATTGCGGAGGATGACCACTAACTTGGCCTCGGGAACCAAGTTATAGATCACGGGAATTGAGGTTTCATGGTGGAATAAGTAATTCGGGGAAGCTTCCCCAACGGCCACCTCATCCTCCACCTTCTCAAAGAGCGCCAAATACTTTTCGAGACTATCAATCTTTCGTGGTTTTTTCGTGACGACTCCAGTCCAGTCTCGCTCCAGGAAATTCGTTTCCTTAACTGGACTCATATAAACCTGGGGATGCTGGGACAAGTAGCGGTAAATCGAGGTTGTCCCAGCCTTTTGAACCCCAATCACCAGAAAGTTAGGACGATGTTTTGTATCCATGGATAATAGCAACGATAATGTACATCCAGATTAGCAGCTTCGCCGCCGCCGTCGAGAAGAGCCAAATCAGTGGCAACTCTCCAAGAGCTGACCCCTAGGGATTCTTAAACCGATACCCCCCAACAGTCACCCCCTCGTGATGACAGAGAGAATCGCCCTTAACCGGGGGCAGCCCCAGGCCCCCATTGAGGAAAACGCCAACCGTGGCAAGAGGCTCAACTTGGCTAACCTCAAAATTTTACGCTTGTCCTATGGATCATTATTAGGTAAATTTGCTAGTCTAGCTTAAATACGTTTGGGAACGGTAAGTAACAGTGGATATTGAAATTGGACGGGGAAAAAACGCTCGTCGCGCCTACGGAATTGACGAAATCGCCCTAGTGCCGGGAAACCGCACCCTCGATCCGAGTCTTGCCGATACCAGTTGGGACATCGGCGGAATCAAACGGGAGATCCCCATCATTGCCAGTGCGATGGATGGCGTGGTGGATGTGGAGATGGCGGTTAAACTGTCTCAACTCGGTGCGTTGGGTGTGCTCAACCTTGAGGGCATTCAAACTCGTTATGACGATCCAAACCCGATTCTTGATCGCATTGCCTCCGTTGATAAAACCGAGTTCGTGCCTCTAATGCAAGAACTCTACAGTCAGCCAATTCGTGACGAGCTGATTGTCAAACGGATTCAGGAAATCAAACAGCAGGGTGGACTTGCCGCTGTCAGCGTCACTCCAGCCGGAGCAGTCAAGTTTGGCAAAGCCCTTGCTGAAGCACAAGCCGACCTGGTATTTGTGCAAGCCACAGTGGTTTCGACGGCCCATCTCTCTCCTGACAGCGTTACGCCTTTGGATTTAGCCGAGTTCTGCGCAGAAATGCCCATGCCGGTGGTGTTGGGGAACTGCGTCACCTATGAGGTGGCTCTTAACCTAATGAAAACCGGTGCGGCGGCAGTTCTCGTCGGGATTGGTCCCGGTGCGGCTTGTACCTCCCGTGGTGTGTTAGGGGTGGGTGTGCCGCAAGCGACGGCGGTGGCTGACTGTGCGGCCGCTCGGGATGATTTCTTTAAGGAGACTGGAAAATACGTGGCTGTCATTGCTGATGGCGGTCTCGTCACCGGTGGGGATATTTGTAAATGTATTGCCTGCGGTGCCGATGGTGTCATGATTGGCTCACCCATTGCCCGTGCTAAAGAAGCCCCAGGACGTGGCTACCACTGGGGGATGGCTACACCCAGTCCCGTCTTACCTCGGGGAACCCGCATTAATGTTGGCAGCACCGGGACTTTAGAGCAAATTTTGCGTGGGCCGGCACAACTCGATGATGGAACCCATAATTTCCTCGGGGCCTTGCAAACCAGTATGGGAACCCTAGGGGCGAAAAACCTCCAGGAAATGCAACAGGTAGAAATCGCCATTGCTCCTTCACTATTAACCGAAGGAAAGGTCTATCAAAAGGCACAGCAGTTGGGAATGGGTAAGTAGTTTCTCGGAGGAGTGGGCGATCGCCCCTCCGTCCCTGGAACAACGGTTTTCAGATAAAGTTAGATTTCCAGGGGACAGGTTTGCCATTTATCTCTTAGAATAGAATGAGCGGAGACACATGTTTCCGTTCACTCCTCACACCACACTCCGCCCGAACAGATTGTTCGGGTGGTTTCTTTTCTGGGGGCCGGACGCCACAAGAGTCCAAGTTTCTCAACCTTGCAGCCATCATCAGGCTCGACGACCCCTGTGGTAAAATCTAGGGGGAAGCGTAGTCTATGGTGATCACTCGCTAACTCCCGTCCAAAGGGAGTATTGCGCTAAACATTGCAAACAAGATTAGATAAGGACTTTTCAAGTATGTCAGCAACCGCCGAGGTTTCAGACGCCAGCTTTAAAACCGACGTTTTAGAAAGCGAACTGCCTGTTCTGGTTGACTTTTGGGCCCCTTGGTGTGGACCCTGTCGGATGGTCGGCCCCGTGGTCGAAGAGATCGCCCAACAGTATGAGGGTAAAGTGAAAGTCGTCAAGCTGAACACCGACGACAATCCTGAAGTCGCCAGTAAATATGGAATTCGCAGTATCCCGACGCTGATGATTTTCAAAGATGGACAGCGCGTGGATATGGTCGTTGGCGCCGTTCCCAAAACCACATTGGCCAACACCCTCGAAAAGTATCTCTAGGGTGTTGGGGGCGATCGCTCCTTATCCCCTCCTATCAGGGACTTGTCGCCTTACCCCAAGTGCTGGGTGGACTCAACAGAGTTTCCCCAGCACTTGTTTGATGGAAAAATCTGTAAAATAAGATACTGCGCTTCCACTCATGTAAGTCTATGTCATCTCCTCAACAGATCCCTGGACAAGGCCCTGATCTCACCCCGGACCAACGTTTCGAGTTTCTCTCCCGGGAAATTTCTCATTTAGTTGAGGAACTGCCCAGTCACGAGCATTGGAAGTGGATTTCCCGCTCCCTCTCAACGCTCGTTAACCTGGCTAAATACGATACTGATCGCCTTGACTGGAAGATTGTCAGCCATGCCCTCAACGACATGGAACGGGGCTTAGAAGTCTTCCAGCCCTATCGTCACGTGCGGAAGATTGCCATATTCGGCTCAGCCCGAACCGCCAGCGATCGCCCAGAATATCACCTAGCGCGAGAATTTGCCCGTCGCTTAGCCGAATATGGGTTTATGGTCATCACCGGGGCCGGCGGTGGCATCATGGCCGCCGGGAACGAAGGAGCTGGAACAGAGAACTCCTTTGGCTTAAACATCCAACTGCCCTTCGAGCAAACCTCCAACCCCTACATCCAGGACGATCCGAAGCTAGTTGATTTCAAATACTTCTTCACCCGCAAACTCTTTTTCCTCAAAGAAAGTGATGCCATTGCCCTCTTCCCCGGCGGCTTTGGCACCATGGATGAAGCCTTTGAGACGATCACCCTCATGCAAACCGGAAAATACGGTCCCGCCCCCCTAGTTCTGATCGATCGCCCCGGGGGAGACTATTGGTATGGTTGGCAGAACTATCTCAAAACCTGTCTCCTCGAAAATGGAACCATCAGCGAAGAAGATTTAAGTCTGTACAGCATTACTGACAACGTCGATACTGCCTGTCAGGTCATCCGGGATTTTTATCGCACCTACCATTCCAGTCGCTATGTGGGCGATCGCCTGATTATTCGTCTCAAGTCTCCCCTATCAGACGAAGCCCTGGAACGCTTAAATGAGGATTATCAAGATATCCTGACCCAAGGCAAGATTGAACGAACTGCCCCCCTCCCCGAAGAACTACGGCAGGACGGGCATATTCTACCTCGCCTCGCCCTATACTTTAATCAAAAGAACTTCGGCCGCCTCTATCAAATGATTCGCTTCCTCAATAGTTTGGATCAACAAACGGAGGAACAGGAGCATCCGGAGAGTAAATAGGGGAACAGGGAACAGGGAACAGGGAACAGGGAACAGGGAACAGGGAATAGGCAACAGGCAACAGGCAACAGGCAAC
>SMDP01000260.1 GCA_012911965.1 Geitlerinema sp. P-1104
GTCTGCAAGCCATAACAACTCTGCATGGCGATGGTGGTGCGTCGTCGTAGAAGATCCGCCATATGATAGGCATACTCCGATCGCACCCCATAGACAATCTGAGCCCGGATATCCGGTAACTCCGGCGTAATCGCCGCTGCTAGTTCTGGATGCTCATCCACCAAGGCCAACACCTCTGCCGCCTTGCGCCCATAACTATCGAGCAAATGATACAGGGTCTCCACCGAAAGGCGATCGCGATAGCGGTCCACCAACTCGCCCACCAAGGAGTCATTGGGCAAAATCGCCCCTGGAAACGGACGATGAATCGTTGGACAAGGCGGCGCTGGTTGCTTCCACTTCTTATAGACCAAATCCACAATCTCCTGACCCACATGGCGGAACGTGGTTAACTTGCCACCAATCAAGGAAATCAGATTACTCACCCCTTCCGAGCGGTGGTCAAAGAGAATATGCTTACGGGTAATACTCCCCGCCGACTTCTTATCCACATAGGGCAGAGGCCGCACCCCAGAATAGGTGAACTTAATACTCTCACGGGTCAACTGAGCACTGGGAATAATATTATTCGTCTCCGTCAGCAGATAATCAATCTCCTCATCATCGGCCTTCACCCGGTCCAAACTGCCCTCATAGGGTAAATCCGTCGTCCCAATCAACATCATCCCCAACCAAGGCACAATAAAGAAGGGTCGGCCATCGGTTTTCGCCTCCACATAGAGGGCACTATCCGGCGCACCCGGAAAACGATCCACAATAATATGAGATCCCTTGGTTCCGCCAATCTTGCGAGTTTGACCAATCGGCTGCGGTTCCCCATCCTTCAACACCCGATCCACCCAGGGGCCCGAGGTATTAATCACCATCACATCCGGAGTTCCCTTCACCTCCAGAGTTTTCCCCGTTAACTTGTCCTGACAAGTCAGATGGGTAATGCGATCGCCCTGACGGTGCAACTGAGTCACCTCCACATAATTCAGACTCGTCGCCCCGGCCGACTCCGCATCCAAAATCGTCTCCAAACACATCCGTTCCGCCCGCGAGGCCTGAGCATCATAATACTGCGCCCCCCCATTCAAATTCTCCGGGTCCAAGCCGCGAAAATGCTGCTTAAACTTCTGCTTCGGCAACATCCGATGGGGCAACAAGGTCTTGTCAAAACTAAACATATCGTAAAGAATCATCCCCGCCCAAATCTTCCAATAAGGGCGCGATCGCTTCCCATACACTGGAACCGTCAACATCAACGGATTCACCAAATGGGGCGCATTCCTCAGCAACAACTCCCGCTCATGGAGCGACTCTCGCACCAAGGGAAACTCAAAATACTCCAAATACCGCAATCCCCCATGGACCAAGCGCGTTGACCAGCTCGACGTACCGCTGGCAAAATCACTTTTCTCCAGAAGAATCGGTTTCAACCCCCGTAACGCCGCATCCCGAGCCACCGCAGCTCCATTCACCCCACCCCCAATAATAATCAGGTCGTAGGTTTGAGACTCGACGTGATCCAGATTTCGCATAATCCTTAACAATTAACCGTTGACAGTTGACAGAACGTCCTAGAGGACTTGAGACGGAGCAGGGGGTCTGAAACCCGCCCGTCTCCGTCATGACTCCCAATCAACGTTTGACTCTGACCTAGGCCGTGACCGCTTTCTTCTCACCCACCGTTTGATGTTCCGTCTTCTGGAAGATATCCAACAAACGATCCGCCCAATGTTTTACATCATACTGAGTGACCGTTTGGTACATCTGAGCCATGCGCTCAGCTTTCTCCTCCTCTGACAGGCTCAAAGCCCGGTCAATGGCCTCATCCATCCGGTCCATCGAGTAGGGATTCGTCTGAATCGCTTCAGGCATCTCCACCGCCGCCCCGACAAATTCAGATAGGATCAAGGCCCCATCATTCCCCTCATGGGCGACCACATACTCCTTAGCCACCAAGTTCAACCCATCCCGTAAGGGAGTCGTCCAACAGATATCAGCAGCTTTGTAGTAGGCAATCAGGTCTGTGAAGGGAATCGGCTGAGTGAATAGCAGAATGGGAGTCCATCCTAATCGAGCATAACGTCCATTGATTTTCCCTGCCAGTTGCTCAATCTGCTGCTGTGCCGTGCGATAGACGCGCATTCCGGCCGCTGCTTGCACACAGGTCATGACTAAATTGATTTTGCCATGTAAATCCGGGCGGCGCTCCAGCAGGCGACCATAGCATTCGAGCAGTTCCCGGTTCCCTTTCACATAATCGACCCGGCCAGCGGCGATCGCCAGAGTCCGGCCTTGCAGTTCCTCTTTAATTTCCTGAATCCGCTGTTGGGTTTCCGGCTTGCGCAGGGTATTGAGGATATGCTCAGGATTGGTCCCGACTGGGAACGCATCCACATTCACCAGTTGCCCTTTGTAGCTCAACTGCGTCACCATTTCCGGTTCTGCCAGAGCGGTTCCGGTGGGGGTGATATGCTCGGGGATCGCTTCTCTCTTGACCACATCCACCTCAAACAGGCTGCGAGCCACATTGACGAAATTCTCCGAGTAACGGGGGATATGGAAACCCACCACATCACAGGAAAGGAGACTGTCGATAATGGCTTCGCGCCAGGGCAGAATATTGAAGATATCCACCGACGGGAAGGGCGTATGGTGGAAGAAGGCGATACGGGCATCAGGCTTGAGTTCCCGAATATATTTGGGGGCTAACCAGAGGTTATAGTCATGAACCCAAATCAGGGCATCCTCAGCAGCTTCAGCACAGGCGGCTTCGGCGAACTTCTTGTTAATGGCTTTGAAGTTTTCCCAATCCGAGGACTCGTAGGTGAAGTGATAGGGGAACGAGTGCAGAATCGGCCAGAAGGCTTCTTTACTGGTGATGTGATAGAAATGCTTGACTTCGTCGGCGGAGAGGGGAATCCGAGCCACATCGTAGTTGCTTGCCTCGATTTCCACTCGCTCCTGGAACTTATGACGCTGCTTGGCGGTGACTTGCTTCCAAGCAATCCAGGTTCCCTTTTCCACATTGTCGAAGAAACCTTTGAGAGTGGGAACAATCCCGTTGGGGCTTTTTTTGTCGACGTACCGGGTGACCCCATTTTCATCGACCACCTCATCGTAGGGTTCGCGGTGGTAGAGAATGACCAAAGAAGATTTCATAGTGTCTTGACTGTTACTCATTATGGTTGTCGTGTTGACGCTGGACAGAGAACTTTCCTTAGAAGGCTCTGCCATGATGCTTTAATCCATCCCAAATGCCCCAGGCTCCTGGTTCAGAGCTAATGTAGGCATTGGGGAGCGATCGCGCAATATCTTTTAGCTTGGGTTCAGCATTGCCCACAACGATCCCCTGTAACCCTGTTTCCAACAAGGAGCGATCGTTGAGGGTATCTCCGGCGACCACCGTTTGCTCGGGGGACAAGTTAAGGCTCTCTAGGGTTTTAAGTAGAGTCGCCCCCTTGGCAATCCCCCTGGGCATTACATCTAAGAAGCGATCGGCAGAGAGGATATAGTCGAACCCAGCCTTGGTAATTCGAGTCAAAGTGTCTGACTGAAGTTTGTTGGGGGTGTAGTAGTAGGATACGCGATATTGCGGGGTGATGGGTTGTAACTCCAGTCCTGGTTCTCCTTCTAGGAGCGATCGCACCCGCTCGGTGCTATTGTTCCAAGTCTGGGCAATCCAATCCTGAACCGCCGCTACGGGAGTGAAGCTCTGGCCACAGGTGACCGTTGTTCCCACATCCGCGATAATGTAGTCCGCTTGGGGAAACTCAGGATCGCTGTAGAGTTGACGCACCAACGCCAAATCCCGACCCGTGACAAAGATGAGAACCAGACGTTGGCGATGGTGTCGTAAGTATTGGTAGAAGCGCGATCGCTGGTCTACAGTGCCTCCTAGAAATGTTCCATCGAGATCCGTGGCTAGCACTAACGGCTTATCAACACCCATTCAACAGTATCCTCTATCAAAAGCCATCTAGGAGAAGCGAACCACTCCCGACCTGACCCCAAGGCAGTCTCTGCCCGAGTCCCAGTCGAGGGGGGTATGATGTCCTCAGTTTGACCAAGTTCTTAGCACAGTTAAACTCGCCTTAACCCAGTCCTAGTCAAACGTTGCTGAGTTGACTCAGCAGTATTTGTTTAGTACATCATACACACAAAGCCCAAAAATCTCAAACGGCCGTTCCTCCAGGGGGCAAGGCTGAAGGTTTGTACCTCAGGTCAACTCTCGGTTACACTCTCGGTTACACTCTCGGTTAGCCTTTGCGTTAACCTTTCAGATAACCGGAAACAGGGGCGTATTGCCTGTAAAAGCCAAATGGCTGCCCTAACCTCTGAACCTTGCTAAGCCCATGTTCTATTTCCACCAAAACCCGTCGCCCCAGCCTGACTCTGACCCCAACGCCCCTTCCCTACAAGGGTTAATCAGAGAGGATGAGACGGAAACCTTGGTCTTACTCGATTGGGTCTTCGAGTCCACAGAGGCGACTCCTAGCCCTCGCCGCCATGAGTCAATCTTGTTTAGACTTCCCAAAACAGAACCGGCCCCCCCTCAGCCTCCAATGCCGCCCAGGGAGTCTTCACAGAGCGATCGCCCGCCCCTAGATGTGGTCGCCCGTCCCAGCGTTGACCGGGAGCCGGACTCCACCACAACCTCCCTTCCCCTAGGCTTAGCCGTTGGCTTAGGGGTCAATCTCTTAGCCTTAGTGGGAGGAGTCTATTTGTTGCAAGGGACGGTTCCCCCCGCTTCCATGGCCCAAGTCGAAGAGAGTCAACCCCGTCACGCCTCTGAGTCCGCCCCCAACGCCCAGAAACTTGACGCTCAAGCCCAAGCCTGGATTGAGCTGGCACAGCGTCGGGCCCAACAGCGGGACTTTCAGGGCGCTATCATAGCCTTAGAGCGGATTCCTGTGGGGAGTTCCTATCATCAAAAACTGCAACCCAAGTTACGGGAGTACCGGCAAAAACGAGAAATCCGAGCCACCTGGCTCTTACAACAGGCCTACGACCAAGCCGCTAAGGGTGAGTTTAGCCAAGCCTTAGGCTATTTATACTTGATTCCCCCCGGAACCGAGGCCCGCGATCGCGCCCGAGCGAGATTGGCTCAATACCAAGAGCAAAAAAC
>SMDP01000261.1 GCA_012911965.1 Geitlerinema sp. P-1104
GTTAGTGGTAATGCTAATCTCATCATTACAGGAGATTTAGATTTATTAGTGTTAAATCCTTTTCAATCTATAGAAATCCTGACGCCAGATAGTTCTAACAGATGTTCAGGATGTCCCCCACGTCTTTCGACAATCGTTTGGCGGGGTTGTAAACTCAACCAGCGTTCTTTAACCAAACGTTTAATCAATTCATCGCTGGTCGTTTTTTCCTTGGCTAAAATTTCCACTAAACGGGCTTCTGTTTCGGGGTCTAGTTGTATGTTCAGTATGAATCCCTCTGATTTGTGATTAATATTTAATTATGCCTAATGGACGCCAACTCATCCTTAAACTGATTTAAGTTGAGGAGTGGCTAAGGGGTTGTCTGAAAAGTGGTGCTCGCGGCGCTTCACACCTTGTACCCCAACGACAGAATAAGGGTTCTACCCTCTTTAAGTGGGAACCCAATGCCCGATTAAGGTAGTCAGCGTGACTTTTCAGACATCCTCTCAGGGAGTTAGGACTATTGTAGCCAAGTTTCCAATTTCTAAAAACTAGCTTTTTATGACAATCTGGGAGAAAATGCAGAAGCTTTGGCAGATACCAAGTTTCTCAAATCTCCCCTAACCAGGCTTCAATGGCGGATATCAGATTCGGTTGATTGGGGGGAAAGCCTTTTAAGGGCGCTTCTAGGGGGTCGTCGGTGAGGATGGCGATGGCGATGACCCCGGTCAGTTTTTGGCAAAAGGCGATGAGTTCTGGGGTGGGTTAAATTGACTTAATTGTTATGCTATAGGGTTTTCTGGTCTAGTGAGGTATGATCGTAATCCTCAAAAGTCCTATCTAACTTGGGCGGTATCTCATGGATATTAGAAACGCTATATATATTCTTATATCCCGAATCCAGGAGACTCACTTTATTCACACTCTGGAGATAAATTTTCTGTTTTTTCAAAAACAGAGTAACCTGTAATGCTTTCAGCAAGACAAACTTCTTCTGACTTGAGATAGTGAAAACTTTGAGGTGGATTAAAATTTTCCCATTTTTGACGAACAGTATTTAAAGATAAGTCAGTCTTGTATTTTAGATCAAAACAGATGGCAACAGCTAATTTTGAGTTTTTATAGTATGAGTCAAACTCTTTTTTTGTGACTCCTGCCTGTTTTTTAACTTGACTCCACAGCTTTCGGGGAGTGTCATCAATTATCTTCTTAACTTTTAACCATCCAATAATAGACTGTTTAGGTGAAGAAGCATAAACCAATATAAAATCATCAGGTTTTAACTTGGGCTTTGTTTTCCTAAGCTCTATAGTTTTATTCCCGTCTAAGATTTTTTCAATATAACAAGGTTTAATTGAGATTAGTAAGACTCTAGTTTGAGTTTGAGTTTTGTTTTGCATGGTTATTTGCATTTTCATGATTGAAAACCTAAACGATAAAGCCGTATAAAGTTATCATTGGATATTTTTATTGGAGCTTGTATAGGTGCCTTACTATTAAGATATTTCTTGACAAGTTTTAGAGGAACAGTTGTATCAAATAACTCAGTATGACTAAATTTAATAGCCATTACTTTCCCTTTTGGGCTGGCACATTTTTTGATTTGAGGTAAATTATAAAACCCTAAATGCTGAAATTTTTTATGAAGATGTTCAGGTTCATCTACGATCACATCGTCAACTTGAGAACAGGCTCTAATCGAACTTAAGTTTGAATAGCCTCCATCTTTTGACTGACTCACGTACCATAGTATTCGTGAGGGAGACCGAGTTAATCCGCCATTTGCATAAGGAGTTCGATAGTAAACTGATTCTAGACTAAAAAACAAACTGGACTTATTCACACCAAATAAATTTTCTTGCGCCAATCTGTCATCAAACAGTTCCTTGGCTGCTTCTGGTTTAATAGGAACAATAAAATTATCTATCTTAGAGTTTTCAATTTTAAGAGGCCATAACAGACGCTCAATATCTATTGTTGGTATTGAATCTATCAAATTATCTTCGACCCTTAAAGTTGATGTTATCATTCCACTAACTTCATGATATTCTTTTACTTCGTTAGATAAATTACTCAAAAAATCAATAATACCTTGAGAATTAAAAACTCCTCGACGACAACACTTTATCCATTGAGAAAAATTACTTTTTTTGATAAAATACTGATTTCTCAAGATTTTTTCTTCAGATTTTTCTAGATTTTCATCTGTTACAATTAAAAAATCAGAATTATTATCTATTGTTTTTTTAAGAATTTCATGAATTATGTAATTCGCGAGGGTATCAGAAATTCTTACATCTTTCAGAATCCTAAATATTGGAATTTCAATAATTTTATCATCTAGTTTTGACAAGTCATACACAACCAAAATACTGGGTAGATCATCTATTGATAAAACAATAGATTTGAAGGTATCTTTGTTTTTTACATACGAACGCAACTCCATTAAAAGATTGTTTTTATTTTGTGGTGAGGATATTTTTTGCACGCTGGGAACTAATTGATTTAAATCCCAAGAACTTAAGTCACTTCTTTTAATACTAGAATTTATTAATCGGTACGGCTGATAGTTTAGTTGATTCGTTGTTTCTTCCTGTAAATTTATCATATCTTGAAGTGAAACCAATCGAACACCAAAATTTACATAGAACTCATCTTGAAGAGAACTTAGTTTGTCTTGAGATGTTATAAGATAAGGGATATCAGTGGCTGCACATCTTGCTATGTGTCTTATACAAACATCATCTAAATCGATATTAGATATTGTTAAAAAATCTTGCAATTTCTTCAAGTTTTTATTGAAGTTCTGTAAATCACATTCTGGGTTTGCGAAATTATCCCCAACTATACCCCTTAGGATTTGTCTGTCATTACCTTCATAGTTCTTATCAATTTCGTTAAAAATTTCATCAGTCACACAAACTCCTAAGTTATAGCGGATCCAGTCTATTGACAAAGACTCTGCTTGTCTAATCTTTCTTTCTTGATTTAGTTGGTATAAAGTCGCTGCATCAATTGCAGATTTTGTTTTATAGTCTTTCATGAAAATATCTGGATCAAAAATAGATGGTATACTATTGTAACGAATAGACCAACGTTTTAAAACATCTCCAGGAGTTTTTGCGTCTTTTTCATGAATTGGTACGTACCCTAGCTTACGCCACATATTATCAATGCCATAGGTTGCTTTACACTCTAAATAAACCGATCTAACTTTGTCTTTAGTCCTGTCAATCATTTCTGAGTTCAAAGCTCGAGCTATACCGTTTCCTCTATACTCTGGAGCAATACAAAGCTGCCAAACTCGTGCATGAGACTTTTTAGGGTTGATACTCCAAATCAGATAACCACAAAATTTTTTATCTACAGTTGCGACTAAAATACCAGGATCCTGAGCATACTTTTTAAAGAAAGAATAGGGTTGAAAACTCAAGGTTTTTATATTGGCATCAGCGAGCTTGCGTACATCTTCTAGGTATTTGGAATTTGTCCGGGCAAGCACGACTTTAATTTCATTGTTTTTATCTTTGAGTCGCTTCATTTTTATCTAATACATACATGGTTGTTGGACAACATTTATCAGAATACTACTTTTAACTTTATTTGTCAAGCTGCCAGTAAAATCAAGATCAAATGTGCCAACTTTTTTGGATAATTGATTATAATATATTTAAATCAATTAGACTCAAAGTAATCTATATCAATTTTCTTCGTTTTATATTCAGATATAGAAGAAACACCCAAGTCAAAATCAATCATATATTCTGCTAACTCTTCTCCATCCACTAAAACAACTTTAATGTCACTTTTAGGAGAGTAAGACTTTGCTTGATCTGAAAACCTAGAAGTTGTAATAAAGATACCCTTCTTCGCACCTTGACCTGCCAAAGCTCCTACAAACTTTTGAATTTCAGGTCTACCGACCGTGTCAGTCCAGCGTTTTGCTTGGATGTAAATTGCATCTAAACCCAGTCTATCTTCTTTGATTATGCCATCAATTCCTTCATCATTGGTTTTACCAATTGCCTGTCCAGCTTCTCGAATTGAACCCCCATATCCCATTTTAACCAGTAGTTCAACAACAAGTCTTTCAAAAAAAATAGGTGAGCAAGATTTTACCTTTTCCAATATTTCCTTGGCTAAATTAAGACGTATTTCTTGATAAGCATAATCCAGCAACTCTTCTGGCGTTTGATTTACAACTTCAATGTCCAATCTAGTCTTGTTAGACGATATTGTTTTGGGTGTTTTATATTTGAACTCCCGAAAACAAGAATATTGCTCTAGGAATGCAGAATCAATCTGGGTGATATTGCTATTCAACACTTCCTTGCCTCTAGCTGTAATTTGCAATTGTGATCGCTTAGGGTATTCAAGTAATCCAGCTTTTTTGAGATATGTCTTAGCCCAGCCAAATCGATTATCAAAAATGGCTTGCTTACCACTGGGTAATAGCTGGTTTCGCTCCTGATAGCTGAGATCAAAGTGGTTGGCTAAAAAATCTATCGCTTCCTGGGTTGAATGCGGTTTTTGATCCCCTGCAAACTTTAAGAGTGGAAGCATGACGGCTTGAAAATCAGGAATTGTCATTTTGTAGTTTGTTTTTTTATTGGGTACTTTAATGCATTAGCATTGTAGAGTATCGTACCCTAAAATCTTCATCTTGTCAATTGTTTTTAACAAGAAACAAAAAAATAAAGTTTTTTACTAAAAAACAGCCGTTTGTTTCTAAAATTAAAAGTTTTATACTCCATAAATCCCACCCTTCAGATTTAAATTTTAAGGTATATATTTTGTACGCAACTTAACTAAAGGATGACTTCAATAATAGTTGATAAACTTTGATCACCAAGTCAAAATTTAAATAACAATGTTATTTAAGCATTTTCTTTTTTAATAATTAAAAACAGACCTATTTTTTTAATTGGCCGCAACATAAAAATCTAAAGACCGATTCCTAAAGTCAAACTGAGGCGGCCCGACTAGGGAACTGTCCGAACACCTCGACAGGGACAAACCCCAGAGAGTAGCTTGGAACATCCCCCATCCT
>SMDP01000262.1 GCA_012911965.1 Geitlerinema sp. P-1104
GTTAGTGGTAATGCTAATCTCATCATTACAGGAGATTTAGATTTATTAGTGTTAAATCCTTTTCAATCTATAGAAATTCTGACGCCAGATAGGTTTGTTGATAAATGTACTGAATAAACTCCAGCTGTGGGCGGGTTTTTCTTGAATCAGTTGGGCAACTGATATAATTCCACTATCTACCAGAATTACAGGATAATAGGTCATGGCAAATCGTATTGAGGATGTTTCTTTTGCAAATAATCAGCGATCGCCTTTTTTCGAGTAGCCCGTTCTGATAAATCAGGCGGTGCATCTTCTAACAGATGTTCAGGATGTCCCCCACGTCTTTCGACAATCGTTTGGCGGGGTTGCAAACTCAACCAGCCTTCTTTAACCAACCGTTTAATCAATTCATCACTGGTCGTTTTTTCCCTGGCTAAAATTTCCACTAAACGGGCTTCGGTTTCGGGGTCTAGTTGTATGTTCAGTATGAATCCCTCTGATTTGTGATTAATATTTAATTATGCCTAATGGACGCCAACTCATCCTTAAACTGATTTAAGTTGAGGAGGGGCTAAGGGGGGGGTGACTACTATTATAGCAAAATTTCCAGCAACCTGGTTTCTTGACAACATCACTTATCAAATGGATTCCATAAACTTAACCCGTCAATGCGCTTAAAATCATCAACGTTGCGAGTGACCAAAATACATCCGGTGACTAAAGCACAAGCGGCAATGATACCATCAGCCAGTTTTAAGCGATAATTTCGCCTAATTATCGCCGCAGTATCTAAAACCGCTTCCGTCAAGGATACGCAGTTAATTAGCCTTAAAAACTCTCGCATTTCATTGGCTTGCTCTTCGGTTAGACCCGGGTAACAAAGCAATTCAACCCAAGTAATTGGACAGTAAAATCCCTCTGCTTGTCAGCTGTCAATTTCCTCAAATACATCCTGAACTTCGGGCTGATTATTAAAATAATAAATCAGGATGTTAGTATCGAGAAGGTATTTATTCGGCATCCCATTCTTGTCGAATTTTTAATTGAAATTTCAGAGCATCGACGCGCTTGGGTAGAAACCCACGCCATCGATTCAAGTTGAGTCGGGGTGATTCGGTCGTATTTTGCACCTCTTGAGAGGGTTCACCCTGAGAAACTAGGGTGGCTAGTTCTTTTAACAGAAGTTTTTGCTCATCTGAGGTTAGAGTTTGAGCTTGATGCAGAATTTCTTGGTAATTAGACATCGGTTTTTGATTCAGTTTTTAGGTGATGTTTTGATTATACTTTCTATTTGCGCAACCGGGTTGATTCGCTTGAAAGTGGGGACTCAGAAACCGGGTTTCTATCAAAACTCTGATTTGTCCCTGAAACTGGAGAGTTCATCAGTCTTGAAGCATTGGAGAAGATGAGTTAGTTTGCTATCTAGCAATTCTTTGGATAAGGCTTCACTGAGTTTTAATTTGTCAGCCTCCGGCAGTTGTTTGACGAGGCTCAAAACTTGTTCAAAGCTGAGGGAGAGTTGATATTGAGTTGGGTTCATCGTTTTCTGGGGTTGAGGATACAGTGATTTTTTAACTGAATTTTGAGAAAGGGTTTTCTTTGATTGGGTTTTAGTCTTTCTGGATTTCCAGTTTAGCGAAGTGTTCTTGCACGAGGCGATGGATAAAGCGGTAGCGGTTCCCCACTCGTTGCAGGATGAGGCGTTCTGTACAGTAGTCGAGGAAACGGGTAATATTCCAGGGCATTTGACCTGTTAGCCACAGGGTTAAGCGTAGTGAAAAATAGTTCAAGCAAGGATATCCTTCTAATAAGCCAAATATCAAGCCTATAATAAGTCCGATTCCTATACATAAACTAACATTTAAATAGAATAAACCAGGGATGAAGCCTGAAGAAAAACCCACAAAGAATAATACTAAAGAAGTGATAACAGAATTTTTTACGGCATTACCTTGTTGTTTGTTTTTAGGTAATTTATTTTTGTTTTCAGTTAAAAATCCAACTGCAATGCTTGCAGCAATTAAAATTGCCAATACAAACCAAATTGTATTCGTGTTATAGAGAAATAATGCACTCTTAAACAAAACTTCATGGAACCAATCATCTACTGGATCGGGGGAATTTCCAATTAAAACAAGGAAGTTAAAATAGATATATTTTATAAAATCAAAAAGCAAGAGTATTAAAGCAAAAAATAAAATTACTAATGAGGCCATTAAATAAGCAAAATTTGTATCGTGAAAACTCTTCCAATTAAAAGCGAAAGTTTCTTTTATATTTCGATTCCTTAAATTAAAATGAAATAGCAAAGTAATTGTCAACGATAAAATACCTGTGTAAGCCATGAACACAAAATAAGCAGGAAATATTTTAGGTAAACTGAAGAGAAAAAAGGAAGCGAATATCATAGATATTCCAGTTATTACGCAGTAAAGTTTTTCCAGCTTTTTTGTTATTTCTTCAGAAAACAAGCCCGCTAAAATTATTCCTATCCCCAGGAATGCTGTTAAGACTGATAAACCCAAAACCAATATTGAAACGATGGGTAAAGTAAACGGGTTTATCAAAAAAATAAAGCAAGTTGCTATTGGAATAATCAAGGAAAGATAGTATTGCAATTTTTTATGATTTTGCTGTATTAATAAATCCATTTTTAAGTCTGAAACTCTAATAAACGGTTGAAGTCGAAAATATTTCGCTAGTCTAGCAAGTCTATTTTGAACAAATAATGGATCTAAACCAGATGCATTGCTTAGGAAATTACCTGATGTTATTTTTGTTAGTCTTTCGACCCGATAAACACCAAGCAAATAATCAATAGCCCTCCTTTCCGTATTACACTTCCGCCACTCCTCAACCTCAATTTGTTCATAGGCAATACTCGTAACCGCTAAAAACAACGGTTGCCGAATAAAATTAACAATCTTCTCCGAACCCTTGATACTCTCCCAAAACTCACCTAGATTGACCGAAGCAAAATAACCCCGAATTTGCTCATTCGTCAAATCCTCCAAGCAAATCGCCCCATTTAGCTGCAACATCTCCTCATAGACTTCATATTCTTCCTTGCGACTGCACACCACCAAATGCAACGGCGAAAACTCACCCCCTAAAAACTGATTAATTGCTCGGACACAGTTCCCCTGACGTTCCGGTTGCAATTCATCCAACCCATCCAACAACAGCACTAACTCCTTCTCCCGAAGCCACTGCTCCCCGATTTCCTGACTCACCCCCTTACTGATAAGCTGAGATAGAACCCACTCCTTAATCGAAGGATCATATTTTTCCGGCTTTCCAAAGGGCAAAAACTTAGGTTTTGTCACCTCCTGCCAACTCGAAAGCTCCAAAATCACCGGAATGGGGGCATCGCTATCCCCTTCTGCTCGCTCAAGCAAGGCTTCCGCTAACTCTAATAACGTCGTGCTTTTCCCGCCCCCCGGTTTACCCAAAATCAGGAACTTGCCGGAAATTGTGGGATTATCAAACACATCCAGAATGGTCGTCTGGGCAGGTAACTGAACGCTGCGCTGTTCCCCCACTTTCACCGACATATCCCAAGGGCGTTGTACTTGCTGGGGTTGTTGTTCCTTGCCCAAATTCACGAATGCTGCCCTGTGGATAGACTGGTTTAAACGGCTTTCTACCTCGGTTCGCATCTGAGTCAATAGGTTTTGACGATTGCGATACTCCTGTTTAGAAAACTGTCGCCCCCCCGGTTGATTGTGCAGCGCCTCCAACCCCTGGCGCACCTCTTGACGAAATTCCGTCACTTCCTGGCGCAACTCCTCTAGGCGTTCCTCTAGGGTTTGTAACAATTCGCTGATCGTGGTTTCCATCACCCCCAACCGTTGACAGACTTCTGCAAAACCCGACTCAATACCACGGGAAACCTCCCGAAAAAACGCCTGCTGCTGGGTAACACTTCCCCGTAACTGGGTTTCTACTTCCTGAAACTGTTGCAGGATTTGGCTGAACTCCCCAACATTGACCCCCCCTGGATTGGCTTGCAGTTGCCTCAGTTGTGCCTGCATTCCCGTCAGCAACTGCAACGTTAACCCCGCAAAGGCTTTCCCATCCTTGGCAAAGTCTTCCTTGAGGGTTTCTCGCAAGGCTTTGGGGAAGGTGGTATGGAGTAATTCCGCGACTTGTTGACGCACCTCTGGGGGAATGGGAAAGCCACCCCCTTTACAGGCTGCCATGTTGAGGCGGATGAAGATATCACCCCATTCTGTAGCGGTGAGGTTGCCTTGTTGGGTGAGTTGGTATTCTTCGGGGGTGAGGAATTGGTCGAGTTGGGCTTCTCGTAGTTCAGGGTAACGTTGCTGGGTGAGTTCCTGTTGGGCAATTTTGACCCAATTATCCTTGGCTTGCGCGGCGATTTTTTCGAGATGTTGGCGGGTTTTGCCGTGCTGTGATTTGGCTTCAAGGGTAATAACGGCGGCGATCGCTTTTCCCACCGCCTTCGTTAAATCCTGATTTTCTAGGGAAACTCCCCCCTCTCCTCCATCGAGTAACGCATCAAGAGCATTAGCCGTATTCCCCGCCGCTACATTGCCTAGAGCCGTTGCGAAAATTCCTCCCACCGGGCCAACGATCGCCGTCGTTGCCAACGCCCCCAGAACACAGCCACCACCAATCGTTAGTTTTACAAGCGATCGCCCGACACTCATAAATCAGTCCCTCAACCCTGTCATTATTCTACAAGCATCTCTTATCGTCCCGGTAATGCGCGATCGCCCCGAATCTCCCGTTGCCATAAAACCGGATCAACAGACTCCAACCCATCGATCGCGGCAAGATGGTTCAATATCTCAGACAGTCTCTCCCCGCGTGTTCGTTTAAAATTCATCCTCAGCCTCATCGCCCCCAATTCAAGCATAACCTCCCCCAGCGGCCCGACTAGGGAACTGTCCGAACACCTCGACAGGGACAAACCCCAGAGAGTAGCTTGGAACATCCCCCATCCT
>SMDP01000263.1 GCA_012911965.1 Geitlerinema sp. P-1104
TGGCGATCGCTGGGCGGATGCCTAAGCTGCTTGGCGAGGTTGCGCGGTTATTTGCGTGCTGCTTTGCCGTCTAACGCTTTGCTCACCGGTAAATTAGGAGCACAGCGAGTAATTTATCCGTGTGCAGCAAATTGTTATACGGCACTTGAATCTGTCGCCATTTATCAACGTATGGATAGGATCGACACAAACTACAGATAATATACTCTTCGTATTTGATTGAGGGTTTTGGTTTTTCGGTAAACCTCGGCCACAATGTTTTTTAGCTAGGCTACATCTTCTCTTAGGAGATAACCAGTAATTGAATATTGCTCAACCAGGAAATCCAAAACCACCATTGACTGCGCCCGTAAATTTGGTGTTCGTCTAACTTTGTCATGATTTTTGAAAAGATACCTTCTCATATATCTTTCCAAGAAAAATAGCGTATTTCCTGATTTATCTTGTGATAAGTCGATATCAAAGGTATTTATTGCATGGCTGATCCAATAAATACCATCATCTAAAAAATCACTTCCTATGCCACAAAGGAGTTTACAGATGCTATATATAAAGGATGATTCACCACCTATCTTACCGCTTAAATCACGAAAAAACGCTCTATTCTCCGGTGAAAATGTATGCCATGTCTTTGCTTCATCCTTCCAAGTGATTCTTGCAAATAAAAAGGATTCGACTATGCGCTCCTTATCATGCCTCCAACCTTGATTGCTTATTGAATCAACGATGTGGCCTTTAAATCGGTTCCAAACATACCAAAATGAGTCCGGCATATTCAATGAGTCTTCAGCGCTAACAAATTCATTTAACAACTCTGCCACACCTTCACTCAAGGTGAAATTATCGGTGAAATATTTAAGGTATTTGTCCTTCTCGCTATTCTCTAGATGAAGGATAAAACGGGCATAGTTCTTTAAAAATTCATATCTGAAAGCATAATCAAGCCGGTCTTCTCTGTCTCGTGAAAGCAATTGTTGTGAAATTATCCTAATAATTTCCTCGACAAACGGTACTGGTTTCTTGTGTTCGCCATCCAATCGTGCAAGCTGAAAAGCAGTTATCAATATATCGTTATCTATGCTTTCAATATTGTCTATTGCGGATTCCGTTATGGTTTCATCTTCGATACTCTTTACTACACTCTCTAATTCTTTAAATAACTCCCGCTCAAAGTCATTGCCGTTAATTTCATATTTGTGCTGCTTATATACCTCTTGTCTTAAACGATCTCGAACATCTCTATGTTTTTGAGCAATTACCAAATACCCAATGTACAGCGACTTCATGAACTCAGATTCATTCATCCATAAGTGCTGAACAGCTTGAATGGCTACTGAATTTATCCTGTCCATTCCCATCCTCGATATTGGATCATGCCTCATTAATGCTTTGATTAATAGCAGCTTGATAGTTAGTCTTTCGTCTGGAAAATCTTCTATCAATCTTGGGAGTACAAGTAACGCAGGCACAAGTCCGTCGTAATCATTATTGTTAACGATATCTGTATATTCAAATATAACTTCCCTGCAAAAATCTAGTTCGGTTTTTGCTAATTTTTCCTTAAAGTCCCGCAATAACACGGCGCATACATACGATGGTGTGGCTCGATCAAAAAGTAATGCCTCCCCCATGTTGCCTTCTGAAAGTTGATTCCATATTTCTTTTGCCTCGCCCAAAGCAGTCAGTGGATCATTTTCATATGATTCATATTTTTTGTAGTTATCTCTATTATAGAGCCTGCTATCAGCCCAAACCTTTAAACCGGAATGTGTAAACGGCTTGCTCGCTTCTCGCTGGGACGTTTCACTATATTCCTTAAGCTCTGGATCAATCTCTGGATTGAATTCTATTGCTATACCATTTTCTACTTCCTTCACTTCAGGTGACATTTTTCTTTTATCCATACGGGCTAAATATAAACGCCATGTTTTATCTTGATGGTTTTCTTGTTCTTTATCTGGTAAATCCATGTAGTGAACATCAAGGATTTCCCAAATTTCCTGAATCCTTTTCTCTGACTCCTCCTCGCTTACTTCCTCTGTTCTAAAAAACTGGTAGTGAAGCGCAATACTTTCTAATGAGAGTTTCCGATGTTTTTGGTCACAGGCGCTTATCCTTTCATTTTCGTGATATTGATTTATCTGATTGATGCTAAACTTTTTTAGCCGATTAAGCTGAGTCTTATGTGTTTGATCCAGCATCATTCGAGATGTGTCAAAGAAGAAAAACTCTTTTGTTCTGAATAGAATTTTAGCTACATTGAATGTTTTCTCAGGAAACGCACATACAACGCTTGCAACAACTGCCACGAGTGCAGAAGATTCAGATCTAGTTAGGATATAGTTTAGATAATATTCAAGCGTTTGAGCTTTGGTGTTTTTTCCTCTCTCAAGAAAAAACCGTTCTAGTGACATTAATATTGACTCTAATAAATCAGGGTTTACCTGTGTACCTCGGTACATGCACCAAAGACGATTTGAAATAGGTAGATCAATTTTCTTCTCATCATCTAGTAACAGTGTTGCTGTTTCAGTCAAGCCCTTATCAAGGTTAGATTCTGCATATTTTTTTGAAGCATAATTTATTAGGTCGATAATGAAGTTTAATGTTAATTCTAAATTGGTTTGCAGCAGGGCGTATATGGGTGTTTGATAAGCACTGGTGGGAAAATAGTCTTGATGTCCATTCTCAACACCAAATTCATGATCTATCTCTAGTCTTGATCCATAAAAATAGTCGTCGTTTTCTGGTTGTTCATACACCCAAAGGCATTTGGCTAGAGCGATCACTTTTTCCGGAATTTCCATAGCAACATTAAAGCATTCTATTTTTGTTAAAATGAAGTCACTCATTAGATGATATGGATCGTTATGTCGCCTCCAATTATTTAGAATTATTTCATCAACGATAGCTTCAAGTTCACTTTTAATTTCACCTACCCCATACAGAATGGTGAGGATTAACTGCTTGGAAAAACCATCATCCCTAATATAGACGTTGTTTTCGATTACTGCTTTGTAAAACGATAATGCAATTAGGCTGGAATATTTAGTTGCGTCGCCAAACTTGTTGTGGCTGTTCCAGTCGTATAGGGTGGGCAATACAAAATTGAGATTATTAACACCTATCTTTTCGAGATTGTCATTGATGAACTTGATAAGCGATTTCCATCCGTTTCCTTTCGGCTTGGTTATTACATATTCCATTGATAAAATATCTGGCGTTCTCACACCAAGCCTATCAAAAAAGCTATTGTCTATCTCCTTGCATCCTATTCTTATCAGCAAGCATATCCGTTTGAGAAGCCGGAAGTCGTCTTCTAATAGTGAATCTTTATTCACGTTAAAAAAGTAATCGGAATAGTCGGATAGAAGCATAGAAACGAGAACTTCATCTTTCCACAAATTAGATATTTTGCGAGATGACAAGGTTTCTACAATAAGATGGCTAACTTCTTCATTGGCCGTGCTAAGTTTCTCTGATAGCCACCGCCTGAAAACCCTTCTTATGGGCAAAGACTGTTGTATTCTATCAAAAAATATTTCTGCATTTTCTGAGGATAAAAAATTACTCTCGACGAATTTATCGAGCGCCCATTCTTCATAAATATCATGAGTAATAAAATATCCACGAGCGGACTCATAGCTAATTATTCCATCGGAAACCAACGCTTTTTCTACCGTTTCATTTGAGTAGCTAGAGTCTGGAATGACGAAAAATCTTCCTGAATTAGCTCTTTCTTCGGCAAGATGTATAAAGAATTGTTCTCGTTGTGGGTACCGTTTTGTAATGACTCTTGGCCATAAAGACTCTTTGAATTCAAAGTAGCCTGCGCCTTTGTTTTCCTGATAATGCCTCAAATACTCTCTGAGATAAAATGGAGTCAATATGAGCACTTTGAGCTTTTTATCATCAGGGATGACAAAATCATGTTTTTTAGCAAGCTCGAATAATGTATCTTCTTTTAGATTTTCTAGATGTACCGACTTAAAGCTAATTTTGTACACTTCATATAGTTGAA
Organism: Geitlerinema sp. P-1104; assembly: GCA_012911965.1. Lineage (GTDB taxonomy): Bacteria > Cyanobacteriota > Cyanobacteriia > Cyanobacteriales > Geitlerinemataceae > Sodalinema. Next base: position 4,022 of record SMDP01000263.1, read on the forward strand.
AAATCAAATCATCTAGGTAGGTATTTCTCGTGGTGAACCACACCCTCCATCCGGCTTTGATTAAGCTGGATAGGTACTCTTTAATGGGATCAGTATTTTCTAGAGCAATTAAGTGTTCCGCTGAATCAATGACAACTGTTTTATTGTCAGCTCCCTCATGTGCTTCAATAAAATCCTTTAAAAAAACACCCGATAAGAACTCATTCAAGTTGCTAACAGAAAATTCCGTCGCCTTATGGACATAAAAGGCATCATTTTCCCCCTTATTGCCATAAAGCTCTTTTATTAGAGCTGTTTTCCCTGTGCCGCCTTCGCCACTTATAATTAACGCGCTAGTATCTGACTTTTCAATTTCAGATCTAATATTAGAGCGATTGATTGAAACATCTTCGTCGCCAAATGTTATAGCAGTTTCAATATCGTCCAGAATTGCACCTGCATGAGACTCAAACGACTCCAAAAGACCAAATAAATTATCAGATTGAGTAAAGAAGTACGAAGTGATCCGGCTACAATCATCGACAACAAACGGCGATTCGAAAAAGCTACAGCATCTCCATTCAATTTCTAAGTTGTTTTCCTTTGCCTTTTTTTCTGCTTCTATTTTTCCTTGTGGTTCCCTTCCTTTGTTTTGACCCCACTCTGAATTTGTGTAAAAGATTATTTTATTTAAATCAGGGTAATCACGTTTCGCTTTTGTAAGCGTTTCTATTAGGGTGCATCTCAGTTAGGAGACTGAGTAAATATACTCAGGATAAATGTACCGGGAGTGATTAAGCCACCAAGTCCCCATTCAGGTACGCACAGCGATGCCTCAACACCTTCGGCACATTCTCCCCTCGCCATTGTGCCCCCGGCAATTTCACCCTGAGTCCAATTTGTTTGACCAAGGACTCGACCCGACCCGAACCAATCGAATGTCC
>SMDP01000264.1 GCA_012911965.1 Geitlerinema sp. P-1104
TGCAGGGCGGAGAGTTCCTGCACTTCCTCAAAGACATCATAGAGGCGCACGGGTTCGACCTTCAGGGGCGATCGCCCCTGTTCGGCCCGCGCTACTTTGAGGACGATATCCAACATCCCCACCATTTTTAGGGAATACTCATGAGCGCGGCCAAGAAAATCTCGTTCTTCGTCTTGGTCCTCACATAAATCATTGAGAATCAGTTGATGGGTGCCAATCAACCCACTCAGGGGCGATCGCAACTCGTGAGACACCCGCGCCAAAAATCCCCCTTTAAAGCGACACATCTGTTGAGTTAGATGCACTTGTAGTTTTAGCTCTTCCAGACGCTGTTGGGTGGACTGGCGCTCAGCCTGGAGGCGATCGCATCGCTGAACCAACACCGCCACTCGTTGACGAAGTTGGGGATCAGCAATTTGTGCTAACTCTGTCTCAGTTAGAGTTACATCGTCATCCTGAGACAAGTCCGGTTTATCTAGGGTCATGCCAGTTTTTAAGCGTCTTCTCGATTAACCCCCAGCTTAACGGTCTTATCCGTAGATGGGTCAACCTCTACAACTCTACCGCTCCCTGTCGCAGAATCCGCCAATCGCCCCCCGTCCATTGCACAACCGTCGAGGGTAATCCTGAGCCGAGACGGTTCTGATAGGCTTCTGGCTCTAATACGCACACGCTGGGAAACGCCGCCGCGATGGCCGCCGCCTCTCGTAAGGGGGGTTCCCCAGAACGATTGGCACTGGTGGTTGCTAGGGGGCCGGTGACGGATAATAGTTTTTGGGCGATCGCACAATCGGGAACGCGAATCCCCAGGGTCCCGGAACCGCTAGGATTCATCCCCGCTGGCACTTTGGCACTGGCGGGCAAAACTAGGGTTAAGGCTCCTGGCCAATGCTGGTTCGCCAGTTCCTGCCAAGTTTGCCGTTCGTCTGGTGTTCCCTCAACATAGTGCCAAAGGTCGTCGGGACTGGCTCCCATCAGAATCAAAGGTTTGTCGAGGCTACGTTGTTTGAGCTGATAAATGGCCTCGGTCTTTTGGGGATCGACGGCTAAGGCCGGGACGGTATCGGTTGGAAAACTGACCACGGACCCGGATTTGGCAGCGTTAATTAGCTCGTTGTAGGGGGAAAGCATGGGGAACAGGGAACAGGGAACAGGGAACAGGGAACAGGGAACAGGGAACAGGGGACAGGTCGGAAGAGGAGGGAGGAAGAGGCAAGAGGCAAGAGATGGTAGGATGCGTCCCGGCATCAGTAGGGGTTTTGACCTAAGCCTATCGATTGTAAGGGCGAAAAATTTTTCGCCCCTACCAGCCGGAACGCATCATTTGGGCAAGAGGCAAGGGTCGCTGTCTTCCGCCATTGTTGCGGATTAAGGCTTTTTTGTCTGGGTCAGGACGAAGCGATCGTGACCGGCCAAGTCTCGGATGACATGGGGAGTTTCATAGTTGCCGTTGTCTTGCAAGAGTTCACAGACAGCGGGGGATTGACCGCTCATGATTTCTACGAGCCAGAGTCCTCCCGGTTGCAGATAGTTAGGAGCTGTTTGGATTAGGTGACGTAGAGCCGTTAAGCCATCGTCGCCGCCGTCGAGGGCGAGGTGGGGTTCGTGGTGGCTGACTTCCGGTTGCAGGTGGGGAATCTCACCACTGGGGATATAGGGGGGATTGGATAGCATTCCTTCAAGGTGTCCTTGGTGTGCGGCTAGAGGTTCAAACCAACTGCCTTGATGGAATTGAATGCGATCGCCCAATCCATGACGCTCAGCATTGGTTCGGGCTAGATTTAGGGCCTCAGCACTACAGTCTACAGCACAGATTTTAGCCTTGGGAAGGGCTTGAGCGAGTCCAAGGACGATCGCCCCGCTTCCCGTGCCTAAATCGACCCAAATTCCGGCGCTATCTGCCCCTTTGGTCTCCAGAACGATGTCAATCATGGCTTCTGTTTCGGGGCGCGGAATGAGGACGGCTGGGGAGACGAGGAGGTTGAGGTTGCGCCAGGGAACGGAACCGAGAAGATATTGGAGGGGAGTGCGATCGCCTAGACGTTGCTCCCAGAGTTGGGTCAGTTCCTCAAGAGAACGGCTCAGGGAGAGGCGATCGCCGGGTTGTCCCAGTCGGAACTTGAGGCGATCCAACCTAGCCCCCTCGTATAACAGCCAATCTACCTCAGTGGGGTCAAGATCTTGAGCCAACGCACCACTACGGGCCTGACTACGCCAGGCCCGTACTTGAGACACCGTCACCTCAACTCTTGCACCCCAAGGTGGATCTCCCTCCTGAGATCGTGGCTGTTGAGAGAGTCGGCCCATAACCTATCGTGCAGAACCGGGGAGTGGGGTCGCACCGTCTCCCGGCTGAAGTTGTTGTTGCTGCTGTTGCTGTTGTTGTTGCATCTGCTGCATCATGTTGCCCACAAACTCCAAGGACTCACTATGAGGCACAAACATCAACTGTCCTACCATGTCGTTGTCCTCATTACGGAGGGTTTCTAACACCCCTTCAAGTTGGACCACATCCGTTTGCACGGTGGCGGCAAAATCGGGCTGTTGTTGTTGGAAACGAGCAATCACATTATCCAAATCCTCTCGGTCAAAAAACAGCGGAATCACAACCTCTCCGTCAAGCTCCACGGTCATATAACCTTGGTCTGGACCCGCCGTTGCCATGAACAATGGAACTCCGGGATAGGTGTATTCTCCGTTGTATTGCAGGAGTTCATCCTCGCGACCACTATCAAGCAGAACAGACACCGCTGATTCTACCTCTTGGCGGGTGGGCACATAGGAAAACTCAATGGAATTATTCTGTTGGCGATGGCTTTGTTCGAGACGATAAATTTCTGCCAAGGAAATCACCGTCACCTGCACCTCTCCCGCCATTTCCGGTTGTTCTTGGGTGAGGCGTTCCACAAATCGGTTGGCATCTTGAGGATTCATAAAGACCCCGGCCACTTCGGTGGTTCCATTGGCCGATTGAGGATTCGACACACTCGCAATTAAGGGTGATCCTTCGGCATCTGTAATCGCAAAAACCGGAACCGATGCCAGTTTTTGCATAATTTCATCTTCGGACAAGGCCAAAGCCGGGGCTGGTGTAGAGACGGAGCCAAAAAGTGTCCCTCCAACCAGCCCTAACATGGCACCCCAGCGAATTAATGATTTCATAGAAACTCCTTGAAACTCCTTGAGAACAATCGGCTCAATGCAGCCCATTATTTAGATCTAAGCTGGTTGAACCCGTGGCGATCGCCCTAGACAGACAGTGTTTAGAATGCCACAAGCCTAGAGACGAGTTGACGCAGTCATTAGTTCGCCGATGTTGGAGGATTAACGGAATCCTCTCCTGCGCGAGAATCGGCCACAACCGTCAGTTCCTCAACACTCCCGGGCGCACCCATCGGTTGAGCCTCATTGCCATTAACCGCAATCATCACCCCTCCAGCATTACCGGCAATCACTGTTAACTCACGACTCGCACTCCAACTATGAGTTCCCTGACTTAACATCCCCTCAAAGGTGGTTTCGCCATCAGCCACCACCTGAATCCAGGATTCATCGGTCAGAGTTACCCCCACTTGCACCGGCTGAGAGGGGCCGTTGCCATTCTCCGAGGCTGACGCATTGGCGGTCACCGTTGAGGGGGTTGCTTCGGGGGCAGCGAGATCCCGCGAACCCGCCTGAGAGTCCGAGTCAACATCTCCGAGATGATCAGCCGTTTGTGGGGGAGGAATGGCACTATCTGGACTGCGAGAATCCGAGTTAACCGATTCTGACAACCCCCGAACTGAGAAGACCACCAAGAAAATATAGAGAAGATAGAGATGGAAGGGACGCAGTTGTGAGATGGGAGAATACTGCCACCCAGACTTAGAGACCTTCGACTCATAAGCGACGGGGAAGTCTCGGGCATAGGCGGGGCCATCGAGTCCGACCTGATCGGCGAAGCGTCGCAAAAATCCTTGAATGTAGACCGGCTCAGGAAGTTTCGTCAGATCCCCGTCTTCAATGGCCCGCAACAGACGCGCTGGAATTAGCGTTTGCCGAGCGATCGTTTCGATCGCCAACGACTGCTCCTGACGAAGTTCACGCAGTTGCGCGCCCATAGTCACTAGGGTTTGAGCTTGCATCTGTGGCAGATCGAGCTTGTCCTTTTTCTGTTTCCGTTTGAACTTAATCCGCGAGAACTTCATCCGCTGTGCTCCTTGAGCTTCGATCGCACGCCTACTGATTTTAGGGTGAGTTGCGTTTGCCATGACTGTAAGGCGTTAATTTCTGATGTGGTCAAACAGCGATGGCACCCTGGGGGTAAGACATTCTTGGAACTGTTGTTGAGTTCAACCGAGGCAATTCTCGTCCGGTGTAGCTCCTCAACCGGATGCCCCAGTTGTTCAGCAAGGCGACGAATCTGGCGGTTGCGACCCTCGGTTAAGACGATTTCGAGTTGGGTTCGCCTGTTGCCATCCCGACGCTTGACTTGGACTTGAGCGGGTAGAGTTTTGCGCTGATCTAAGATGATCCCGTCTCGCCATTGTTGCAATGTTACCTCTGAGGGAGAGCCTTGAACCCAGACCTGATAGGTCTTGGGTACATGATAGCGAGGATGAGTTAAAGCATAAGTAAGGCCGCCATCATTTGTCAGTAATAAGGCCCCAGTAGAGTCAACGTCAAGACGGCCGACAGGATGTAGACCTTGTCCCTGAGTCAGTTGGGGCGGCAGAAGGCTCAGGACTGTGGGCCGTCCATGGGTGTCACGACAGGTACTGACTACACCCGCCGGTTTATTGATGAGGATATACAGTCGTTGCGGTTCTTGTTCCGGATTGGCCACGCGACCATCAACGAGGATGAGATCGCGCTCAGGATGAGCTTTCGCCCCCAATTCGGCCGTTGAACCATTGAGGCTGACTCGTCCTTGACGAATCAAA
>SMDP01000265.1:0-2844 GCA_012911965.1 Geitlerinema sp. P-1104
CTTCTTTTCCTCATTTTTGCCCTTACTGCCAGCGTCGCCCTGGGGGGGTTAGGTTGGTATCTTTGGCAAAATCAGGGGCAAATCGCTCCTTTGGCGGAGTCGACTCCTGCCTCCCCCGAGGAAATGACCCCAGCCAGGGAGGGAACTGCCACTGAAAATCCCAATCTCTTAGGGCATCTCCCCTACGAAGAAGCCCCTCCTGAGGACTTGCGATCGATTGTCTCTGACAATACCATCAAGCTACGGTCAGCGGCAGCGGAGGCCTATTTAGACATGGAAGCGGCGGCCCGGGCTGATGGGGTTTGGCTGATGCCCCTTTCAGGATTTCGCTCCATCGAAGATCAGGAATATCTCTTTTTTGAGATTAAAGCTCAACGGGGACAAGTCCCAGCACAACGGGCAGAAGTCAGCGCCCCTCCGGGACATAGTGAACATCATACCGGCTATGCCATTGATATTGGGGATGCCGATGTCCCGGCGACCAATCTATCTCCTGACTTTGAGAATACGGCGGCCTTTAAGTGGTTACGAGATAATGCTGCCTATTTTAGTTTTGAGTTATCCTTTCCTCGGGATAATCCTCAAAATATCGCCTATGAACCCTGGCACTGGCGTTTTGTGGGCGATCGTCATAGCCTGGAAACCTTCTATAAAGCCCGAGAACTGTTCGAGGATGGGGAGTTGGAGGACTTTTATTAATAATTAATATTCTCCACCCTTTTCTTGTTAGTCGTTAAAAAAAAGCTATGAATGAGCTAAATAAAAAACATTTAGAATCGGTAAAACAGCAGTTTGAACGGTCTCCTTATCCTCGAATTCCCCTTGAACAAACACCAAAAGACAATCCCAACTATCTCTATCAACACCATTTTGCTAGTGCCTACTATCACCGCAACCAACAGGTCATTGACCCGAAGGATAAGCTAATTTTAGATGCTGGATGTGGCAGTGGCTATAAGGCATTGGCTCTAGCCTACGCCAATCCCGGCGCCAAGATTGTCGGCATTGACTTCTCTGAGGAGTCCGTGAAGTTAGCCCGAACTCGCCTGGAGTATCACGGTATTGAGAACGTCCAGTTCGAGGCCATGGCCATCGAAGACATCGCCAGTCTGAGGATGGAGTTTGATTACATCAACTGTGATGAGGTGCTGTACTTACTCCCAGACCCAGAAGCAGGGCTGCGGGCCCTTAAATCGGTTCTCAAGCCTCAAGGGATTATTCGCGGTAACCTCCACAGTGCCTTCCAACGGGTGTACTTCTTCCGCGCTCAGAAGCTCTTTAAGATGATGGGGCTCATGGAGGATGATGTCAGCGATGAGATGGCGATGGAACTCTCCCAAGAGACCATGGAAGCCCTGCGGGACTCGGTGGATCTTAAAAAGAGGGTCTGGAACTCGCGCATCAAGAATAACCCCGAGGGACTCCTAGCCAACTACCTATTACGAGAAGATCGTGGTTACACCATCCCCGATTTGTTTGAGCTGCTGGAGAAAACTGAGCTAGAGTTTATCAGTATGGTCAACTGGCGGCAGTGGAATCCCTTTGACCTATTTGTCGAGGAGGACAAGTTACCAGCCTTCCTGGGGATGAGTTTACCGGCCACCTCCATTGAAGAACGGCTTCATCTCTACGAACTCCTCAATCCTATTCACCGTCTCCTGGATTTCTGGGCCGGACATCCTGATGGGGAAGGGGAATGGCTCTCACCAGTAGAATGGGACAGCCAACACTGGCACTCAGCTCAAGTTCACCTCCATCCCCTCTTGAAGACGGACTCAACCCGTCGAGAACTCGAAACCTCGGTTCAGCACTATCGAGCCTTCACCATCAGCCAACAGCTAGCGATTCCTGGAGTCGGGAAGGTCATGATTGATAGTGCAACCGCCGCTTGTCTACTCCCCCTGTTCCAGAGTCCCCAATCGTTTTCGACTCTAACTGGCTTCTTCCGGGAACTTCGTCCCCGTAACCCAGTGACGGGTGAGGTCACCTCTGACGATGAAGCCTTTGCCGCTGTTCGGGGTCTGCTACAAAGTCTAGAATCCCTCTCGTTTGTCTTCCTCTCATTAGAACTCCCGGTTGCCAAGCCTTAGGGGGATTGGCCGTCCTCGAAAAAAAATTTTTGCTGGGGGTGATATGAAACCGGTCAGACCTGGGTACGTTATATCCAGAAGCGGGAAAAAGCATTCACCCCAAGCCTGAAGGAGAAGCAACCATGAAAACTGCATTTCAAACTAAGTTCATCCAACACCTGAGCAACCGCAAAGGAAAAGATGAAGGTTTCACCCTAATTGAACTTCTGGTCGTTATTATCATTATCGGTATTTTGGCGGCGATCGCTCTGCCGTCGTTCTTGAACCAAGCAGCAAAAGCCAGACAGTCCGAAGCGAAAAACGCTGTCGGTGCGGTCATGCGTCAGCAACAAGCTCACCGCATGGAAAATGGCAAATTTGCTGGTAACATGTCGCGCCTGAAAGTGGGTCTGCCCACGGAGACCGATAACTACGAGTATACCTTTGACCCAGCCCAGGATGGCGATGATGCGACTGGGGACGTCGACGGATCCCAAACCGAAATCGTCGCTACTCCTAAACAAGATGGACTTTTGGCTTACGCCGGTGGTGTCATTGTAACTACTACTGGTCAAACGGCTGCCCAGGCTTGCCAGTCTGCTGATGACGATCTAGGTCCGAACGCAACAGCAAATGTTAACTTCAATGAGGGTGCTGATGTCAACGAGGCAGTTACCTGTGATGAGGGTCTACAAATGAAATAGAGTCTTGGGCGATTGCCTGAGTTCCATCATTTGACTGAACGGCGATCGCCTCTTGTTTAGGGGCGATCGCC
>SMDP01000265.1:3020-4910 GCA_012911965.1 Geitlerinema sp. P-1104
CAGCAAAACTTCGCCTATCTTGGTATCGCCCATCTCCTCAGTGGCGATGAGATGACGGCTCAACTGGTCTGGATGGCTCCCTTGATGGAGGGGGAGGATGAGGCGGCCTGGACTCATCATCTCACTCAAGTCTTAGCTCAGGAGAGTTTAGCACTTCCCGACCCCGGCTTAGCCTGGCAACTGCGGCAACAGCTACGACAATTTAACCCCGACCATCTGGAAAATCTGCTGCACCTCATACAACTATCGGGACAACTCCATCTCTGGGACGATGACGCTCTCCTCGATGATACGGCTCTGCTGCTGGAGTCAGACGCTTCACCGCCTGAGGATCTATTGCAACAAACCTGTCAGGCTCTACTCTCGCAAAACCACTCTCCCCCCGAAAGTGAGCGGTTTCTGAAAACAGCCCTCTCTCGCCTCCCTGAGAATTTCTCCCTACTCCTCGGGATGGCTCGGTTTCTGCAAAATTGTTGGCAGAATCTGGCCAGTCTCGACTATCTCCGCCAAGCTCAAGCCTACGTCAAAACCCCTGGCCAGGAGATTCTGCGATCGCACCTGCTACTACGAGGACTCCTACGCTCAGGAGGACGTTGGCCCGAGGCGCAACAGGTGTTTGCGCAACATCGTCAGCACCTGGAACAGCTCATCTCCTCTGAAAGCGAGTTATCCCTAGAGTTGGCCTCACAACTGATTACGGCTGGGGGGATGATGGCCTATATCACAGATGATTTACCAGGATATCGTCAACTGCGTAACCGCATTGGTACTCGTTGCCAGGATCGTATCCAACAGCATCTGGCTCAGGTGACGGCTCGCTATCAACGCCGGTCCCCCAGCGGTTCTGGAGATAAACTCAAAATTGGCTATCTCTCGGAATGTTTCCGCCAACATTCGGTGGGGTGGCTGGTTCGCTGGCTCTTGCAGTACCACGATCGCCAACAGTTTGAGATTCACCTCTATTCTCTCTCTCAAACGGGCGATCGCCTACAACAGCAGTTTGCCCAGGATACAACGCTTCAATTTCACCCTCTCCCCTATTCCGGGTTAGAGGCCGCTGAGAGGATTCACCGGGATAAGATTGACATTCTCGTGGATCTCGACAGTATCACCTCCAATGCCGGCTGTTCCACCCTGGCCCTGAAACCCGCCCCCATCCAAGTCTCCTGGCTCGGCTGTGATGCACCGGGGTTACCGGCGGTCGACTATTTTTTGGTGGACTCCTATGTGTTAGGAGAGGAGGCTGAGGAGCATTATTCCGAAAAACTCTGGCGTTTGTCCCACAGCTATATTGCCGTCGATGGCTTCGAGATGGGGATTCCTAGTTTAAGACGCAATCACCTCAACATTCCCGCCGATGCGGTCGTCTATTTCTGTTCCCAAACTGGCTATAAACGCAATCCCCAGGATACCCGCCGCCAACTGCGGATTCTAGCACGGGTTCCCAACAGCTATCTCTTGATCAAAGGGGTGTATAGTGATGCCACCTCCCTCCAGCAGCAGGTTGAGGCGTTGGCTGAGGCGGAAGGAGTGGACGGCGAACGCCTCCGCTTTCTTCCCATTACCCCCTCCGAGGAGATTCACCGGGCCAATCTCACCCTCGCCGATGTGGTTCTCGATACCTACCCCTACAATGGAACTACCACCACGTTAGAAGCCCTCTGGGCCGGGATTCCGGTGGTGTCCCGGCTGGGGGGACAATTCGCGAGTCGTCAAGGCTATACGCTCCTCAACCATGCTGGAGTTGAGGCCGGGATTGCTTTAACTGATGAGGATTATCTCGACTGGGGGGTGCGTCTCGGCCAAGATGTGACTTTACCTTAATCCGCGAGAAAGCTCACGTTGTAATCTTTGATTCAACGTTGAGATGAATCGCGGCAACACCTGTGG
>SMDP01000266.1 GCA_012911965.1 Geitlerinema sp. P-1104
GCCGGAAGCGTCTCATCATGGTATTCCCGAGCGCGTTCAGGGTCCAGAGATAACTCAAACTGCTTGTTCCAGTCGAAGTTATACCGGGCCGCCGAGAGTTCATCATCGCGATCGCGCGCACCTGGACGACGACGAGCAATATCCGCCGCATGAGCCGCAATCTTATAGGCAATCAAGCCATTGCGCACATCCTCAGCATCCGGTAACCCCAAATGCTCCTTCGGCGTCACATAGCACAACATCGCCGTTCCATACCAACCGGCCATCGCCGCACCAATGGCAGAGGTAATATGGTCATACCCCGGCGCAATATCCGTCACCAACGGACCCAACACATAGAACGGTGCTTCGCTGCACTCTTCCATCTGTTTCTTGACGTTGAACTCGATCTGGTCCATGGGGACATGGCCCGGACCTTCGACCATCACCTGAACATCATGTTCCCAGGCGCGGCGTGTCAACTGTCCGAGGGTTTTCAACTCCGCCAGTTGCGCTTCATCACTGGCATCATGGGTACAACCCGGACGCAGGGAATCCCCTAAACTGAACGACACATCGTATTTCTTGAAGATTTCGATGATGTCATCGAAATGAGTATAGAGGGGGTTTTGCTTGTGGTGATGTAACATCCAGCGTGCCAGGATTCCGCCACCGCGAGAGACAATCCCCGTAATGCGATCGCGCACCAACGGCAAATGTTCAATCAAGATTCCCGCATGAATCGTCATGTAATCCACACCCTGCTGAGCGTGTTTCTCGATGATATGCAAGAAATCATCAGCGGTGAGATTTTCCACACTCCCGTGGACACTCTCCAGGGCCTGATAAATGGGAACCGTACCGATGGGAACCGGAGAGGCCTTGATAATGGCCGTGCGAATCACATCCAAGTCCCCGCCACCAGTAGACAAGTCCATAACGGTGTCTGCACCATACTTCACCGCCAAATGGAGTTTCGCCACTTCCTCATCAATGTTAGACGAGTTGGGCGATGCCCCAATGTTGGCGTTGACCTTGCATTTCGATGCAATGCCAATGGCCATGGGTTCGAGGTTGGTGTGGTTAATGTTGGCCGGAATAATCATCCGTCCCCGGGCCACCTCGTCGCGGATTAACTCCTGAGGGAGATTTTCCCGCTTGGCGACATAGTCCATCTCTTCAGTAATGACTCCCTGACGAGCGTAGTGCATCTGGGATACATTACCCTGACCGCGTCGCTTTGCTACCCAGTCTGTACGCATATTGAATTTCCTCGATAAACAGCTTCCCTTCGCCGGTACTAGCCGGTCTCAGGTTCTAAGGGTGTAATCTCAGCCTGACGACTCAGGCACCCCTAGCTTGCTTAAGTGTATTGAGTTTAACATCATTCTGGGTGCTTGGCAGGGGTTAACTTTTGTAACGACTACTAGGACCTGGGAGTGATCGCTCTGGCAGTGACACTGTATACTTGAGCATACTTGAGCTGAATCAAATCATCGCCAGTGTAAAACCAGCAGCCCCTCTAGGTTGTTGCTTCGTTTAGGCACAATTTTTTGGGCGGATGTATAGTTCTGAGTCTGTCGATTTACAAAAAGTGAACTTTTATGATTTTTGCTGAAGGTTTGGGTTCAACTATAACCCCTGATCCTATGAATCGCGTGATTCGGAGGTTTAATGTCTAAGCGAATTGCCTTTGGATGGTACGGCGGTAAATATTCTCACCTGGATTGGTTGCTACCACTTTTACCAGAAACAACACATTACTGTGAGCCGTTTGGAGGAAGTGCCGCTGTGCTTCTCAATCGAAAACCCTCCCCAGTTGAAACCTATAATGACATTGATAGTGAAGTCACCAATTTCTTCCGTGTTCTGCGGACTCAAAATGACGATTTAATCAAGGCAATTGGACTCACACCATTTTCCCGGGAGGAGCTAAGAATCGCCGTGGAAGAGTCTTTAGAAGGAGTATCCAGTTTAGAAAGAGCACGCCGTTTCTTTGTGCGTGCTAGACAAGTCAGAACCGGACTTGCTCAGACTGCCAGCACAGGTCGTTGGGCTCATTGCAAACTAACCAGCCGAGCGGGGATGGCAGGAGCTGTTTCCCGTTGGCTTGGCAGTGTAGAAGGGTTATCTGAGATTGTACAACGCCTCTTACGTGTTCAAATAGAAAACGCTCCAGCTCTTGAGGTGATTGAACGCTATGACGATCCTCAAACACTTTTCTATTGCGACCCTCCTTATCCCCATGACTCTCGCTCAGATACGAATGCTTATGGTTTTGAAATGACAGAAACTGAGCATCTAAAGCTGGCTGATATTTTACATAATGTTAAGGGTAAAGTAGCAATCTCCAGCTATCACGGTCCACTAATGGATGAACTTTATAAAGATTGGAATTATATTGAGAGTTCCCCAAAAAAAGCTCATTCAACAAATACAAGATTGGATCAGGTTAAGCAAAATCGTGTGGAAGTTTTATGGACAAATTATCCAATTCCGACCCCAGAGGTGATTTCATGCAAAATCCATCAGACATCCTTGCTACCGCTTTTCGTCGAGCCAACAAATCCCTTGAACAACCAATAATTGCTGATACTCAAATTCGTAAGGCTGTTCAATATATCAGCACTAACTTGAGAAATAGGGCTGGGGTGCGCCTGCTAATGTCTTGTCTTTTAGCTAAGTTACATAAACCCAAAGTTGATGTCAGGAAACCTTACACCCAAATCAAAGGACCCGACTCATTTTCAGGTCGTTCTTACGATGAAAAATATATTACAAATTTTATAAATACCCATAATTTACCCTGCAACAATACAACCGCTTTTCTGACACCAGCTCTTAGGAACCGTAATGTAACGCTAACCCGAGACATCAACTTGGTAGGGCGACCTCAGACTCTCTATACAGCGGTTCTTGACCTTTTAGATTATGTTCACGGTCATCGAGTCTCTGCTGACGATCTTCTAGCTGAAACGATTCGTTGTCTCATCATAGAACGAAACCAGAGAGATGAACGCATGAAGTCTTTAATAGCCTCTCTCGAAATGTCAACGGATGATCAACCTCTTTCTTCAGAAAACATAATCAACCTAATCTATCAGCATAAAAGCTTAAAAGGCACAAGTCGTCTTCCTGTTCTCATGGTAGCGGCCGCTTACAAAGCCGCGCAGCAAAAACTAGGTGAGCGAGTTCTTACTCTAGCCTCTCACAATGCTGCCGATGTTCAGACTGGGACTCTCGGTGATGTGGAAGTCACTCTCATTGATGATGCACGAGTTGTAACAAGTTACGAAATGAAGGACAGGCGCGTCACACGAGACGACATAAAACGAGCTTTGCAAAAACTCGATATCAAACAGGTTTTCGTTGACAATTACATTTTTATAACGACAGACACAATTGATGAGGACGTTCAGGAGTATGCCCGTTCCCTCTATGTCGAAACGGGCGGAATAGAGTTTGTCATCTTAGATTGTATGAGTTTTTTACGCCATTACTTACACTTTTTTCATCGCTTGCGGTCTAACTTTCTTGAGGAATACCAATCTCTCATATTGGCAGAGCCGAATAGCTCTGTGAGCCAACCCTTGAAAGAAGCCTTTCTTTCAATGCGTCAGGCACTCGAAGCAGCTACTACTAGAGATGATCTGGCTTAGCCTTTAGGTCTTCTTGAGCCAAAAAAAAGCGCCCTCCGGAGAGGACGCTTTTTTTAAGTCTTAGTTAACCACTTTAGCTAACTTCCCAAGAGCTAAGATTAGCCGTTGATGGAAGGAGCTTCGGTAGCAGCCAAGTCGAGGGGGAAGTTGTGAGCGTTACGCTCGTGCATAACTTCCATACCGAGGTTGGCGCGGTTGATCACGTCAGCCCAGGTGTTGATGACACGACCTTGGCTATCCAACACGGACTGGTTGAAGTTGAAACCGTTGAGGTTGAACGCCATGGTGCTGATGCCCAGAGCGGTGAACCAGATTCCGACAACGGGCCATGCACCTAAGAAGAAGTGCAGAGAGCGGCTGTTGTTGAAGGAAGCGTATTGGAAGATCAAGCGACCGAAGTAGCCGTGAGCTGCAACAATGTTGTAGGTCTCTTCTTCTTGACCGAATTTGTAACCGTAGTTCTGAGACTCGCTTTCGGTGGTTTCACGAACCAAGGAGGAGGTCACCAGAGAACCGTGCATCGCGGAGAACAGAGCACCGCCGAAGACGCCAGCCACACCGAGCATGTGGAAGGGGTGCATCAGGATGTTGTGCTCAGCTTGGAACACCAACATGAAGTTGAAGGTTCCGGAGATGCCCAGAGGCATACCATCGGAGAAAGAACCTTGACCGATGGGGTAGATCAGGAAAACAGCGCTGGCAGCAGCAACAGGGGCGGAGTAAGCCACGCAGATCCAGGGACGCATTCCGAGACGGAAAGACAGTTCCCATTCACGACCCATATAGCAGAAAACGCCAATGAGGAAGTGGAAGATCACGAGCTGGTAAGGACCGCCGTTGTACAGCCATTCGTCGAGGCTGGCAGCTTCCCAGATCGGGTACAAGTGAAGTCCGATCGCGTTAGAAGAAGGAACAACAGCACCAGAGATGATGTTGTTTCCGTACAGAAGAGAACCTGCAACGGGTTCGCGGATACCATCGATGTCCACAGGAGGAGCAGCGATGAAAGCGATGATGAAGCAGGTGGTAGCGGTTAAGAGGGTGGGGATCATCAAGACACCGAACCAGCCAATGTAAAGGCGGTTATTGGTGCTGGTCACCCAACTACAAAACCGTTCCCACAGAGACGCGGATTCGCGTTGCTGTAAGGTAGTGGTCATAGTATGAATTATTGCGTTGTGTTTGGTTCTGTAACAAGAGCGAATAATGTG
>SMDP01000267.1:0-3071 GCA_012911965.1 Geitlerinema sp. P-1104
ATTGCCTATTGCCTAGGGCGTCCACAAGGGCGCGCCCCTACGTCTTTTCTGTTCCCTGTTCCCTGTTCCCTGTTCCCCCTCATCTCATCAAGGCCAGCAACAGACTGATACCCAGGAGGACGAGAAAGCCCACTAGCACCGGATGGCGGCGATACCAGGGGGCGAGTTTGCGTCGGGGTGGAGTCGTTAGGATTGGCTCGTTAATGTTCTGGTAGAGGGTGCAGGTTTGGGCGTGGGGCCGTTTGGGAAAATTGCAACTATCGTCGAGGTGATAGGTGCAGGTGAGACAGAGGGGTTCCTCGGGATTGGCTCGATGCAGGGGAATCCCCGGATGACCGAAGGCTTTGAGTTGATAGCCACAATGGGGACAGGAGACGGCATCGTCACGAACTCGCTGCTGGCATCGAGGACAAGAGGGCATAAGGATGACTAACGTGGAGCTTCTATGATCTAGTTGTACAACAAAAGTAGGGCCGAACCCTGGTCACTGAGCGATAGTCGAAGTGGTGGTCGCCCTCTTTGTGGTCGCCCTCTCCCCGGTTCCGGTGTTCCCTGGTTTTTCCCAACAGTTTCTAAAACTTAGGCTAGAATTACGACTGTTGTGAGAGAAGTTAAGATATATGAACTCTACGCGTCGATTTCAATGGCTGACTGGGGCAATGGTACTTCTGAGTGCTAGCACCTTGACCATCAACCCCAGCCACGCTGACATGACGGCTAGTGAGCCGGCCCAACCGTTAGAGAGCGAAGTCGCTCAAATGGGTGTCGGGAATCTGGTCGACTCTCTGGCAGGTCAAGGAGATATGAACACCCTCCTACAACTGGCGGAGTTGGCGGGGATGGCGGATACTCTCGCTAACGATGGTCCTTTTACCCTGTTTGCCCCCACAGACCAAGCTTTTCAGGATCTCCCTCAGTCCGTGGTGAATGCTCTAACTGATCCGGCTAACCGTGATTTGTTGCAGGATGTCTTAGGGATGCACGTTGTGCCGGAAATCCTGGAAGCCAATGATATCGGCAACCAACTCTTGAACACTCTCAACGGCCCGGTTAATGCTAGGGTTCAGGGGAATAGGGTCAATGTTGGCCCAGCTCGGGTGATTGACACGGATATTCCGGCTGATAATGGGGTCATTCACAAGATTGACACGGTGATTGTTCCCGGTGATTTGCAATCTCGGTTGAACGAACGCACTACCACCACGACAACGGAAACCGAAACCACCACGACGGAGACGACGACTACAACTCCTCGCCCCACTCCTACGCCTCAAGCGGCACCCCGGACCTTCCCGGTCACTTGGTAGGTTTCTAGAGTAACGGACAATTGATAGTGGACAATTAAGGATAATTTAGCCCATTCCCAGAATGGGCTTTTTTCTTATTTGATGTACTACCGAGATTGACTATTTGTTAAGGGTCATTGTTTGACTTGAATTGATCGCAGGCGGTTTAAGGCGGCAGCCAGTTCAAAGCGACGAAATTGGGCGAGATTGCCGACGGGGAAGGGCGCGAGGATATCTAAGCCTTGGGAGGCGATCGCCCCCTCAATTTCGTCTAATATCTGTCTGAGGGTCTTATCAGTTCCTGAGTATTCCTGTTTGAGATAGACCATGGCTTCGGCAATGGCCCGCAACTGTCCCGCATCGACGAGTTGTTCGACGGCGGATACATCAATCTCATCGCTTCCAAAGACGATTTCATCTTCGTCTCGCACTTGCCATTTGACGGCCCGTTTGCCGCGACTGGGGTCGAGACTGTCGGGGAGGAGGTAGCGAGAGGTGGGAGGAGTTAGGGGAGATTGGGGGTCCGGTTGGCGGCCGGTGTCGTACTTGGTGGCGATGTCTTTGACTTGCTCGGTGACGTTGTGGGGGCGATAGTGGGTCATGGCGATCGCCGTATCGGCGGCCTCGAAGTAATCGCCACTTCCTCCCATGACGAGAATGGTGGAAATCCCCTGTTCGTCAAAGAGGGGACGTACGCGATCGACGAAGGGGGTAATGGGTTCATGTTCTTTGGCGATCAATTCTTGCATCCGGCGATCGCGAATGGTGAAGTTCGTCGCTGAGGTGTCTTCGTCAATGAGTAAGGCGGTGGCCCCGGCTTCGATGGCTTCGATGATATTGGCGGCCTGAGAGGTACTCCCGCTGGCGTTTTCGGTGGAGAAGGCGGTGGTGGTTTGTCCTTGAGGCAAATTGTTGATGAAGGCGGAGATATCTACCCCACGCACGGAACGACCATCTTCGGCGCGAATTTTCACGGCGGCGCCATCGGTGACGACAAACTCACGACCATCGCCGGGAATGCGGTTGTAGACGCCTAATTCGATCGCCCGCAGCAGGGTCGATTTGCCATGATAGCCGCCGCCGACAATCAGGGTAATGCCCCGAGGAATCCCCATACCGCTGATGGGTCCGCCGTTGGGCCGCTTAAAGGTAACGCGCAGGGATTCGGGAGACTCAAAGGGGACGGCGTTGGTCTCCAGGGGACGGGCATCGACGCCACTGCGCCGGGGTAAAATTGAGCCGTCGGCGATGAAGGCGATGAGGTTGGTTTGGGAGAGTTGCGATCGCAGCCAGTCGGCATCCTCGATGGTTTCGACGTGCTGCTGAATGGCGGCTGCATCGAGGTTTTGGTAGATGAGGGCGCGATCGACCAGTTCCGGGATGTCATCACAGAGCATTTCGGCGGCCTGTCGCCCCAAAATGCGCCGTCCTTGGGCGGGAAGTCCCACGGTGAAGCGAATTTCTACGCCTTTGGGGTTGACAAATGCAGAGGTTCGTGCTAATACTTCTTGCCCGAGACGACAGACGGCGATCGCGCCACTTTTACCGGTTCCCCGTTTCTGACTCAGTTGACGACAGGCCCGAGAAAAGGCCCGCGTCAGATAATCCCGTAGGGCCACTTCCCGCGAGAGACTGGCGTAGAGGTGTTCCGGAAAGCCAGCAACGCTCATGGGAACCCAGACACTCAACTGACTCGGTGCGGCGAAGGGATCTCCTTGAACATAGTCAATGGTCAGTTTAAAGTCGGGGAATTGGTACTGTCCCCGCAAGTCTTTATAGGCTTTA
>SMDP01000267.1:3522-4837 GCA_012911965.1 Geitlerinema sp. P-1104
TTCATTGCTGACAAAACAGGAGACGGCTAAGCCGAGACAGCCACTGGTGAGTAGGGTTAAAAAGGCGGTCACACTCACTCCCATGGTCCAGGAAATGAGCTGAGGTTCGGGAGATTCGAAGCCGAGGAGAATGACAGCGGTCATGAGTAGGGTTTGTATTAACGCTAGTCCGGCTAAGACGAGAACTTTGGAGCCTAAATAGGGAATTAATCCTAGGTTGACTAATCGCTCCCGCAGATAAATGGCGGACTCTCGCACGATGGTTTGTAGGGAGCCAGATAAGCCCACCCAAATGGCGGCACAGGTGAAGACAAATAAGACTCGTAAGGCTAAGGGCGCTAGGGTAGGATCGGGGTCAGTTGGGAGAATGAAGGGTTCGCGATCGCGAATGGCAAAGGTGATTAAACCAATGCCAATGGGAGCGGTTAAAAGGGCTAAGGCTAGGTTGAATTTATCAGCAAAAACTAATTGGATATCTCGTTGTAATAGGACTGATAATTGTCGCCAGGGGGAGGGAGTGGCTTGTTGAGGACTCTGGTTTTGGGGGGCTGAGCCGGGTCCGCTAACGGTTTTGGGGGATTGGGAGGTGACCCCCGATGGGGAGCCGCTGATGGGGACTAATTGGCGTTCGACGTAGGTTTGGTAGCTGGGATGGTTCCGGAAAAATTCGGCGCAGCGTTGACAGTAGGCTTCGGGTTTAATTCCCTGATTCTCTTCTGGGGGCTTGTCGAGTTCGATGTAAATTTCCGCAAAGCCGTCGAGTTCATGATGATGACCTTGAGACTTGACAAAATCATTAAAAAATGGTATGGCTTGCTCGGGGTCGCCGAAGTAACAGAGATTTCCCCCTCGGCCCATGAAGGCGACGCGATCGCAGAGGGTGATATTGGCGGTGGCGTGGGTGACGAGGGCCACGGTGCGATTTTCCTCTTTGGCTAAGTCTCGCAACAGTTCCATCACTTTTTTGTCGAGGCCGGGATCGAGGCCTGAGGTGGGTTCGTCGAGGAAGAAGAGTTTGGGATTAGCCAGGAGTTCCACGGCGATACTCACCCGTTTGAGTTGTCCCCCACTGAGTTGGCTGACGAGACTATTGGTGCGATCGCTCAGGGCCACGGTTTTCAGGGTTTTTTGGACGATTTGGGCGATCGCCGCGTCATCGGTATCTGGAGGAAGCCGCAACTGGGCCGCAAAGGTTAAGACCTGAGTCACGCTCAAGTTACGATGAACAATATCCTGTTGAGGAACATAGCCAATTTGGGTACGATAGATATTAAAATTGCGCCGTAAATCATCACTATTGAGATAAATACTGCCC
>SMDP01000268.1 GCA_012911965.1 Geitlerinema sp. P-1104
TGCAGGGCGGAGAGTTCCTGCACTTCCTCAAAGACATCATAGAGGCGCACGGGTTCGACCTTCAGGGGCGATCGCCCTTGTTCGGCCCGCGCTACCTTGAGGACGATATCCAACATCTCCACCATTTTGAGGGAATACTCATGAGCGCGGCCGAGAAAATCTCGTTCTTCCTCTTGGTCCTCACATAAATCGTTCAAAATGAGTTGATGGGTACCAATTAACCCACTCAGGGGCGATCGCAATTCATGGGAGACTCGCGCCAAAAATCCTCCCTTGAACTGACACATCTGTTGGGTTAGATGAACTTGTAGCTTGAGTTTCTCCAGATGCTGTTGGCTGGCCTGGCCTTCAGCCTGGAGGCGATCGCATCGCTGAATCAACGCCGCGACTCGTTGACGAAGTTGGGGATCAGCAATTTCTGCCAACTCTGCCTCAGTCAGGGTGACATCATTCTCCTGAGACAAATCCGGGGGATCTAGGGTCATGCCAGTTTTTAAGCGTCTTCTCGGTTAACCCCTAGCTTAACGGTCTTATCGGTAGATAGGTCAACCTCTACAACTCTACGGCCCCCTGTCGCAGAATCCGCCAATCGCCCCCCGTCCATTGCACAACCGTCGAGGGGAGTCCTGAGCCGAGACGGTTCTGATAGACTTCTGGATCTAATACGCACAGGGAGGGAAAAGCCGCCGCAATGGCCGCCGCCTCTCGTAAGGGGGGTTCCCCAGAACGATTGGCACTGGTAGTCGCGAGGGGGCCGGTGACGGATAATAGCTTCTGGGCGATCGCACAATCGGGAACCCGAATCCCCAAGGTCCCGGAACCTCTAGGATTCATCCCCGCTGGAACCTTGGCACTGGCCGGCAAAACTAGCGTCAACGCACCGGGCCAATGCTGGTTCACCATCTCTTGCCAAATTGCCTGTTCATCAGGGGTTCCCTCAACATAGTCCCAAAGATCGTCGGGACTCGCTCCCATCAAAATCAAAGGTTTATCGAGGCTACGTTGTTTGAGGTGATAAATCGCCTCCGTTTTTTGAGGGTCGACGGCCAAGGCCGGAACGGTATCCGTCGGGAAACTCACCACAGACCCAGCTTTGGCAGCATTAACAATGTCGTTGTAAGCGAAAAACATAGAGCAAGAAGGCAACAGGCTAAGAAGGCAAGATGGGGGAACACCGGAACAGAAACAACATAGTATCCTAACAACGTAGTCCCCTTGTGGTCGCCCTCTTGCGCCATTAATTGATTACCATTAATTGATTATTGGTGACGTTTTTTTGTCTGCGTTCGGACAAAGCGATCGTGACCGGCGAAATCTCGAATCACATGAGGCGTCTCATAGTTACCGCTGTCTTGCAAGAGTTGACAGACGGCGGGGGATTGACCACTCATGATTTCCACGAGCCAGACTCCTCCCGGTTGCAGATAGTCAGGAGCCGTTTGAACCAGGTGACGCAGAGCCGTTAAGCCATCATCACCGCCGTCGAGGGCGAGGTGGGGTTCGTGGCGGCTGACTTCCGGTTGCAGGTGAGGAATCTCGCCACTGGGGATATAGGGGGGATTGGATAGCATTCCTTCCAGATGTCCTTGGTGTGCGGCTAGAGGTTCAAACCAACTGCCTTGATGGAATTGAATGCGATCGCCCAATCCATGACGCTCAGCATTGGTTCGGGCTAGATTTAGGGCCTCAGCACTACAGTCTACAGCATAGATTTTAGCCTTGGGAAGGGCTTGAGCGAGGCCAAGGGCGATCGCCCCGCTTCCTGTGCCTAAATCGACCCAAATTCCGGCGCTATCTGCTCCTTTTGTATCTAGGACGATGTCAATGATGGCTTCTGTTTCTGGGCGGGGAATGAGGGCGGCTGGGGAGACGAGGAGGTTGAAGTTGCGCCAGGGAACTGAGCCGAGGAGATATTGTAAGGGAGTGCGATCGCGCAGACGTTGCGCCCAGAGTTGGCTCAGGTCTTCGAGAGAACGGCTGAGGGAGAGGCGATCGCCCGGTTGTCCCAAGCGGAACTTGAGGCGATCTAACCTAGCCCCTTCATATAACAGCCAATCCACCTCAGCGGGGTCAAGATCTTGAGCCAATGCACCACTACGGGCCTGATTCCGCCAGGCCCGCACTTGAGACACCGTCACCTCAACCCTTGCACCCCGAGCCGGATCTCCATTTTGAGATCTCGGCTGTTGAGAGATTAGCCCCATAACCTATCGCCCAGAATCGGGAAGTGGAGGCGCGCTGTTTCCAGGCTGAAGTTGGGGTTGCTGCTGTTGCCGTTGTTGTTGCATCTGCTGCATCAAATTACCCACAAACTCCAAGGACTCACTATGAGGCACAAACATTAACTGTCCTACCATTTCGTTGTCCTCATTTCGCAACGTTTCCAAGACCCCCTCAAGTCGAACCACATCCGTTTCCACCGTTGACGCAAAATCGGGCTGTTGTTCCTCGACGTGAGCGATAACATTATCCAAATCATCCCGACCAAAGAATAGAGGAATGACCGGCTCTCCGTTGACCTCAACGGTCATATACCCCTGCTCCGGGCCAGCCGTTGCCATAAACAGAGGCACTCCTGGATAGATATATTCTCCATTTTGTTGTACAAGTTCCCCTTCCCGACCACTATCGAGCAGCACGGAAACCGCCGATTCAATATCCTGACGAGTGGGAACATAGGAAAACTCAATCGGCGTATTTTGATCTCGGTTCCTCTGTTCAAGCTGATAAATTTCGGCCAAGGAAATCACCGTAACTTGAACCTCTCCAGCCATTTCCGGCTGCTCTTGCGTGAGGCGTTCAACAACGCGATTGGCATCTTGAGGGTTCATGAACACGAACACCCCGGCCACCTCCGTCATTTCACCATCCCGTTCAGGATTGGAAATACTTGCAATCAGAGGCGAACCCTCGGCATCCGTAATCGCAAAAACCGGAACTGATGCCAGTTTTTGCATAATTTCGTCTTCTGACAAGGCTAAAGCGGGGGCTGGCGCAGAGACGGAGCCAAACAGTGTCCCCCCAACCAGTCCTAACGTAGCACCCCAGCGAATTAATGATTTCATAGAAACTCCTTCAAACTCCTTGAGAACAATCTGTTCAATGCAGCCCATTATTTGATCTAAGCGGGTTAGACCGGTGGCGATCGCCCTAGACAGACAGTGTTTAGAATGCCACAAGCCTAGAGACGAGTTAACGCAGTCATTAGTTCGCCGATGTTGGAGGATTAACGGAATCCTCTCCTGCGCGAGAATCGGCCACAACTGTCAGTTCCTCAACACTCCCGGGCGCACCCATGGGTTGAGCTTCATTGCCATTAACGGCAATCATCACCCCTCCAGCGTTACCGGCAATCACGGTTAACTCACGATTCGCACTCCAACTATGAGTTCCCTGACTTAACATTCCCTCAAAGGTGGTTTCGCCGTCAGCGACCACCTGAATCCAGGATTCATCGGTCAGAGTTACCCCGACTTGCACCGGCTGAGAGGCGCCGTTGCCCTTCTCGGAGGCTGACGCATTGGCGGTCACCGTTGAGGGGGTTGCTTCGGGGCCAGCTATATCCTGCGAACCCACCTGAGAGTCCAAGTCAACGTCTCCGAGATGATCAGCCGTTTGTGGGGGAGGAATGGCGCTATCTGGGCTGCGAGAATCCGAGTTGACCGATTCTGACAACCCTCGAACCGAGAAGACCACCAAGAAAATATAAAGAAGATAGAGATGGAAGGGACGCAGTTGTGAGATAGGAGAATAGTGCCACCCAGACTTAGACACCTTCGACTCATAACCCACAGGGAAGTCTCGGGCATAGGCTGGACCATCGAGGCCAACCTGATCGGCGAAGCGTCGCAAAAATCCTTGAATGTAGACCGGCTCAGGAAGTTTCGTCAGATCTCCGTCTTCAATAGCCCGCAACAGACGCGCTGGAATTAGCGTTTGCCGAGCGATGGTTTCGATCGCCAATGACTGCTCCTGACGAAGTTCACGCAGTTGCGCGCCCATAGTCATTAGGGTTTGAGCTTGCATCTGTGGCAGATCGAGCTTGTCCTTTTTCTGTTTCCGTTTGAACTTAATCCGCGAGAACTTCATCCGCTGTGCTCCTTGAGCTTCGATCGCACGCCTACTGATTTTAGGGTGAGTTGCGTTTGCCATGACTGTAAGGCATTAATTTCTGATGGGGTCAAACAGCGATGGCACCCTGGGGGTAAAACATTCTGGGGACTGTCGTTGAGTTCAACCGAGGCAATTTTTGTCCGGTGCAGCTCCTCAACCGGATGTCCCAGTTGTTCAGCAATGCGACGAATCTGGCGGTTGCGACCCTCGGTTAATACCACTTCGAGTTGGGTTCGCCTGTTGCCATCTCGACGTTTGACTTGGACTTGAGCGGGTAGAGTTTGGCGTTGATCTAAGATGATCCCGTCTCGCCATTGTTGCAATGTTACCTCTGAGGGAGAGCCTTGAACCCAGACTTGATAGGTCTTGGGTACATGATAGCGAGGATGAGTTAAAGCATAGGTCAGTCCACCATCATTTGTCAGTAATAAGGCCCCAGTGGAGTCAACGTCAAGACGGCCGACAGGATGTAGACCTTGTCCCTGAGTCAGTTGGAGCGGCAGAAGGCTCAGGACTGTGGGCCGTCCATGGGTATCACGACAGGTACTGACTACACCTGCCGGTTTATTGAGGAGGATATACAGTCGTTGCGGTTCTTGTTCCGGATTGGCCACGCGACCATCAACGAGGATGCGATCGCGCTCAGGATGAGCTTTCGCCCCCAATTCGGCCGTTGAACCATTGAGGCTGACTCGTCCTTGACGAATCAAA
>SMDP01000269.1 GCA_012911965.1 Geitlerinema sp. P-1104
AGTTCGAGGCGATCGGGCAGGATTAGGGGATAGATGAGGGCAGTAGGTTGGGGTAAGTTGCGCAGATTATTTTGCAGCGTCCGGTGTTGGCGTTCGATTTCGATGGATTGACCGTCGGTTTGTTGACGGATTTGGCGCAGCAGGGTTGCGACTTCGGGGCGGTCTAGGAAGGCGGCGAATTGACCTTGCGCGGCTTGGTAGCGTTGCCGCAGGGTGTCTCGTTGTTGGCGTTGGGTGGAGGTGAGGCTGTCACGCCCTTGTTGGCGGACTTGGTCGTCGAGGCGGGCGAGGGCGATGCCGTCGGCGAGGGTTTCTTCGTAGAGGGCGAGGAGGTCGGTTTCGATTTGCCAGAAGGCAACCCCGGTGGAGGTTGCTTGGGTACTCCGCACCTGGGAGAGAGCTTCGTCGAGTTCTTGAACTTTGAGCAAGTCGAGGACACGCTGGGCTTCGAGGATGCGGTTTTGTTGGAGGAGGAGGTCGGCGAGGAGGCGGTAGCTGTCGGCGACGGTGTCGGTGAAGGATTGTTGCAGGTCGGTGTCGAGTCCGCGAATATCGCCACGTATGGCTTCGCGGCGATCGACGCTGGCTTTGAGGAAGATGATGGCGAGTTCGGGTTGGCCTTGGTTGTTGAGGAGTCTGCCGATGTTGCTGAGGAAGTAGGCTTGTTCGGCGCGGGCACCGAGTTGGTTGAGGAGGGCGACGGCTTGACCGTATTTCTCTAGGGCGCCGTCAAATTGGCCCAGGTGGTGGTAAACAAAGCCTAAATTGCCTAGGACGATTCCTTCCCCAGCGCGATCTCCTATCTCCCGGGCAATCACCAGGGATTTTTCCCAGAAATCAATGGCGTGCTCGTACTGCTCTAGGTAGTGGTAAGCAAAGCCCAAGTTGTTCAGTGCCCGGCCTTCCCCGGCGCGATCACTAATCTCGCGGGCAATGGTTAGGTGTTGTTGATGGAAGTCAATGGCGCGCTCGTACCGACCCAGGTTGCCGTAAGCAACACCCAAATTCCCCAATGTGCTGCCTTCCCCAGCGCGATCACTAATCTCGCGGGCAATGGTTAGGTGTTGTTGATAGAAGTCAATGGCACGCTTGTACTGTCCCAGGTTGTTGTAAACATTGCCCAAATTCCCCAATGTGCTACCTTCCCCAGCGCGATCACTAATCTCGCGGACAATGGTTAGGTGTTGTTGATGGAAGTCAATGGCACGCTCGTACTGACCCAGGTTGCTGTAAGCAACACCCAAATTCCCCAATGTGCTGCCTTCCCCAGCGCGATCACTAATCTCGCGGGCAATGGTTAGGTGTTGTTGATAGAAGTCAATGGCACGCTCGTACTGACCCAGGTTTAGGTAAGCATTTCCCAAATTGCCCAGGGCGTGGCTTTCCCCGCCGCCATCGCCGAGCTCGCGGGTGATCTCCAGGATTTGTTGATAGAAGTCAATGGCACGCTCGTACTGACCCAGGTTTAGGTAAGCATTTCCCAAATTGCCCAGGGCGCCGCCTTCTCCGGCGAGATCGCCGAGCTCACGGGCAATGGTTAAGTGTTGTTGATGGAAGTCAATGGCACGCTCGTACTGACCCAGGTTGCCGTAAGCAACACCCAAATTACCCCGGGCATTACCTTCAGCAGCGCGATCTCCAATCTCGCGGGCAATCACTAAGGCTTGTTGATAGAAGTCAATAGCGCGCTCGTACTGCCCCCGGTTGTAGTAAGCAATGGCCAAATTGCTCCAGGAATTACCTTCTCCAGCGCGATCTCCAATCTCGCGGGTAATCACTAGGGCTTGTTGATAGAAGTCAATAGCGCGCTCGTATTGCCCCAAGTTTAGGTAGGCATTACCCAAATTGCCCAGGGCGCTGCCTTCTTCAGCGCGATCTCCAATCTCGCGGGCAATCACTAGGGCTTGTTGATGAAAGTCAATGGCGCGCTCGTACTGCCCCAGGTCTAGGTAGGCATTACCCAAATTGCCCAGGGCGCTGCCTTCTTCAGCGCGCGCTCCGATTTTACGGAAGATCACTAGAGCTTGTTCATAGAAGTCAATGGCAAGTGGGGAGAGGCCCAGACTCACGTAAGCATTACCCAAATTGCCCAGGGCGCTGCCTTCCCCAGCCAGAGCACCCAAACGTTGAAAGATGGTGAGAGATTGTCCATATCCATAAAAGTCGATGGCGCGCGGGTACTGGCTCAGACGGAACCCGGCCCTGCCTAATGACCACAAAATATTAGCTTCTACTCGACGATTACCTGGTGCGCGATACAGTCCCAAAGCCTGCCGCCAAGAGGCCAAAGCTTGTCGAAACTGACTACGTCTGTATTGCTGAATTCCCTGCTGTAGCAGTTGGTCAGCTTCAGCACTCGCACTTGCACGCTCCTGTCCCCGTTGATAGTCTTCAGCGCTAATGACCGCCACCGTCAACCAGTAGCGTCCCCGTCCCGAAGCATCATAGGCATTAGCAATCACTGAATAGCGACCCGTTTGGGGAAGTTGAATAGTGATTAGAGAGTTTAACCCTTCACCACCATCATCATCTTCTGCGACCCGCTCACCATCAGGGCCAACCAGAATCAGATACGCATCAAAGTCGTCACTATCGAGGCGAATTTCAAGGAACTGTCCCGCTTGACCCTCAAAGGTGTGCAGGTCGTATAAACTACCATCCTGTAAGACCTCATCGCCGTCCTCTAGTTGTCCTTCGACCTCTAGTAGGGCTGCTGTTTCAGATTGCTTTAACCCGTTCTGGGGCTGTAAAGATATCAATTTCCCCAATCCTTGGGCTGCCGGTGGCAAGGGCAACCCGGCTTTCAAATCCAAGGATTTTGTCTCTAGGTCAATGACTGGCAACGGTGCCGCCCCCGGTTTTCCACTCAAGTCAGGCAAAAGCCCCAATTCCCCTGGGAGTTCTTGATTAGGGAGAGCAATTTGCCGTCGTCCGGCGGCCATGACCCCCTCCAATGCTGACAGCCACAGGGCCGTCACCACCATCGCACTCAATAACTTGCCCCCATTAACCATCGTTGCCCCTCCCTCGATTAACTCAGTAAATGTACTGATGCCTTTATACTTCATCGCCAAAACAGCCCCAACCCTTATCGGAAGACCATCGCAGGTGTCCCATCATCAGAAGACCGGGATTCCAAAGTCCTCCGCTGTGCCTTCTCGTCGTTGAAGGCGGGTTAAGGAGAATTCAATCTCCCCTAATAGCACTGGGTCTTCCTGGGTACTGGCCAAATCGCGGGCGGTGTTTAGAGAGGTCAGGGCCTCCTCGTACTGTCCCATCGGCATAAAGGCCAGCCCGGCGTTGTAGTGAATTTGGGGAGTGGTGGGGGCGAGATATTGAGCCTCCCGATGATTTAGAGAAGCTCGGTCAAAGTCATTTAACCGGGCTATGGCAGACCCCTCAATACTGGTGGCGATCGCAATCACGACTCGCCAAATCCAGGCTATGGGGTTGGAGTGGCTCAGGGGACGGTGATTTCTAGCAGTCACAGTTCTAAATGGATAAACAGTAAACAGTCAATAGGGAGCTAAGGGAAAAACGGTGCTGCGGTGCTTCATAGGCCATTGCCGATGAGAATGAACGGCGCCCAGTAATAGGGATGAGCCAAGGTTCCCCTGGGCGGCAACGGTTGCCCAGTGACACTGCTAACCCACTCCAGCATTGCCTCCCGCCGTCCCCCCACCGCCGCAAAGTCATTGGTAATCAAGGCCCGTTGAGCCGCCTGCAACGCCTCCGTCTTGCTCATCCCTAAAGCCAAAGCCTCATAGAAAGCCGTCATCAACACCTGAGTCCCCTGGTCACTCACTGCCCACAGAGAGGCAATCACCGCCTTGGCCCCCCGCCGCTGGAACTGATAACCCAGCCCCAGAATTTGCTCACCATTATTGTCAAAGCCCCCCAACCCGGTCTCACAGGCACTCAACACCACCAAATCAACGTGGGACAAAGACCAGGCCCCAACATCCCGCAGTGTCGGCGCCTCCCCATTACCAAAGAGAATAAAAGAATCGCTTGGGTCACCGGGGACAAAGACCCCATGGGTGGCGAAATGGAGAATATTGGCACTGCCCAATTCCAGCAGCACTGTATCCAGGTCAAAGGCCTGGTCAATCAGGGTCACCGTATCAGGCAACGCCGCTTCCAGCAGAATCACCTCCTCCCCGGCATAGGGCAGCCCCGGCAGAGTAAACGACCCGACAGAATGCACCGTCTCCACATCAGCAAACGCTCCCGCCAGGACTCGGGGGTCCGCTTGGGGCGGGGTCGTCAACTCTTCTAGGGAGAGAGCGGTGATGTTGTTGACCCGGAAGCGTTCCGTGAGCCATTGGTCCCCATCGTGGAGAGCCGCCAGGGGAATGTAGCGCAGGGCAGCATCAGGGGCATAGAGTAGAGTCGTCACCCCCGCCGCCGCTAGGTCAGCTTCTAGGGGTTCCACCAGCCAACGGTAGAGTTGCTGGGCCGGGGTTTGGGCATCGCTGTGGGGGTCTTCTAAAGCTTGGCGAAAGGCGATGATGGCGGCATTCAGCTCAGTCCGCCCCACAGCGACGGTGCGGCGCAGGGGTTCGGTGTCGGCGGTGGTAATCACCAGTTCTAGGCGGTCTTCTAGGATCAGGGGATAGATGAGGGCGGCATCCAGGTTGTCCAGATTGTTACGCAGGGCTGAGAGTCCTTCTAGGTCAAGGGTTTGTCGCAACACCCGAGGGCTGAGGGCAGCGACTAGGGTTTGGATTTCGGGAGCCTCAGCAAAGCTGTTGAACTGTCGGGCTAGGTCTTGCTCTAGGCGCACCAGGTCTTGCAGGC
>SMDP01000027.1 GCA_012911965.1 Geitlerinema sp. P-1104
CTCTCGATCGCCTCAATGGCGGCTTCAAGGGCGATCGCCACTTGCGTCCAATGGCTTCCTCCTTGGCAAAAAACTACGTAAGGATCACGGAGAGGTCCATCAGCAGAAAATTCCGAGGTACTGCCATCAATAAAGGTTCCCCCAGCCATCACTAGGGGGGTCTCATAGCCAGGCATCTGGGCCGGAACCGGGTCAAGATAGGCATCAATGGGGGAATTGCGTTGAATCGCACGACAAAAGGCGATCAGTTTTTCAGGACTTCCCAGGGCGATCGCCTGGATAATATCCCGACGCGGCTCATGGGGTAAGGGATTCACAGAATATCCCAACTCATGAAAGGCTTGTGACAGTAAATAGGTTCCCTTAAGGGCCTCCCCAACCATCTGCGGAGCCAAGTAAAATCCTTGATAGAGGAGACGGTTCTGCTCAAACGTGGCCCCTCCGGTACTGCCAATCCCTGGGGCCGTCAGACGACAGGCCGCCTGTTCAACTAAATCGGCTCGTCCAGCTACATAGCCTCCCGCTGTCACCAGAGTTCCGCCAGGATTTTTAATCAGAGATCCAGCCATCAAGTCAGCACCGACGGCTGTGGGTTCACGGGTTTCGACAAACTCGCCATAGCAGTTATCCACAAAACAAACCGTTTGGGGATTCTGCCGTTTAACAAGCTCAACGACTTTTCCGATATCATCAAGAGACAGACTGCGACGCCAGGCATAGCCACAAGAGCGTTGAATTAACACCAAACGAGTTTCCGGCTTCACCGCCGTCGCCAACCCGTTCCAGTCTATGGTTCCATCATCAGTCAGAGGCAAAACCCGATACTTAACTCCCAACTCCGCCAGAGATCCTTGACCGGAACCTCGTACCCCAATCACTTCCTCAAGTGTGTCGTAGGGGGGGCCCGCCACCGCCAGCATCTCGTCTCCAGGTCGCAACACACCATACAAGGCACAGGCGATGGCATGAGTTCCCGAGACCATCTGCACTCTCACCAGAGCCGCTTGCGCCCCCATCACCTCGGCAAAGATCTGATCGAGGGTATCCCGTCCCAGGTCATCATGGCCGTATCCGGATACACTAGCAAAGTGTCGCACACCCACCCGATGATTTTGGTAGGCTTTCAAGACCCGTCGCAGATTGTCCTGGACTATATTATCTATGCTGGTAAAGCGGTCGTCGAGCGATCGCCGCAGCTTTGTTAAGTTAATCTTAAGATTCATGAGCTTGGAGTCAGGTTAGAGTAAATGAGAAACAGGGCAATATAGTTTAGCTCTTCGTACCGATATTTTGATACAATCCAACAGGTCGTCCTGAAAAGGGAACAAACATTACGAGGTTAATGCATGACAGTTGCAACACCCCAAAAACTTTCACTGAATTGGTTTGCGGTTATTTGGATCGCCACCATTCACTTGTTAGCGTGCTTCGCGTTTTTGCCTAGCACCTTTACCTGGGCCGGTGTTGGCGTTGCCCTGTTCTTACACTGGGTTACCGGAGCATTAGGTGTCACCATGGGATGGCATCGCCTAATCAGCCACCGCAGTTTCGAAGCTCCCAAATGGTTGGAGCACTTCCTGATGTTCTGCGGCACTCTCTCATGTCAAGCGGGGCCTTTGGACTGGGTGGGTATGCACCGCATTCATCATAAATACTCTGATACCGCCGCCGATCCCCATGATTCCAACAAAGGCTTTTGGTGGAGTCACGTTGGCTGGATGTTCTTTGAGATTCCTGCCAAAGAAGAAGCCTCTAAAATGGTCAAAGATATTGAAGACGATCCCGTCTATCAATTTTGCCAAAAATTCTTTATCCCCATCCAATTCGTCTTAGGATTCATCCTGTACTTCCTGGGCGATTACTTCGTTGGGAATGGACTTTCCTTTGTGGTTTGGGGTGTCTTCGTCCGCATGGTCGCCATGTTCCACTGCACCTGGTTTGTCAACAGCGCCACCCATAAGTTTGGCTATCGCACCTATGAATCCGGTGACGATTCCCGTAACTGCTGGTGGGTTGCCCTCGTCACCTATGGCGAAGGCTGGCACAACAACCATCATGCCTTCCAATACTCGGCTCGCCATGGTCTCAAATGGTGGGAAATCGATGTCACCTGGATGATGATCAGTGCCTTAAAGGCTGTTGGCTTAGCTAAAAAAGTCAAAATGCCTCCCAAGAATATCAAGCCAATTTCGGGTTAACCCTTCGGGAAGTGTAACCATTGGTAGGCTAAAGAACCCGGTTTCCCCAGAAAGCCGGGTTTTTTCCCGTCTAACTCTAGGTGTTGCCGACTGGCTTCCATCTGGCCTCAAAAATCTGGCCTCAAAAAAATCCCATGGGGGGTTGCGAGGTTAACAGCTTAAGGTTATGATGGAGGGATATGAGGGCATGTAGCTCAGTCGGATAGAGCATCAGATTCCGGTTCTGAGGGTCGGGGGTTCGAATCCCTCCATGCTCGTCCCTCATTAAGCCGTTAAAACCTTCGCGTTTTGACGGCTTTTTGCTGTTTTTTGAGAAAGATTGTTAGCCTGGAACAGTTGCTCAGGAAAGGACGCCTCTATGGTTAAACGACCTCTTTTAGGACTCTTCTGTGGTTCAATGCTCTCTTTGGCCCTCCCGGGTCTGGCCACTACATTAGACGGAGACAGCACCAGCTTGTCACGTCATATCCATCCTGAGAGCCAAGCAACCCTGGCCCAAGGTATTGAGCCAGGCCCAGCGGATGGTCACGGACCTGATGAGGATGAGGTGTTAATCGAAGCGGGAAGCCTACAGGGTAGTTGGCGGGCCGCTCAAGTCGAACAGGATCGACCTCTGGCCTATTTCACGATTTTTCATGATCAGGGGGCCTCAGATGCCGATGGCTCCTTTCTCATGGGCTTAGCCATGGGAGATGGCCTCGATGGCGAGTCGGGCGAGATTCAGTCTGTGCAATTGCACGGCGATCGCCTCGAAATCACTTGGAACCCCACCAATGACTCTCAGGAACTCTACTATCTAATTCTGGAGCCGGAGCATGAAGACCTCTACCGTGGCACGTTTGAAGCCGAACGGAACCCCGCCAGCTTTGAAGTGACCCTAGAACGGAGAGTTTTCGATGACTAACGGAAACGGGTTAACGCCACCCGATAGCGTTGCTTCTTAGTGATGGAGACGTCTCCGACTTCCAAACGTCCCTTGCCTCGAATGGCAATTAAATCACCGGAACTGACGCTATAACTTGGCTGGGTGATGTCCTTCCAGTTCACTCGGACATCCCCACCACTAATCAATCCCGCCATCTTACTGCGAGACATGCCAAACCCGGCTGAGGCGATCGCATCTAACCGTAACGATGCTTCTACCGTGGTCATTTGCTTAGTCTTGGGAGCCTGCACTCGCAACTCATTTAACTCAATGGCCCGAGTTTTCACGGGAACTGATCGCACCTGAGTCAGATTCAGCTCCAGAAACTCGACCAACTCCGGTACAACTAGCACCTGAGCACCCCGTTCTCCCAAAACCAGGATATCCCCCGTTTTTTCCCGCACCAGTCCGGTTCCCAACATCGACCCCAAAAAGTCACGGTGGCTGGCAGTATCAAAGAGAAAATTCCCCGCCACTTCCAGGGCCGCCACCTGCACCTGCTCCACCTCTAGGGGCAGATCCGAGCGGGCGATCGCCAACCGCTGCCGTTCCGCTTGAGGATAGCCCCCCCAGGCAACAATTTGTAGTTCTGTTAGCCTCTTAAACAGCCCCTGAGCCTCGAACAACTCCGGGGGAGACAAAAAATCCGTTTGGGTGATTTCCCAGGTGCGTAGAGCTTCCTCAGCACGGTCTAGGATTTTGGCGAGGGTCTCGCGGTTTTCAACAGGTTTAAGGAGTTCATCTCTCGGCAGCATGGGGGTGAAAAATAATGGACAATTTGCGGAACTGGGTTTAGGGGCGACTTTGGAGAGTTTGTAGACTCAGAGGGCGGGCCCGACGGACGATGGGGAGAATGTCAGCTAGTTGGAAACGAGATCCTTGGATGACCAGAAGATACTCCCCCCGGTCGAGGCGATCGCGATAGGTGCGAGAATCCCCGAAGCTGAGGACTGCTCCCAAGCCACCACTGGCCAATAAGCCTCCCAGGGCGCCACTACCGGCCCCCAAAAAGCCACCAATGACCTGATTTCCGGTCACACCGGCCCAAGGAAAGGTCTGTAACCCCGTAATGGCATTAAAGGTAACCCCCCCGAAAAAGCCAAAGGGGATGAGCCAGGTCATCATACGAAAGGCTCGCTGTTTGGCGTTTTCATTGGGATCTTCCAGGTCAAAATCCTCAGCGGTTTGATACCCTGTGCCAAAAATCCTCAGGTTGCTTTG
The DNA here is from genome assembly GCA_012911965.1 of Geitlerinema sp. P-1104. Lineage (GTDB taxonomy): Bacteria > Cyanobacteriota > Cyanobacteriia > Cyanobacteriales > Geitlerinemataceae > Sodalinema. Next base: position 4,345 of record SMDP01000027.1, read on the forward strand.
GGGAAACCCTGCTTTTTCTAAATCTGTGTAAATGCGTTCAGCTTCAATGCGATCGCCGACTGCGGCCACTAAATACTCCATTAAGGCTAACTCTCTTTCCGTCTAGCTATGAGGTCTCCCTTTAAGAGTAACAGGTTGGTCGAAGGCGATCGCAATCAAGTTCCCGGCCCTCGCTCAAGAGCAACAAAGCGGTTGCAGCAGAGTTCCCCGGAGAGAACCCTATTGCAACCGCCTGTTGAGGACTCCAGGTAGACCTGTCCACCTGAGTCATCCCAGCAAAAGCTAAACCCTAGTAGGTTTCAACGTGCCAGCGATGGTCTTTCTTGAGTTGCTTGCGGTAATCATCCCAGTCAACCCCTTGTTTGGAAGCGGCCGAGGACATTCCCTCATCGATTCCGCCTTCCATTCCTTTAAGACCGCAGATGTAAGTGTGAGTATTAGGCTGTTGAACCAAATCCCAAACTTTCTCGGCATTTTCCTGAATCCGGTGTTGCAGATACATTTTGCCACCTTCGGCATTTTTCTGCTCCCGGCTAATGGCGTAGGTCAACTCAAACTGATCAGGATACTCCGCCTGCAATTGTTCGAGTTCCTCTTTGTAGAGAATGTTCGCCGTGTAGGGAATCCCGAAGATTAACCAGGCTTTGCCTTTGAATTTGTAATCTTCGTGCTCTTCCTTGAACATGCGCCAGAGGAAAGCCCGGAACGGGGCAATCCCGGTTCCTGTTGCCATCATGATGATGTTGGCATGCTCGTCATCCGGCAGCAACATATCCTTCCCGACGGGGCCAGTAATGTTGACATCATCCCCCTCTTTCAAGTCACAGAGGAACTTAGAACAGACTCCATAGACGGTTTCACCGGTTTCAGGATGTTGATATTCCAACTCCCGCACCGAGAGGGACACGGTTTTGTCGTCCCCATCATCCCCATGACGAGTCGAGGCGATGGAATACAGACGTAGCTTGTGGGGTTTGCCCTTCTCGTCTTTTCCGGGGGGGATGATGCCGATGCTTTGACCTTCGAGGTACTCGAGGTCTCCACCGGAGATGTCGAATTTAAGATGTTGAACTCGTCCCGAACCCCCTTCGCGGACCAAGTCCTCGTTGCTTAGGCACTTGCCGACGAATGGGTTTTTCGGGCGATAAATGTTGACGGGAACTTTCTTTTTTGCGGAGGCTTTAGCCGAGGTTTTCCCTTTGGCTTCTCCCTTGGTTTCCGGTTTGGCTTGAGTCATGGATTTGCTCGCTTCTGCGGGTTTGGACTCCTGGGTTTGAGACCCATTGGCAGAGGCGGCTTGGTTATTCCAATCTTCACCGGTGAGCGGGCGGATGTTGACGATTTTGCCACCGAGGCGAGTGATGCGCTGCATCTCCTCGTTCATGCGGTTGTAGGGGACAGTCATCGTCTGAGTCCCACTGCGGCGAATCGGAGCATCTTGGGCATTGCCATCTTGTCCTAAGCCTTCGACTTCGTAGACAAAGAGGCGATTGCCAGCAACGGTGTTATTCCCACCCGAGGCGTTTGGATTGTACATGAGTGACGTATTATCAGAACCCTAGTTAACAAGTTGCCGCTCTCACCGTCCTACCTGGTCTGGCTGTACCGTGCTTCGGCTAGCCGGGGCGAGGCAGTGCATTTGGTGACAACAGCTACAATCCTCTATTCTAAAGGGTTTCGATGGAATAACCAAACCGACCTCTGGAATAGACTTTAGCCAATCTTTTCTGAGCGAACTGTGATTCTGGTATCATTTTGCTAGGTTTTTAAGATTTTCATGATAAAAAATTGCGACTAACGCCCCAATTGGTCGGGGCTGACGCGATTTGAGCTGGGCAGGGGAAAGCATGGATGTGAATTTGAGTTGGTGGACAGCCAGTCATTGGGTGATGTTGGGGCTGTTGTTGGGATTTGCGATCGCCCATAGTGGTTTGGCGGCCCTGCGTCCCTGGGGGGAAGCCAAAATCGGTGCTCGACTCTATCGGGTTCTGTTTGCTTTGGTGAGTTTACCCGCAGCGGTCGGTTTGATTACCTACTTCTTCATCCACCGCTATGACGGGGCCCAACTCTGGATGGTTCAAGGAGTTGAGGGGGTTAAGCCCTTCGTCTGGGTGCTGTCCTTTGTCTCGTTTTTGTTTTTGTACCCAGCGACCTTTAATTTGGTGGAAGTGGCCGCCATCGCCAAACCCCAAGTTCATCTCTACGAGACGGGGATCATTCGCATTAGTCGTCATCCCCAGATGGTGGGGCAGGTGATTTGGTGTATTGCCCATACCCTCTGGATTGGAACCAGTTTTGCTGTGGTGACCTCCCTTGGCTTGATTGCCCATCATCTGTTTGCCGTCTGGCATGGCGATCGCCGTTTAGCGTCTCGCTACGGGGAATCCTTTGAAACCCTGAGATCCCGCACCTCCGTCATTCCCTTTCTGGCCATCGCCCAGGGGGAGCAAAGCCTAGTCTGGCGGGAGTTCCTTCGCCCGGCGTATCTAGGGGTGATCGTCTTCGTCTTGGGATTTTGGTGGGCCCATCCTTGGTTAATGCGTGTCACGGGGAACATACCCTGGTAGCATGATCCCAGAGCCATATAAAGAAGTTAATAAATCTCAATTATGTCGTTGTCCGTTAGCGAGCAGCGTTTCAAGGAAGAAGTTTTACAGTCTGAGATTCCTGTCTTAGTAAACTTCTGGGCGCCTTGGTGCGGCGTGTGTCATCTCATTCACCCCCAGTTGACACAGTTTCGTCGTGAATATGGTGATCTCATCAAAATTGTGGATGTCAACGCTGATGAGAGTTTACGCCTAGCCAGTACCTATCGTTTAGCAACCCTGCCTACGTTACTGTTGTTTGACGGCGATCGCATCGTCGAACGCATTGAGGGCTTCCAGGGTCGGGAAAGTCTGCGATCGCAACTGTTACAGATGGTTGAGCAACACGCCGGGGATCGCTCAATGGCCTTGCCCTCTTAGGCGGCCACGCCATTAACCTCGGCAATCCTTAACTCTGTTAATCCTCGTCGAGATGACCCCATTGGGCCTCTCGATAGGATTTTTGTGCTTTAGCTGAGGTTCAAATCTCAGGTCCCATTAAGAATCTATCTTGGGGTCAGAGTAGCCACCAAACCCTTACTCTGCCAGGGCGATCGCTTCATATAGTGCCCCCGAACCCCGAAAAAAATTCAACAACCCGCCAGAGTTTGACGTTTTCTTTCGATGCGTGTGTCACAATAGGAGCGTCATTTTGTCCAAATGTGAAGAAATATAAACTCATACAGTTGCAATGGAACCCCTATATCAGTACGCCTGGCTTATTCCAGTGCTGCCCCTCATCGGTGCAGCCTTGGTTGGCTCAGGTTTAATTTCCTATAACCAAGCCACCAATCGGCTGCGACAAGGCAATGCCATTGTCATTATCTCCTTGTTGGGAGCCGCCATGGTGATGTCCTTCAGTCTTCTTTGGAGTCAACTGCAAGGTCATGCTCCCATCACCAAAACCTTAGAATGGGCAGCTGCTGGGGATTTCCACCTCAGCATGGGGTTTATTATTGACCCCCTAACCAGCGTCATGTTGGTCATCGTTACCACCGTGGCCCTGCTGGTCATGATCTACACCGATGGCTACATGGCCCATGACCCTGGGTATGTGCGCTTTTATGCCTATCTGAGCCTCTTTAGTTCCTCCATGTTGGGCCTCGTCATTAGCCCCAACCTGGTGCAGATTTATATCTTCTGGGAACTGGTGGGGATGTGCTCCTACCTGCTAATTGGCTTCTGGTACGATCGCCAAGCGGCTGCCGATGCCTGCCAAAAAGCCTTCATCACCAACCGCGTCGGTGACTTTGGCCTCCTACTCGGCATCCTAGCCCTCTACTGGGCCACCGGTAGCTTCGAGTTCGCAGAAATTGGCGAGAACCTAGAAGAATTAATCAGCACAGGCGCTCTCAGCAGCGGCATGGGCGTTCTGTTTGCGGTGTTGGTCTTCCTCGGTCCCGTGGCCAAATCCGCCCAATTCCCCCTCCATGTCTGGCTCCCGGACGCAATGGAAGGGCCGACCCCCATCTCCGCCCTTATCCACGCCGCCACCATGGTCGCCGCTGGGGTGTTCCTCATTGCCCGGATGTTCCCCGTCTTTGAGGCCGTTCCCGCCGTTCTCGATATCATCGCCTGGACAGGTGCCTTCACCGCCTTCCTCGGTGCCAGTATCGCCCTAACGCAAAATGACATCAAAAAAGGTCTTGCCTATTCCACCATCTCCCAACTCGGCTACATGGTCATGGCCATGGGAGTCGGGGCCTATAGTGCAGGACTCTTCCACCTGATGACCCATGCCTACTTTAAAGCCATGCTGTTTCTTGGCTCTGGCTCAGTCATTCATGGGATGGAAGAGGTGGTCGGTCATAACCCCGATTTAGCCCAAGACATGCGACTCATGGGGGGACTACGAAAGTATATGCCCTTCACCGCCAGCACCTTCCTGGTGGGAACCCTAGCCATTTGTGGGATTCCTCCCTTTGCTGGCTTCTGGTCCAAAGACGAAATCCTTGGGGCAGCGTTCACCGCTAATCCCGCCCTCTGGGCCATCGGTTGGCTCACCGCCGGCATTACGGCCTTCTATATGTTCCGGATGTACTTTAGTACCTTTGAAGGGGGCTTCCGGGGCAATGACGAGAAGATTCGTCAGCAACTCAGCCCAGACGCTCATGATGACCATGGCCATGACCACAGCCATAGCCCCCATGAATCTCCTTGGACGATGACCTTGCCCTTAGTGGTTCTGGCTATTCCCTCCGCCTTAATTGGTTTGGTGGGGATGCCTTTCGCCAATCGCTTTGAACGCTTTATCCATGCCCCCGGTGAGGTGGTTCCCACCCTGGCGGAAATGGCAGAAGAGTTTGAGCTGAGCGAGTTTGTGGTCATGGCAGGTAGTTCCGTTGGCATTGCCTTACTGGGCATTACCCTGGCCTCGCTAATGTATTTGCAGCGGAAAATTGACCCAGCGGCGATCGCCAAAACCCTACAACCGCTCTATCAGTTCTCCCTCAACAAGTGGTATTTCGACGAACTCTATGACAAAGTTTTTGTCAAAGGCAGTCGTCGTCTGGCCCGTCAGGTGATGGAAGTGGACTACCGTATTGTCGACGGGGCCGTGAACCTCACCGGACTAGCGACTCTACTCAGTGGCGAAGGACTGAAATACTTTGAAACCGGTCGCGCTCAATTCTACGCTCTGACCATCTTCGCTGCCGTCTTAGCGACTGTTATCTTCTTCGGCGCGACCTAAGCCGATTTTATGCCTCAGCGTCAATAAAGAATGGATTTTCCTTGGCTCACAACAATTATCCTGTTTCCCATCGTTGCCGCTTTGTTCATCCCCCTGATTCCGGACAAAGACGGAAAAACGGTACGTTGGTATGCTCTCATCGTTGGACTGATTGACTTCTGCGCGATCGTCTACACCTTTTATAGCTACTACGACCTAACTGAACCGGGAATGCAACTGGTGGAAACCTATACCTGGATTCCTCAGCTTAATCTCAATTGGTCGGTTGGGGTGGATGGCCTGGCAATGCCCCTGGTCATCCTGACCGGATTCATCACAACTCTGGCAATTCTGGCGGCTTGGCCCGTCACCCTGAAGCCAAAACTGTTTTATTTCCTGATGCTGGCCATGTATGGCGGTCAGATTGCCGTCTTTGCGGTTCAGGATATTCTGCTGTTCTTCTTGGTTTGGGAACTGGAGTTAATCCCGGTTTATATCATCCTCGCCATCTGGGGAGGTAAAAAACGCCAGTATGCGGCGACGAAGTTCATCCTCTACACCGCCGGTGGTTCTCTGTTTATCTTGGCGGCGGCTCTGACCATGGCCTTCCATGGGGATACGGTGACCTTTGATATGCAAGCCCTGGCGGCGAAAGACTATGGCGTGGCTCTGGAGGTGTGGCTCTATGCTGCGTTCCTCATTGCCTATGGGGTGAAGCTGCCCATTTTCCCCCTGCATACGTGGCTCCCGGATGCTCATGGTGAAGCCACCGCACCGGCTCACATGTTGCTGGCGGGCATTCTCCTGAAAATGGGGGGATATGCTCTGATTCGTATGAATGCGGGAATGTTGCCCGATGCTCATGCGGTGTTTGCCCCGGCGTTGGTGATTCTCGGGGTGGTGAATATCATCTACGCCGCCCTAACCTCCTTTGCCCAACGTAACCTCAAACGCAAGATTGCCTACTCGTCTATTTCCCACATGGGATTTGTCTTGATTGGGATTGCCTCCTATACGGATTTAGGGATGAGCGGGGCGGTGTTGCAGATGGTGTCTCACGGACTCATCGGAGCCAGTTTGTTCTTCCTGGTCGGCTGTACCTATGACCGCACCCATACCCTGATGCTCGATGAAATGGGCGGGGTGGGGCAGAAGATGAAAAAGGTCTTCGCCATGTGGACGGTCTGCGCCCTAGCTTCTCTGGCGTTACCGGGAATGAGCGGCTTTGTGGCCGAGTTGATGGTGTTTGTGGGCTTTGCCACCAGTGATGCCTATAGTCTGACCTTCCGCGTGGTGGTGGTCTGCTTGGCCGCGGTTGGGGTGATTTTGACCCCGATTTATCTGCTGTCGATGCTGCGGGAACTCCTGTATGGCCCTGAGAATAAAGAGCTAGTGGAACATGAGGTGTTGGTGGATGCTGAACCTCGTGAGGTCTTTGTGATTGGCTCCTTGCTGATTCCCATTATTGGCATTGGCCTCTATCCTAAGCTGTTGACCCAGGTCTATGATGCGACGACGGTTCAATTAACGGCACGGTTACGGGAATCAGTCCCGTCTTTGATCCGTCGTGATCAGGTGGCGGTTCAACCGACGGCCCTGTCGGTTCAATCCGCTCCTTCTTTGAAGGATTAGCTTTTATCATACTCACTCTGTTTTGTCAATAGATAGCCGCAAAATAGTGAGAGTGACTCAGCCCCGGTTCCCCTGAACCGGGGTTTTGTTCTGAAGGGAATTCAGGGAAAACTCAACTTAAAGATGGATTGATTTGCAGCAAGGTCGTGGGACAATCAAACGAATGGCTCGTGTAATAACTGATTCGATGGGGGGAGTAGGGGTGAGTGTGACTGAATTGAACCAGCAGATTCAAGAGATTCTCTCAGGGGTTGGCTATGTGGTGATTCCGGATGTACTGAGTCCTGAGATGGCTGAGGAGATGCGATCGCAGGTTCTGGAGTTAGCCCGCGACTGTCCCCGTGAGGAAAACCGTCAGCGGGTATATGGTTTGATTTATCGCCATCCCCAGTTTGCAGATCTGGTGGAACAGCCTCACGTGTTCGCGATCGCCCGCGAGATTTTAGGGGCGAGTTTACGCTTAGGGGGCTTCTCGGCTCATGTCCTCCATGGCGGGGCTTCATCGATGGGGATTCATGTGGATTATCCCTATTGGGCCATGGAACCCCCCTTTCCCGATCGCCCCGTCTTGGAGGTTCAAGCCATTTGGATGTTAGAAGATTTCGATGAGGCCAATGGAGCGCCCATTTTTGCGCCGGGGAGTCAAACCCTCTGTGATAAACCGGATGTGAAACGCTTTGACCGCACGGCTCGCCCGGTGTCTGGACAGGCGGGATCGGTGGTTATCTCCCATGGACTCTGTTGGCATGATACGGGCAAAAACTATACCAGCAAATCCCGTGTCTCCTTGTTAGCCAACTATACCGCCAAATTTATTCAACCCCTCGAAGATTTCCGCTATGGCTGCGATCGCCAGGTCTTAGATCAGGCTAGTCCCACCCTCAAACACCTCCTCCGTTACGATTTCAAGCCATCAACCGATCCCATCTATCCCCTCTGGGAATAACCTGTTAAGAGCGTATGAGTGACTCGAAGCTAAACCGTCAGCGTATTATCGCCTTTGCCCTCCCTGCAATTCCGATTTCGGCGCTGGGGTTGCCCTTGGTGGTCTATGTTCCCCCGTTTTATAGTGAACTGGGGTTAGGGTTGTCGGTGGTGGGCAATATCTTTGCTCTGGCTCGATTGTGGGATATTATCACCGATCCCATTTTGGGAACCGTCAGCGATCGCTGGACTACCCGAATTGGACGGCGGCGGCCCTGGATTATTCTCTCGGTTCCCCTCTTAATGGCTAGTGCCTACGCCATTTTCTTGCCCACGCAACCGGTGTCAGCTCCGTATCTGCTGGTTTGGCTGATTTTGCTCTATGTGGGCTATACCATGTTGAGTATTTCCCATATGTCCTGGGGGGCCGAGTTATCCGATGATTACCACGATCGCGCCCGAGTTCAGGGTTGGCGAGAATTTTCCCTGATTTTCGGGATGTTGGCGGTTTTAGCGATTCCGGCGATCGTGCAACAAACTCAAGATGCTAACTCGATGGTACAACTCGGGGCCATGGGCTGGTTTGTGGTGGTGACGCTACCGATTACGGTGGCGGTCTCTGTCTGGACTGTCCCAGAACGCCCCACTCCCCCTCAATCGGGGATTGGTTTTGTCAAGTCCGCCAAAATTCTAGCCCGTAACCACCTCTTGCAACGAGTGTTAGGGGCAAATTTTTTGACGGGATTAGCCCCTGGGGTGACGGGGTCGATTTATATTTTTTTCATCAGTGATGTGATGGCCCTGCCAGATTGGTCGAGTGCCATTCTGCTGATGTATTTTCTAGCCAGTCTCATCGGTGTTCCCGGTTGGATTTGGCTCAGTTGCCGCATCGGGAAACACCAAACCTTTATTGTGGCGATGGTTTGGATGTGCTTCGTGTTACCCCTGCTGCTCTGGGTTCCCCCAGGAAATTTGGGTCTAAATATCTTGGTTAATGCCCTTTACGGTGTGTCCACGGCGGCGAGTCCTTTTCTCTTGCGCTCTATTTTGGCAGATGTGACGGACTGGGACAATCTACAATCGGGCAGTCAACGCACCGGCTTGTATTATTCCCTACTGATGATGAGTAATAAGTTCGGTTATGCTTTGGCGGTGGGAGTCGTTTATCCGGTCCTCGATTGGATTGGCTACAGTCCAGAGGTGGAAAATACGGCGGAAACGCTGCTAGGTTTGAAACATCTCTTTGTCTTTGCCCCGATTTTAGCGATTTTGCCAGCGGTGGCTCTCCTCTGGCGCTTCCCTCTCAATGTTCAAGCCCAACAGGCTTTACGCCGGCAGCTGGTTGAGCGGGATGTTTTGAGGAAAGGCAATAGCTAATAGGGGGGAGAAGGCAGTAGGCAGTAGGCGATAGGGGAGTCACGGAGTTAGAAGGGGGAGTCCTAACTCCGATGATAGGGGCGGGGTTAGTTGAATTCACTCAGTAGAGTCTCAATCGCCTCGGTGAGATCCTCGTTGTTCTGTTGTTGAGCGAGTTCGAGAGCCGTTTCTAGGCTGGCGATCGCCTCGGAGGTTCGTCCTCGTTGTCGTAAGGCTCTCCCCAATAGATAATGGGCTTGTGGCCAATCCGATTCTAGGGCGATCGCCTGTCGTAAGGACAAAATGGCATTGAGTTCGTCATTGTTCTCCAACAACAGTTCCCCGACAGTTAGATGGATGTCGGCGCGATCGCCCAAGAGGCGGGAGGCTTGTCGGAATAAGTTGAGGGCTTCTCGTCGTTCCCCTTGACTGAGCAACAAGCGTCCAACTTCAAACAAGAGAGAACCATCCTGGGGTTCCAACTCAACGGCGCGGTTGAAGGCTCTTAAAGCGCCATCGACATCCTCCTGATTGAGACGGGCCACCCCTAAGTTGACCTGAATCCGTCCCTCATTGGGGGCCAACTCCGCTGCTTCTTCTAACACCGCTAAGGCTTCATCATGCCGTTCGAGTTGCAGCAAGGTGGCACCAATGGACTCCTGCACCTGCCAATTCTCGTTATTGAGACGAGCCGCTTGACGATAGGCATCAAGGGCCCCTTCATAGTCCCCCTGACGATAACGCATCACCCCTAAGCCTAAAAAAGCGTTGGTGTTGCGTTCATTTAGGGCAATGGTGGTCTCATATTCAGCTTCAGCGGCCGCATAATCACCGGCATTGGCCAGACTGAAGGCTAACGCATAGTGGAACTCAGGCACGTTGGGTTCAAGTTGTAAGGCCCGACGATAGGCGGCTACCGCTGCCTCAAAGTTATTTTGCCGTGCTTCGAGATAGCCAATGGCCGAGAAAATCCGGGCATTACTATCATCCAATTGAGCGGCTTGGCGATAGGCCCGCAGGGCGGCTGAGAGGTTGCCGGCCAAGACAAACTCTTGTCCCTCAATCAGCAAGTCATTGACATCGCTGTCATTGCTGGCTTGCACCAACCGCTGGGGTGCTTGTGGAGCGGCGAAGGGGGCAGCGGTTACGGGAGGGGCAGCCAGGGCGGCGATCGCCGCGAGGGAGACGAGAGGCGATAACCAATCCCGAGGCTGGCTGAAGAATCTCAGAACCGATCTGTGACGGTGAACTCTGTAATGAAACATAAGCGTTAGACACATTCCTTGTGAGAGCGAACAGAACTATGGAGCTTTGAGTCGCCGATCTCAAGTGAGATCTTGAGTCAACCCAAAGAATCCCCATATCCTACCATTGACCGCTTTGAGCGATCGGATTCCGGATCTCTGCCTGAATCTAGGGCGATCGCCCCCCCAGGGATCAGGCTTGGGAGGGGCTGTCAATGGCAGTTTGCATCCGTTGTTCAAGGCGATCGATGAGGGTGTCGACATCCTCTCCGACATCCTCAAAACATTGGGGAGGTTCCGGTTGGGGTTGGTATTGAATGGCTTGGATTTGCCCTCGACTCACCCCTAAGAGTAAGACTTCAATTTGCGGATTATGGTTCTCGACCACTCCCATCATGACCCGCAATTGGTTATCCACCTTTTCGTTAAGGGCGACCAACGCCTCACGGGGACAGGTGATGAAATGGGGAGTGGGTTCTACATCAATCCCGAGGGTAGAATCCCCCTCAGGGTCTTGTAGATGCAGTCCCCAAGCCAGGGCTGCCAGTTCTTGACTGTTCGCTTTCACAAACTGATCGAGTTGTTTACGCCATTGATGATCGGCGGCGTTTGTGGATGAGATTCCAGATTCCATGATGACTGACCAAGAACAATGCGCCCATAGCTTAGCAAATGGGGGGTTCGCCGGTCGAGTTGAATGGGGGGCTACATCCGAGCCAAGGCGGCAACTTTTTGCCGTTTACTCGGATGTAGTCCCTCTAACTCTTCTAAGGAGAGCCATCCTTCTTTAATGAGTTGAGAAAAGGCAAACAAAAACATGGAATCTCGGTAATCATATTTCCCGTCAATGTCATGCCGTCTGGCACTGAGATAGTCATGAAGCTGCCAGAGTTCATCTAAGCCGGAAATCTCTTGAACTTTCTGTTGTACCTCTTGCACTAGGGCCGCAACTTCCCGACTATAGGCTTTTTCAAAAGCGGCTTGAGCTAAATCTTTCTCCGTTGTGGTCCAATCAATGTCAGTTTGTGGCATTGTCTAAGTCTGAATTAAGTCTAAAGATTTGCAGGCGAGTCTGGCAGTGAGCCATGAACGGGGAAGTTGGGCTACTGCTAGAGCATCTAATGTTGTTCCCAACCGTTACCGACTGCTGTTTAGCACAAGGGTCTGTCTGTCCCCAGAGCTTTCACCTCTTAGGGGCGGACTATTGGGCGGCGATCGCCGCCGAAAAATCTCCCCAATTGAGGAGGGAGCAACACCTCCGAGGGAGTTTATCCTGGCTGGGCGATCGCCCTAAAACCCATCAAACGAATTGTGATCAGCAAGCTGTCTACATCCTGATCAAAGACCTATCTAGATCAGGTCAGCTAGACAAACGGCAGACTTTTTTAATCGCCTCAGCAACATCTAGCTATTGATATGAATTCCCACCCACCTCACCCGAGAAGGCTGACGGGCTGTCAGCTCTCGGGTAAGCTTCGGCGTTCTTTGAATTCAGAAATGATGCTGTCGGGTTGGGCTAAGTTTTGAGTGGCTAAGATTATATCAAATTTTGCAAAAAAAATCAGAGGACTCCCGAGCCGAGTCACTCTGGGAGACACCTCTGATGTTCTGAAATCATGCCTCAGCCGAGGCATGGAGCCGAAAGCTCCTAACGAGTTAGGTTTAACAGCTCTTTCGGGGAAGCCAACAAGTCAATGGCCACAAAGAAAATTTTGTTCTCCGGGTTGAGCAGGAAGCGCCAGGCCATGTTCATCCCCACAGCCGCACCAAACCAGGGCGTTTGCACCTTGCCGGTGACTTTAATCTGGGTATAGCCATCTTCAGCTGGTTCGAGAACCCCTTGCTCAGGCATGAGCTTCAAGTTCTGACAATCTTCACGCATGAACTTGAAGACATTGTCTTTACCAACAATCGGGCGTTGGAAGGGGGGTTGCAGGGCCCCATCTTCGACAAACAACTTAATGAGGTTGTCGAAGTCATTGGCGTTCATGTAGTTCATGTAGTTCAGCACGGTGGGGTTATCCACACCTTGAATGCTGACACTGGTGCGTTGCGAAATCTCTTTAGGAGGTGCAACCGGTTCGGCAACGGTTTGATAGTTATCCAGTTTGCTGGTATCAAAGCCCATATCCACCACGGCGTTACGCAGCACAGTGATTTGCTGACCCGAATCGAGGCCACGAATTACCTCTAGTACCGCTTTAGCGTTCGCCGAGAGTTGATAGCCATCGGGAATAGGGGCCACGAGACCTTGTTCCATCCATTCCCCGAGTTGATACCAAAAGCCGAGTTTGATATTAGAAGACCAAATGGCATAGGTGCGGCCAACTGGAGTGTCAGCCCGATTCGCCAGGTCACACATGACCTGAGATTGCTCTTGGAACGACATGGCCTTGATTTGGTTCAAGGTGTTCTCAGCAAACTGCATATTGGCTGCACCCGGCGCCGCAATAGTAATCGACTTACCCATTTCCAGATAGGCAAACCAAATTAGAGCTAACTGGTCTTCCGCGCTGAGCTGAGAAAACCGAGCAATTGTAGCGGGAACGGCATCTGCGGACAGAGTCTCTGGGAAGATGTTGCGGGCTGTTTCGATATTGAATGGCATCTGTTAACCTGAATTTAAACAACAGTTAGGCTAGTGTGCAAACGTAACTTTAGTGACTAAAAATTGGGAGTGAATTTACGAAAACTCCCTACTTTACCCAACCTAGACAACTTAAGAGACCTCTAGGGTTTTTCTATCTGACCTGAAGACCAGATTCGGTGAATTTGGGTAAGTCCTATTCATACCCACTATATCTTAGTTATCGGGGATGGTGCAAACCAATTTTTTGGTGAGCTTACCGGATTGACAAGGGTGAGGTTGGCTAGTTTTCCTGGAGTCTTTGGCCGTTGGTCGCCGGTTCTTGGGCCAGCGAGGGACTAGGCTTGCCCAACTTGCTTTGCCGTCCAATGGCGATCTGAGGATAAGTAGGCTGAGATGCCGGTAAATCCGGCCTGCTCTAGTATCTGTTGAATTTCACTGAGGCTGAAGGCGGCACAAAGGGAGTCTTGAAACAGTTGAGTTTGATGGGGGTCATAGTCACTGCCGAGTTGTTGTACTAGACGCTCGACCTCGGTCAGGTTGTCTGGGCGGACTAAATCCCTCAACAGGAGACCTCCTTGGGGTTTGAGCACCCGGCGCAGCTCTTGTAGACCGGGCAGGGGATCTTCAAGATGGTGGATAATGCTGTTGGAGATGACTAGATCGAAGCTGGCATCGGCATAGGGCAGGGATTTCGCGTCAGCGTAATCGAGACGGATGCGATCGCCCAATTCTGCCTTGGCGACATGGGTCGCTCCGAGTTTCAACATATTGTGGGATAAATCAATGGCTGTGATCGTCCAACGGGGCCGCCGTTGACACAGCAGAATCGGGATGCGGGCTGGGCCTGTTCCGACATCAAGCACTGTTGCACAATCAGAACTGAGGGCGATCGCCTCCTCAACAAACGCCTGATTGACTTCAGTGAAATCCATCGCATCGTAGGCAATGGTTTCTTCCCAGGTGTCCATTACCTCGGGTTCAAGCACTCGTTTCATGGGGTAGTCGTCTCAAGCAGGGAGTGGATGGGCATTGATAAGCCCTAGTCGGGCAATACGTCTGATTGTATCTTGTCCTGGAGCCACTGTTTAGCGGCGGAAGGCGGAAGAGGGTGAGAAAATAGATAACCCTGTCCTTCTTGAAAGTCTAGTTGTTGTAAGAGGGCTAATTGCTGTTGCGTTTCGATGCCTTCTGCCACTAACGCCAGATTTAGATTTTGGGCTAGTCGCGCAATATTACGAACAATCTCGATACTTTTATCACTGGACTCTAGCTGAATCACAAAGGAGCGATCCAACTTAAGAACGGTGAATGAAAATAAGTGTAAATAACTCAAGGATGAATAACCGGTTCCAAAATCGTCAATACTCAGGTTTATCCCTCGCTGTTTAATGTGATCCAAGCTACAGCGAATGGTCTCAGTATTCTGCATCAAGGTGGTTTCTGTAATTTCGAGTTTCAGACAGGGGGGAGCAATGCCAGTGGTACGCAGTACATCATCGAGAACATCTAAGAAACCCGGTTGCGTGAGTTGGAGAGCGGCTACATTGACGCTCATGGTCAACTGGGGCTGCTGGAACTGAGTCTGCCAAGCCTTCAACTGCTGACAGGCCCGTTGCAGTACCCACTCCCCCAGGGGAACCACTAAGCCCGTCTCCTCGGTTAAGGGGATAAACTCCCCGGGGGGAACTAAACCCCGTTGGGGATGTTGCCAGCGCACGAGGGCTTCGAAGCCAAGACATTGATAGGTTGATAGATCGATAAAGGGTTGATAATAGACCTCAAACTCATCTCGTTCTAAGGCCCGGCGCAGAGCGCTATCGAGTTCGATACGGTTGAGGGCCGTATCACGCAGTTGTTGACTGAAGATGACATATTTATGGGGCAGAGCCGATCGCGCTTGATACATGGCAGTATCCCCGGCTTGTAGATAATCTTCGGCATCAGAGCAGTCCAAATTACTGCGAACGACACCAATGCTGCAATCGGAGAAGACATCGTGGTTGTTGAGGTGATACATGGAGCTGAGCCGTTCCCGTAAGTGGCCCACCACTGCATCGACAGAATCGACCTCGTGACGGAGTCGCAGAGCAAACTCATTATCGTCGAGACGAGCGGCGATCGCCCCGGGGAAACAGGCTTTGAGACGAGTGGCTGCTTCAATTAACAGTTGTCGGGCTACGGCGTGGCCGAGACTAAACTTAAGACGGGTAAAGCCATCGAGACTCAGATACAACAGGGTGAAGGGACTGTTCTGGTGCTGATGACGGGTGATCGCCTGTTGCAGATTGCGGCTAAATCCGGTGCGATTGAGCAATCCCGTTAGGGTGTCCGTGAAGGCATAGCGTTCGAGTTGGGCTTGGACGTGGAGCTGTTCGGTAATATCGTTAGCCAGAATCACTTGGGCCGGTCGTCCCTCAAACTCAACGTCATGGGTGGTAATATCCACGGCAATGACTGAACCATCTTTTTTGAGATGTCGTCGCACCCCTGAGGCAATATACCCACTGGGTTTATCTTGCAGATTATTCAGAAGACTCGGGACATCCTCCGCCGGACGAATATCCTCAATGGTCATCGAGAGGAATTCTGCTTCACTGTAGCCATAATGGGCGATCGCCGCTCGGTTGACGGCTAAAAACTCTAAGCTCTCCTGGTCATAAATCCACATGGGTTGAGGATGACAGGCAAACAAATTACGATAGCGTTCCTCAGACTGCGCCAAGGCCTCATAGGCCCGTTTCGCCTCTGTGATGTTACGAGAGAGACCAATCACGCCAATGGGCGTTCCATAGGGGTCATACCAGATATCTTTACTGGTGAGATAGATTTGAGCCTTGTTCGGGTCACCAACGGGGTTAGTGTGGAGGTAATCTGGGTTCAAGCAGGCTTCTCGCTCTTGTCGGATGCCACTCACGAGGCTGATGCGATCGTGTTCCCGAAGCTGATTAGCCACTTCTGCCCCGAATAATTCCTCATCATTTGCCCCGAGCATTTGCTGGACGGGAACTCCCGCAATCTCCGCCATCGCCGTGTTGACTACTATATACTTCCCCTCAAGGTTTTTAGCAAAAATGGCATCGGTGGTACTTTCCAAAATGGTTTCCAAGAGGCTGTAACTTTTTTGCAGCGATCGCGTGCCACGGCGCAGCAAAACATACAGGCCGCAGCTCGTCACGAAAACAAATCCCCATCCTTTTAGGGTTTGAGCCTGGAGTAACTGTTCCGGGGTATTCAGCGTCAAAGCGACCAGATAATCCGTCAGGACAATCCAGAGACTACCAATGAGGGCATACCAGGCTGTGATTTTTGTCGCAAAACCGTTGGAGGACAATGGCTCAAGTTTCACAAGTTTTAAGCAGATTTGGGAATTGTTCTCTCCTCTCTAGCATATCTGGATTTCTCAATAACGGCAGCAGAACCCCAGGGTTAAGGTAGTAGTCACCGAGACGAGGCTGCTAAAAAATCTGCCCAAAAAAACTCCCTCAAAGGAGGGAGTAATCTCGGTTATCGAGAGGTTACAGGAAGGATAGCTTGAGTCCTAAGCGCCTTTACCGAGGTCAGTAACGCCGAGCAAAGTTTGAGGCGAGGTAATCTCGGGAGCAAACAAGCCACCGGAGAAGAGGCGATTTTGCTGACGCTGTTGGGCGAACACGGGCAGGGCGTTACGAACAACGCTGGCCACCTCAGTGGTTTTCACATCGTAGGTTTGGGTGGCTAACTTAGGATAGAAGCCGATGCCGACAATGGGAAGTAATAAGCAGGCGGTAATCAGGATTTCGCGGGGCTTGGCGTCAAACCAGGTGTTTAGGTCAAATTCAGCCTGAGTCTCGGGGTTATCTCCGTAGAAGATGCGGCGCAACATGGAGAGGAGATAGACGGGGGTGGCAATGAGTCCTACGGCGGAGAGTAAGACCACCACCAGTTTGAAGCTGTCGCTATAGGCGTCACTGCCCGAGATGCCGATAAAGACCGTCAGCTCACCAATGAAGCCACTCATTCCGGGTAGGGCCAGCGAGGCCATGGAACCGGCGGTAAAGAGGGCAAAGGTTTTCGGCATGACTTTGGCTAAACCGCCCATTTTCTCCATGGAGAGGGTGTGAGTCCGTTCGTAGGTGACGCCCGCGAGGAAGAAGAGCATGGCGGCGATTAAGCCATGGGAGAGCATTTGTAAGACGGCTCCGTTTAAGCCCACTTCTGTGAAGGAGGCGATGCCGATGAGAACAAAGCCCATGTGGGAGATGGAGGAATAGGCCAGACGACGTTTGAGGTTGTCTTGGGCGAAGGCGGTTAAGGCTCCGTAGAGGATGTTAACCACGCCGAGAATGACGAGGGCCGGGGCAAAGTAGATGTGGGCGTTGGGTAGAACTTCGACGTTGAGGCGAATCAGGGCATAGCCTCCCATTTTCAGGAGAACTCCAGCCAAAATCATGGAGACGGGGGCAGAGGCTTCACCGTGCGCATCCGGAAGCCAGGTGTGGACGGGGAAGATGGGTAGCTTGACGCCAAAGGCAATTAGGAACCCGGCATAGGTGAAGAGTTCTAGGGCGATGGGGAAGTTTTTCGCTCCAAGTTCGGCCATGTCAAAGGTGATGCGATCGCCCCAGAAGGCCATGGTTAAGCCGGAGACCAGAATAAAGATAGATGCGAGTGCGGTATAGAGAATAAATTTAGTGGCGGCGTACTGGCGTTTCGGACCACCCCAGATGGAGATCAGGAGATAAACCGGAACTAGCTCGACTTCCCACATGAGGAAGAACAGGAGCAAGTCCTGAGCGGCGAAGACACCAATCTGGGCGCTCAGCAGTACGAGGATAAGACTATAAAATAGGCGGGGCTTGCGGCTGACGTTCCAGGCGGCGGCGATGGCCAGGACGTTGACGAGTCCCGTTAGAAGGATTAATGGTGCGGACAGACCATCTACGGCCAAAGACCAGTTGAGTCCGAGTTGGGGTACCCAAGGATACTGTTCGACGAGTTGGAAACTCGAGTCGGCGAAGTTGTAGTGTTGCCCAAAGGCGACAACCATCAAGGCGAAGTCGATCACTCCAACCGTGAGGGCGTACCAACGTAAGGTTTTACCGTCGCGATCGGGGATGATCGGAATGAAGGTGGCGGCCACAAGGGGCAATAGGAAAATGGCGGTTAGCCAGGGAAACTGTGCCATTGGTTTAGCTGAGCATATATACTTATTTCGGCTCCATCCATTCTAGGAGCTTCTGTTAAGTTATGCAAACTTTTTTTGCGATATATTTAAATTTAATCGCACCAATAAGCTAGACTTATCGCTTAGTCCTTGAACTCAGGGGTTGGTAGAGGGAGTCAGTCCTGCAGTTGTCTCTCAAACAGAGACAGCTGCTCTATAATGACTTGTTAGGTCAAATAATTCGATTAACGGTGGTATGACTGTTGTGCTTTCGACTGCGATCGGTGCCGCAACTGCGCCAACGGTTGCTCCCGTCAAGCGTGATCAAACGGTTCGTAAGACCTATCCTAATTTCAAGGTCATTGTCTTGGACGATGACTTCAATACCTTTGTGCATGTGGCGGATTGTCTATTGAAGTACATCCCCCATATGACGAGCGATCGCGCCTGGGAGTTAACGTTCCAGGTTGATCATGAGGGTCAGGCGATTGTCTGGGTCGGACCTCAGGAACAGGCAGAGTTTTATCATCTGCAGCTACGGCGGGAGGGGCTGACGATGGCCCCGTTGGAGGCGGCGTAACCCCTCCCCCGTCAATCCTTACAGGCTCAATTCCGGTTGGGCTTGAGTTTTGGCGCTCACTTGAGTCCCATGCGAATTTCCGAACAGAAGGAGGCGTAACGGGGGCCGGCTTTGTGGGTGACGACGCTGGTGCGTTCTCTGAGGTTGGGATTAAGGAACCAGAGGCGTTCTTCGCTACTGAGGGAGTCGGTGCTGGCGCTGAGATTCAGGGCGTTGTCCTCGCCGAGATGGTAGTGGCCCTGAATGACTGGGCTGTCGGAGTGGTCTTCACTCCAACGCCAGAATTGTCCTTGCTGGGGGGTGTCGCTGGGGACGAAGAGGCTGAAGGTGGCGCCGCTATTGGCATGATTAGCGGTTCCTACTTGACCTTGCCAATGGGTACGGATGGCACAGGTGACGTGAGCGGGATCGATGCCGATGGTTTGACAGCGTTCCCGTAGGCTGGCATCTCCCGGTTCAATGAGATCAATCCAGAAATCACAGGTTCCGGCTTCTAGGGCTTGGGGTGGGATGGCGTGGCTGGTTCGTTGGGAAAACCACTTGCCCGCACATTGGCTGATGAAATCGCTAAAGTCCATTGCTGTCGATCGCTCGTGTTATTAAATCAGGGGTGAACAAGTTTTTTGTTTAGACTCCCATTCTACCGGTCGGCGGTGACCCGAGGGAGGTCAGCTACCCAGGGTCGAGCTAGATGAAGGGATATGTTATGTTGATTAGAACTGTTTGCAAAAATTAACAATTCCGTTGTTTTACTATCCCTTTACTAACCCAACCCTGTATCCGCCGGGAGCTTCAGCCGATAAGAGCCAGAGTCCCTGGTGGGCGATCGCCCAGTCGTCCCCATGGCTGATTTTTGCTGGGTCGATTTTCTTAGTCTCGGTGCCGGTGTTCGTGGAAGCACCTCTGGTTCGTCATGCCCCTTGGCTGAGTTTACTGTTGAGCTTGGGCTGGCTGTGGTCTAGTGTCAGCTTGCTCAACTCCCCCCGCTTCTGGATTTGGGGGGATTTGCTGTTGGGCTTTTCCGGAAGTTGGTTCGCTGGTTCGATTTATTGGGGCTGGTTTCGCTGGGAACCCCTGTGGCATCTCCCGATTGAATGTCTGGCCTTACCCTTACCGCTGTGGTGTATTTATCGCCATCGTCTCTTGATTGGTAGTTGGTTTGCGGTGGGGTCGTTATTGGGAACGGTAATTACGGATGTATATTTTTATGTGGTGGATCTAATTCCCCAGTGGCGGCAGTTGATGCGGGTGGATGCAGAACTGGCCATGCCCATTTTTCAGACGGCGATTGCTAAGGTACAAACCCCCTGGGGAGGGACCTGTGCCGTGGTTTTAGGGGGATTCCTCCTGCTAGCGGGAATCCTGCCCTTATGTATGAAGCGACAGCAACAGGGGCTGTCTCTCCATCGCTGGGCCTTTTCAGGGGCGGTTCTGAGCACAATTCTCGTGGACAGCTTGTTTTGGTTCGCGGCGATCGCGGCCTAATATGGGAATAAGGGTGCATCATGGGATTAAAGTTCAGAGTTCTGCGGTTCCTCATGGGTGACACCAGAGTAGAGGCGAGATGAGAGCGTCTGTCTTTAAGCCGATGAGGAGCGATCGCAACCGTTGAAGGAGCCTTACGTCAATGGGGTTGCTGACGTGAAGCGTCCTCGTTGAGATGACAGGGGCCTGGCGAATTGCCGATGGGCAAGGGCCGGGGAGATCGCCTCGGCTGAGGGTATTAGCATCAAGAACTCTTTAATGGGCTATCGTTTAAGGGGAAATTCGCCAAAATGTAGGATGTAACTCTCCCTTAATCTCGCAAACCTGTCATAGAGAGTGTGCCTGTGGTGACTCGGAAATCTACCCCCCATCTCATCTTGCGGACTGAATCGGGACTGCGTTATCTTTCCCTGTCGGGTAATAACTGCTGGACGTTTGGACGTAGTGATGAGAATCAGTTTACGCTTCCAGACCGCTGGGTATCTCGGGCCCATGCGATGCTTCAGCAAACGGATTTAGGCGAGTTTTATTTGATTGATTTGGGGAGCCGCAATGGGTCCTTTATTAATGGACGGCGGGTGAGTGTGCCGGTTCGTCTCAATAATGGCGATCGCCTGACGTTAGGGCAGACGGAGATGGTGTTTTATGCTCCGACTAATGTTCATGTGGAGGTGGATGATTCCGATACGGAGGATTCTGGGGCGACAGCGGTTTTGTCGGTGCGTCGCCTGATTTCGGTGATGGTGGTCGATATTCGTGATTTTACGGTGTTAACGCGCCAATTAGATGAACGGATGCTCTCGGAAGTGATTGGCACCTGGTTTCGTCATGCGGGCAATATCATTCGCGAGTCGGGGAGTTGGGTGGATAAGTATATTGGCGATGCGGTGATGGCGGTGTGGTTTCATACCCCTCAGGGAGAAGGGGATGGGGTGAGTAAAGAGGAGTTATTGCGGGTTTGTCAGGCTCTCGGGGAGCTGCATCATATGACGCGGGAGTTGAGCGATCGCTATCCGTTGCCCTTCCCGCTACGGATTGGGGCTGGGGTTAATACGGGATATGCCATGGTGGGCAATACGGGCAGTGGCGATCGCCCCGATTATACAGCCCTGGGAGATACGGTTAACGCGGCATTTCGCCTGGAATCGGCGACGAAGGAGCTGCGTAAGGATGTGGCTCTAGGATCGACAACTTATCGGTATTTGAGTGTGATTCGCGCCAGTGAGAATGTGTTTGAGGAGCATGAGGTGGCCCTAAAGGGCTATGATAGCCCCACGGTGACCTATGCCGGCAATTTTAATGATCTCGATGCCTTCTTGCGGCTGAGTTATCAGGAAATTCAGGTCTAGGGGCGATGACCCCAGGGTGATGGGCGATCGCCAAAGATGATACTATCTTGAGAAAAGATAAAATTTTGTATCGTTACTGAGACGATGGCGTCTTCAACAGCGATACTGACACCGGTTATTCGAGAGAGAGATTCATTAACATGAAACGATTAGTTCGTCTATTTGCAGTGGTTTGTATCTGTGTGGGCTTGCTCGGTTGGGTTGCTCCCCTACAGCCGGCCCTGGCCAATGAAGGGGTTGAGCTGAAAAACTCCTTTGATGCCAAACTGGATACGGAGTTCGGCAAAAAAATTGATATCAACAACACCAACGTCCGCGCCTTCCGCAAATATCGCGGTATGTATCCGACCTTAGCGGGTCTGATCGTTCAGAACGCTCCCTATCAGAAGGTGGAAGATGTGCTGGAGATTCCTAGCCTCAGCGAGCGTCAGAAGCAGATTCTGCAAGAGAATCTCAAGTATTTTACGGCCAGCGATCCTGAGGCCTTCCTCAATGAAGGGGATGATCGCATCAACAACGGAATTTACTAGGGACTACCCCTAAAGGTTCAAAATAGGTAACGCCCCTTGTAGACTGGAGTCAAAGCCAACTGGCACCACTATTGAACAAGGGGCGATTTTTTGTATGACCAACTCAGCGGCGGCCTCAAGGACTCCCCGTCCTCCGTTATCTCTGGAGTTTGATGCGATTGTGGTAGGGGCAGGTGCGGCTGGATTGTACTCTGCCCTCTGTTTGCCTTCATCGTTACGGGTTGGCTTGTTAACGAAGGATGATTTACCGCTGTCGGCCAGTGATTGGGCCCAGGGGGGAATTGCGGCGGCGATCGCCCCGGATGATTCCCCGAAGCTGCATGTGGAGGATACTCTCAAGGCGGGGGCCGGCCTCTGTGATGAGGCGGCGGTGAGGTTTTTGGCGGAACAGGCCCCCGCTTGTGTGCGATCGCTGGTGACGTTAGGGGTGGCCTTTGATCGCCATCGTGATGATTTAGCCTTAACCCTGGAGGCGGCCCATTCCCGACGGCGGGTACTTCATGCGGCGGATACCACGGGGCGGGCGGTGGTGAGTACCCTCAGCCGTCAGGTGGCCGGGCGAGACAATATCACGGCTCTATCCAATGCCTTTGTTTTGGATCTCTGGCTGGATGAGGCGGGCCGTTGTCGTGGGGTTTGTGTGCTTTATGAGGAAAAAATTACGTGGGTTCAGGCCCGGGCCGTGATTTTGGCTACGGGGGGCGGCGGGCAGGTGTTTGCCAAAACTACGAATCCTTCTGTGAGTACGGGGGATGGAGTGGCGATCGCGGCTCGGGCGGGGGCCCTACTGCGGGATCTCGAGTTTGTCCAGTTTCACCCGACGGCGTTAACGCTGCCCGAGGCCCCTCGCTTCCTGATTAGTGAAGCGGTACGGGGGGAGGGGGCCCATTTGGTTAACGATGCGGGACGACGGTTTGCCTTTGATTATCACCCGGATGGGGAGTTAGCGCCCCGAGATGTGGTGAGTCGGGCGATTTTTCGCTATTTACAAAGTACGGGGGCAGATCCGGCGGATTCTCATGTCTGGTTAGATTGTCGCCCGATTGCCCCGGAACAGTTGCAGCGTCGCTTCCCGAATATTCTGCGGGTTTGCCGTGATTGGGGCATTGATCCGGCTCAAGAGCCAATTCCTGTGGCCCCGGCGGCTCATTATTGGATGGGAGGCATTGCGACAGATTTACAGGGGCGCACCTCGATTCCTGGACTCTATGCGGTTGGGGAAACGGCCAGTACGGGGGTGCATGGGGCTAATCGTCTCGCTAGTAATTCCCTGTTGGAATGTTTGGTGTTTGGGGCCGAGTTGGGGCGCTTAGAGTTACAACCCCCTCTGTCTGTGGCTACGCCGGTTGAGGTCAAAACCTGGCCTGAGGAGATGTCCTGTTCATCGGAGCGGTTGCAGGAGATTCGTCATGAGTTACCCCGACTGCTGTGGAAGAGTGCCGGAATTTGTCGGGAGGCGGCTAGTTTGCAGGGGGCGATCGCCCAGGTGCAGCGGTGGAAGCGGGCTGAGGCGGCGTTCCCTCTGGCTCAGCAGATGGGACATCTGAACCCGATGGAGGGCTATGGCTTATCTGCCCAGACGGCGGCTTGGTTGCTGGAGTGGGGGGAGTTGCGTAATTTGTTGGAGGTGGCGCAGTTGATTCTTAAAAGTGCGGCCTTTCGTTGTGAGAGTCGGGGTGGCCATTATCGCAGTGACTTCCCGCAGATGCGATCGCAATGGACAGGTCACACTCTCGTTCAGGGAGATCGTCTATGGTGTAGTGAGGGTGTGGAAGATCGGCTCAACTGGGATTAGTGCTGGGGCTGTTGAGGAATGTTTGTAACAAGGACTACATCTTATCTGAGTGAAACTGTTTTTAATGGTTGAAAAGCGTGTTTTTTCGTTAAAATGAGCGTAGGTAGGTGATAGGTTGTTTAAACTTGTGGCAGAGGTCGAAAACCTGCGATTATCTCCCATGATTAGCCCCTGAGATTGACACACAAACGCCCCCTGTTCTGGAGGGTCAGCGCCCCCAGTATGGTCAGTGTCATCCAGCATAAGGGGGGTATCAGCGGCTTCCGCTGCCCGGCCCCGCAGGCACACCCGGTTCGATGTCTGGCTCGTATTCTGACAGTTCTGGCGGCTCTAATTGAGGCAGGGAACTGTTTAGAGATAGGGCGAGACTCGCTTGTCCGGTGAGCACCCAGGCGCTGAGAGCAAGAAGTACGATACCGATAGAGTTGAGGTTCGTCTTCACGGGAGGAATGGCTCCAAAACCACTTAAAAACAACGTATCGTCCTAGAGTGTGCGGTTAGCCATAGGCTATCACACTCCCAATATATCAGTGTTTTCACGGAGGCTGCTGTGTCTTCCGGATAAAACTCTCGGTGAGAGAGACGGAGTTGGGCAGACTCCGACAACACCTTTAAGAGTTTATACGTTTTGTTTCAATAATCACAAGGTGGGTGATATCACCTCCCTCGGTTTGACTATGATTCTTAACATACCGGTGAATCCTTCATATTAACCGCACCAGACCCGTTGAACGCGACCCTGGAGTTGTGTATCCAGAACCGGTGTATTGTAGGCCGGAGATGGCAAAGAACTGCGATTAACCCACCAGGATTGATGGGGGTTGAACAGTACCAGTTCAGCAGTCTCATGGGGAGTTACAGAAGCCGGAGTTTGTCCCAAACACTGAGCAGGACGAGAACTTAGGGCTTGCCATAATTCTAGGGCGGTCCAGTCCTGGGTCATCACTAACCGTTGCCAGAGTAAGGACAGCGCCACAGGGAAGCCAACAGTCCCAGGAGGAGATTCAGAAAAAGCAACGGTCTTCTCTTCATAAGTATAAGGGCAGTGATCGATGGCGATCGCATCGATGGTGCCACTTTTTACGGCTTCTCGTAAGGCTTGGCGATCGCTTGGTGTTCCCAAGGGCGGATCAAGATGTAAGTTTGAGTCGTACTCTTGTAAGTCGCGGGTATCCCAGATGAGGTGAGTCCAGGGGGTGCTGGCGCTGATGGGATAGCCCTGAGCTTTGGCGGCGGCCACCAGTTCTACGGCCCGCGCGGTGGAGAGGCGCATCAGATGAACTGGGGTTCCTAACTCAGCCACCAATTCCAAAATCATTGAGATGGCGGTGGTTTCAGCACTGGCGGGGATGGGGGGAAGTCCCAAGCGCAGGCTCTCGGCACTGTCACGGGCCGCTCCTGATCCCATGAGACGGCGATCGCAGCCGTAGAGGGCGATGGGAAGGCTTAATCCTTGTCCATATTCCAAAATTCGTCGCAGCAGCAGTGGGTTATTTAGGGGACGACCATCGGCCAATCCCACGACCTGAGACTGTTTCAACTCAAGGAGTTCCGTCATCTGTTCCCCTTCACGTCCCTGGGTGAGATTTCCCCAAACGCAACAGCGAGGCTGGGGGGTGGAGGGTTGGCTGGCTAAGGCTTGCAGTTGGGCAACTCCAGCGGCATGGTTGACTAACTCATCTTGTTGTGCTACCAAAGCTAAGCGGGTGTAGCCCCCAGCCAAGGCGGAGCGTTTCAAGTCAGCGAAGGTCTCCCGGTCTTCAAATCCCGGTTCGGCGCTGTAGCTATAGACATCGACTAAACCGGGGGCCAGGATTGAGCCTTGGGCCTCGAGTTCTGGACAGTCTGCGGGGACTGCGTCTAGGTCAACCCCCACCTGCTTAATGCGTCCTTCCTGTAACCAAACATCGAGGATGCGATCGCACTTGGTCATGGGATCGACCACACGAGCCTGTCGGATAACCAGAGACTGAGGCGTCTGCTCCCCTAGGGACTCCACACCCGTCATGAATCCTGTTCCTCCTTAACCTGTCGTTCTCGGCTTCCCATTACAACGCTCCGGCGGCGGTTTGGTCAAACACCCCATCATTCAGATGCGCGGTAACATTCGACGTTTGCAGGACCCCATGGCCCCCTGTCCCTTTGGGATAGTCAATGACGCTAACGCAACCATTCCCCTGTTTGAAGTTCCAAAAATGCTCCGGCCCCAGACCAAACAGGTTGCAGAGAATCGCTTTATTGACCGCGTCATGGGCCACAACAATCCCCGTTTCTTGTCGGTCAGCATAGGT
>SMDP01000270.1 GCA_012911965.1 Geitlerinema sp. P-1104
TTACGGTGGTAGGATAATCAGGGTAATTTATTGCTCACGGGTAGCGAACTCGCTAAACTCGAACGCCAACGGGCCGATCGCGCCGAACAAAGCCAACGAGACGCGATTCATAAACTGCTGTCAATGGGGTTAAGTCGAGAGCAAGTGGCTGAGGCGTTATCCTTGTCTGTGGAGGATGTGGAACGACTGGGTTAGGTTCATCATTTTCGTGGGGGTTCAACGTTTGCGCCCCCAAGCCGCTACAACCGAGCGCGAATCGCCTCACTGAGGGGGGATTGGGCGGTTCGGTTCAGGGCGTTTGCAGGAGTTCGTCATGGAGGAGTAGGACCGCATCTAGGGGAAGGGTTTCCATGGCGAAGGTTGTACCGTCGTTGTTGGTAAATTCCACTTCGAGGGCTTCGTCGCCATATTCCATCACGACGGTTCCGATTTGACCTTTGAGGAGGCGGATGGGTTGTCCGGTTTCAAAGTGGCTGGTGTCGCGATTGGCGAGGAGGGCAACGATATCGAGGTCTTGGGGTTTTTGTCGGGTGGTTTTATTCATGATTAACAGGGTAGCAGTTGGTCAAGCGGGGAAAGTTTTCATCACTACGGATAATCCAAGCGGTAAGAATTAGGGAAGAGCCGAAATCAGTTTTGAGTCGAAATTTGAGGTTGTAGTGTTGACCATATTCGTTGGTTTTGCGTAGGGTGGCATCTTCAGAAATCACAGCGCGATAAATGGCATTTTTCAGAATTTCTGAATTTTCGCGGGTAATCCCTAAACGACTGGCAAAGAGTCTGGCTTTGTGTTGACCTTTACGGTGGTTAGAATTGAGGCAATAATCATCAATTTTATTACCGAGTTGGGCGCGATTCCCGTTGGGGAGTTTCATGAATCCGTAGCTCACAATGGGGTTACAAGCCGAGAGCGAATCAGGTCACCGAGGGGATGTTGGCGCAGGCGGCGGTCGGGAAGTCCAGCGGCGAGGGCGGTACGGTAGAAACCGATTACGTTATTGAGAATATCTTCTGTAGTGGGATGCTCTTCCCCCAAACTTTTCCAAAAAATTACCACCGCCTCCAAGTAGAGGGGTTCAGCGGCCGCGTACTTCCCTTGCACTCGGTACAACTCCGCCAGGTTGTTGAGGTGGCTAGCTAACTGAGGATGATTGGGTGGCAGACTATTCTGTGTAATTTTCAGGGCTTCAAAATAGAGTGGTTCAGCGTCGGCATATTTCCCTTGTAGGTCATACAACAAGGCCAGGTTATTGAGGTTCATGGCTAAATCGGGATGATTGGGGGGCAGGCTCTCCCGGTTAATTTTCAGGGCATCTAAGTAAAGGTCTTTGGCGGCGACGTACTTCCCTTGCACTCGGTACAACTCCGCCAGGTTGTTGAGGTAGGTGGCTAAATCGGGATGATTGGAGGGCATATCCCGAACAATCTCCCGGGCTTCAAAGTAAAGTGGTTCGGCGTCGGCATACTTCCCTTGCGCTCGGTACAACCCCGCCAGGTTGTTGAGGCTGGTGGCTAAACTGGGATGATTGGCGGGCAGGCTCTTCCGTTTAATCTTCAGGGCTTCAAAGTAAAGTGGTTCGGCGTCGGCATACTTCCCTTGCGACTCGTATAACTCCGCCAGGTTGTTGAGGGCAGTGGCCGTGTGTCGATCTTGGTTGCCCAAGCGCTCTTTCACCACCACTACAGCCTGCTCATACCAAGGTTGCGCCGCATCATAGAGTCCCTGACCTTCGTAAAACCAAGCAATACGGGTGAGAGGCTCAATCGCCTCCTCATCCCCCACCCAGGGCAACAACTTCTCCGCCACCTCCTGCAAATGAGGAATCCAGGGGGCAAACTCCCGCGCCTGAGCCATCGTAAAACGGTAAGGAATCCGTTGACCCTGTTTCATAATCACTCCCGCCACCTCCCGCCGCAACTCAGCCCGCGCCTCCGTAGACAACGCCACCGCCAACCGTTGCCGCACAAACTGCCGCACTAAAGGATGTAACCGCAGCGAATCCGCCGCCTCCCGCTCCAAAAGATTCAAATTCACCAACTTCCGTAACGGCTCACGCCAATCCCGTTGCTCCTCTGCTGTCAGGGGAATAGCCGCCGCCCCATATAGCCCCAAGCGCAGGGCCAGCCGCCGCGCCGCCTCATCCTCCAGCCGCGCCCAACTGAAGGCCAAAGCCGCCTCTAATCCGTAGGGATAGGCCATCTCCACGGTCACATCGAGGGAGTCATGAGTCAGATGTAACCCTTGCAGATAGTCAGCAATGGACAAAAACTCATCCAACGCCAAATAGCGCGCCGCCAACTCCAACCCCAAGGGCAAGCCGTCAAACCAGCGCAATAACTCCCCCAGGGCCTCGGGTTCTGCCTCCAACCGGGCCCCGTCCAGGTAGCTGCTCAACAACTGCCGCGCCGCCTCATCGGAAAGGGTATCCAAGCGGTAATCCTGCACCCCAGTCCAGCGTTCCCGCGTCGTCCACAAGACCCGAAACTGTCCCCCAGGGCGAAACAGGGACAACTTGGCTCCATCCCGCTCTCGCACCACATCATCCAACACCAGCAACACCGCCCCCTCCTGGGGCCAATGCTGCCAACAATAGGCCAGCCGCTGGGCCAGCGTCGGCAACTCCCCGGGGACTGGCTGCTGAAACTCGGTCTGATAAAATAGCAGCAACTGCTCTCCCGGATTCCCCGCCACCATGTCCAACCAGACTACCCCACCGGGAAAAGTCCCCGCTTCATATTCCTGTTGCGCCCATTGCCAAGCTAACTCGGTTTTCCCCAGTCCCCCCATTCCTGACAGGGGGATCGCCACCTGGTCGACATCGGCAAACAAGGCGCTCAATTCCGCCAGGGCCACCTCCCGCCCGACAAACTTAGGAACGGTGCGACGGTAGCGGGCGAGGTTGCTGGGAGGGTTGGGGTTTTGGCGGCTTGGGGGTTGAGGTTGGCGAATTGCCCCGATAATCTCGGCGCGGGTTTTTTCATGTTCGTCTTCTACAGTCTTGCGGATTGTTTCACTCTCCTCAATCACAATCCCCTCTAGCCGTTGTAAGTCCCGGGTCAATTGGTCGGCTAAAATTTGGGAGAGGGAGGCGGTTTGTTGTCGCAACTCCGTCAAGTGTTGTGCCAATTGCTGCTGACCTGCGGTTAGGTTCCCCAGCAGGTCAAACACCATCCCGGCAAAGGCTTCTTCTCCCTGGGCAAAATCCCGCTTCAAGACTTCCCGGATGGCTTTGGGGAACTGTTTATGCAATTCTTGGGCTAGGGTATCCACGAGGGTGGGAGTCAAGGTGCCTAAGGGATACAGGCCCCCAGACCGCCAGCGCCCCAGTCGGCCCCGCCAGGATTGGCGCAACCAGCGTCGCGCCCTAGGTCGCAAGGCGTGAATCACCGGTCGCCAGTCTTGCCAATTGGCTAAGGCCCGCAGAGTCTCAAAGTCCTTGGCCGCTGTCGCAAAGTAGGTTTCGGCTAAGTTTTCTTCAAATAATCCGGTTGGGGTCTGATGTCCCAGGATGTCTTTGATGATGTGCGGCCAATCCTGTCGGGCGCTTTGGGCTAAAGCGTCCAGGGCGAGGCGCGATCGCCCCTGGTGGTTTTGGGCCACTTCGTTAATGACAACGGCGATCGCCCGCCCCACGGCCCGCGTCAAATGGGCATTGCGTAAGTCAGGATCTCCCAACTGGGCATCCATGGCCCCCAAGTCATTAGCAAAAATCCCCCCGGCGACCCCAGACAGGGCGGTTCCGGCGATAACGATAGGAAGGCTGGTGGGGGCGATCGCGCTGGCCGCTGCACCCACCACCACGGCGGCGCCAAAAGTTCCTAAGCGACCCACCAACGCACGATCCATGAGCGGTTCCCCTTCAATCACTTCCTCCATTGTAGAGTGTTCCAGGCGGTTGTCCTTGGGGGGCGATCGTCTTTCCTTTATGTTCTCAAACCCTTGAGGAAAAGCCAATCTACAGGAAAGTAGGGGCGAAAAATTTTTCGCCCCTGGGGATGTCTTGGTAGAATGGCAGATAGAAGACTTGGCAGGAGTTAAGGAACCATGACAATATCAGGACGGGAATGACCGTTGGGGGTCCCGGAATCGCCGTGAAGAGTCTTCCCGGGAAAACCTGTTGCCCAAGTTTGTGTGATATTTCTTGATAGAATTTTCCGATACAGTGACTTCAGAGAGAAACTATGCAAGCAGAACAATATCCCTTTGCCCAAGAATTGATTACAGATGTTTCCGGTAAAATTCGTAAAGTAATCTTGGATTTCAGTGATTATAAGCGACTGCTAGAGGTTATTGAAGACGAGGGACTTTATCAAGCCATGAGGGAAGTCAAGGATGAAACTTCTTTGGACTTGGAAGCCGCCCTAGCTGAACTTGAGAAAGAATGAAAACTGAGTATAAGCCTACCTTTTTAAAAGACTTGAAGGCTCTGAAAAGTCCCCCTCGCGCCCTGACTTTAGCAACGATTACCAATCCGATCAAACTGCCAAAGCGTAAGGATTTAGATTCAGTAAGAAAGCCCCTAAAAAGCGAGGAATCTATCAGACTTAGTTTGACAAAAGAACGTTACTTTTTTGGACAAGTATATAATGAAGAACTGGAGTTAGAATAAAACCAGGAATTAGCTGAGGCGTTATCTTTGTCCGTGGAGGATGTGGAACGATTAGGTTAGAGTGAATAGTAAGGGCGATCGCCCTGAAATTACCCCAATCATGAGACACCGAGGAGGGCGACCACAAGGGTTCGCCCCTACAGC
>SMDP01000271.1 GCA_012911965.1 Geitlerinema sp. P-1104
GGGGTTTTAACCTAAGCCTATCGATTGTAAGGGCGAAAAATTTTTTGCCCCTACCAGCCGGAACGCATCATTTGGGCGGGGAGTTCATCAATTGACTCAGGGTGGGGAGGGGGTGCTGTTGGAGTTGAGCGTTTGTGGCACTGGCGGCGGCTAGGCCTGAGCGTAGGGCGGTTTCGACTTGATGAGAACCACACCAGTCTCCACAACAGATGAGGGGAAACGGAGTGGGTAGGACTAAACTGTCCTGTGACCAAGTTTGGCGAGGGAAGGCATAGCGCCAACGGTGGAGATGGGTGGTTTCGGGCGTGTTTAACCAATCTCCGACGTGAGCAGCTCCTTGGTTTAGGAGATGTTCAATGACTGGGGTAACGTCTTCGTCATCAATGTGCGATCGCGCTAACTCGGGGCTACTATTAATGACGACTAAGGGGCGATCGCCCCTCGGCGCTGACGACGTACCTTTACTGCTATCCAATCCCAGCCAAGATAAGTCTCGATCGCCCGGAAACTCCAGAGAACACCAGGGAATCTCTGCCGGAACCCCATTCTGAGGATATTGGGCCAGTAGCGTTAAGCATGGATCATAACTAACAGAGGCCAAGGGGGTGAGTATCTCTTGCGTCATCCCCGGTAGAGTCTCCACAATGGGGAGCGCCTGGGGAGCAGGAATTGCCAGAATGACCGCCTGAGCCTTCACCTCCAGGGGAACCTCAGACCCCTCTACAACCGCCTCTAACCCTAAATGCCAGCCCTCGGATTCAGGGGCTAGGGTTTGCACCCGGCGACTGTACCAAACCGTTAACCCCTGGCCCAACTCCTTGGCAATCTGACTCATTCCCTCAGGCGCGACATAATGAGTACGGGGAGAATCGAGACGCAACCCCTCAGCCGTATAGATATGACCTTGTTCAATCCAGGGTTCAAGCACCCCACGCTGACGCAGCGATCGCACAAACCCCGACAACAAGCGGCCCTCCTCCGTCAAATAGCGCACCCCGCGATCGCAGCGAGAGCCATTCAGCCGATAGGAAGCCAACCGTCCCCCCAAACCCCGGGACTTTTCCAGTAGCAGCACCGAATACCCCGCCGCCTGCAACGGTAACGCGGCCATCAACCCGGCTAATCCAGCACCCACAACAGCAACATCAACTCTCATGGCGATCGCCATCCAACTCCCCAAACCGCTTTCAGAAGGAAGTCTAACAAAAATGCTAGCCTAGTGCTGAGAGCATCATCCCCAAGCCTCAAGCTCCCATCATCCCACCGCTCCTATGCTGGCCCATTCCACCCCCATCTCCCCCAACCTCTACGACAACGACTATCATCTCTGGCTCCTGCAAACCCGGCAGAAACTGGAAACCCGAGACTTTAACGCCCTAGACTTAGAGAATCTCATTGAGGAAATCACAGACTTGGCTCGTCGGGATAAACGAAAACTCAAAAGTCTACTCATTCTGTTAATCGAGCATCTCCTAAAACTCAACTATTGGGACGCAGAACGAGACCGAAATCAAGGACATTGGCAGCGAGAAATCCGAGAATTTCGTCGGCAAATTCGTGACCTACTCAACGAAAGTCCCAGCCTAAAACCCTACGCTCAAGACATTTATCACCAATGTCACAATGACGGACGCAACAACGCCGCCGATCTGTCTCAACTGCCCCTAAACACCTTTCCCGAAGAACCCATCACCGACCTAGACACCCTTCTCAACCCCGACTGGCTCCCCTAACCCCTCTCGGGCAACCACAAGGGATTGCCCCTACGTGGTTCCCCCTAAACCTCCTTAATCGACAAACCAATCCGCTTCAACCGTTCATCCACCGATAACACCTTCACCTTCACCACATCTCCCACCTTCACCACCTCATTCGGATCGCGGACAAAGCGATTCGCCAACTGAGAAATATGCACCAAACCATCCTGATGCACCCCCACATCCACAAACGCCCCAAAATTAGCCACATTCGTCACAACTCCCTCCAGCACCATCCCCTCCTGTAAGTCAGCTAAGGTTTCAACCCCCTCCTTGAAACTGGCATAGGTAAACTCATCCCGAGGATCTCGTCCCGGTTTCTCCAACTCCCCTAAAATATCCCGTAACGTCGGCTCCCCCACCTCGTCCGTGACATAACTCTTTAAATCCCGCGATCGCATCCCCTCAGCGATGCGTTCCGGTTGCGCCAGGGATACCCCTAAATCTTTGGCGATCGCCCCGACAACCCCATAGCGTTCTGGGTGAACCGCCGTATTATCCAAGGGATTCTCCCCATCGCGCACCCGCAAAAACCCCGCCGACAACTCAAACGCCTTCGGCCCCAACTTGGAAACCTTCAACAACTGACGACGATTACGAAACGCCCCCTGTTCATCGCGATAGGCCACGATATTGTTGGCCACCGTCTTCGACAACCCCGACACCGACGTTAACAACGCCGCCGAAGCCGTATTGAGATCCACCCCCACATAGTTGACACAACTCTCCACCGTTTCCGCCAGTTTGCGCTTCAGCAGCGTCTGATTCACATCATGCTGATATTGCCCCACCCCAATCGATTTCGGGTCAATTTTCACTAACTCCGCCAGGGGATCCTGTAAACGCCGGGCAATACTAATGGCCCCGCGAATCGTCACATCCAGTTCCGGGAATTCGGCGATCGCCACCTCACTGGCCGAATACACCGACGCACCCGACTCATTCACCAACAGGGCGATCGGCGGACTCTCCAACCCCTGCAACACCTCCTTGACAAACCGTTCCGTCTCACGGCTAGCCGTTCCATTGCCGATGGCAATCAACTCAATGCCATAGGTATTGACCAAATTTAGTAGCGTTTGCGCCGCCTCCTGGCGGCGTTTAGCCGACTGATGGGGGAAAATGGTTTCATACGTCAAAAACTTGCCCAAGTCGCTAATTACGGCAGCCTTACAGCCAGTGCGGAAGCCTGGATCAAGGCCGAGCGTCGCCTTCCGTCCAGCCGGGGCCGCCAACAACAAGGCCCGCAAATTAGCCTCAAACGTCTCAATCGACGCCTCATCTGCCCAATCCCGTTTTTCCCCAATCACCCGATTGGTAATCGAAGGCTGCAACAGGCGTTTATAGGCATCTTGAATCACATCTTGATAAAACTCACGTAACCGGCGATCGCCCGTGCGAATAAGGCGGTTCGACAACTGCTGCAAAAACCGCTCCTCATCATGGGTGAGTTTGAGATCCAAAATTCCCTCTCGTTCCCCACGTAACAGGGCCAAGAGATTATGAGGGGCAATTTTACGACTGGAAATTTGATAATTGCGATAGGTTTCATACTTCGTGCTGCCTTCGGGGTAGTCTTTCTTAATCTGAGACGTAAAACTCCCCTGTTCCAAGAGTGTTTGAGTTAACTGGGCACGAATCTCCGCATCCTCGGCGATCGCCTCCGCCAAAATATCCGCTGCACCCTGAAGGGCCGCCGCCGCCGTCTCCACCTCCTGCTGGGGGTTAATAAATTTCGCAGCTTCCCCCTCTAAATTAAAGGGTGCAGCTTGGGGACGATTATGAGCTGCGATCGCCTCCGCCAAAGGTTCCAACCCTCGTTCCCGGGCGATCGTCGCCCGAGTGCGGCGTTTGGGGCGATAGGGGAGATAAAGATCCTCTAAATCCGTTTTCTGCTGACAGGCCTGAATCTTCTTCTCTAAATCCTCCGTCAGTTTTCCCTGAGCCGAAATGGCCTCTAAAATCGTAGTTTTGCGCTCCTCCAGCTCACTCAAATAGCCATATCGCTCAAATAACTCCCGTAACACCACCTCCGTCATCTCGCCGGTGCGTTCCTTGCGATAGCGGGCGATAAAGGGAATCGTCGCCCCATCAAGCCAGAGTTCTAAGGCATTCGAGACATGATGGAGAGTTAAAGAAAACTCCCGAGATAGAGTTTGAGCCAGTTGTTGATTCAGCGTTGCCATATCGAATTATTGATACACCGAGCCATCGGGAAGAATGGCATCCGTTAGTTTAGTCCCTGTGAGTTTCACCAACAAGCGATTACTCGTCCCCACCTTTGCCCCTCGTAAATCCGCGTGACTCAAATCCGCCCCGCTCAAATCGGCCCCAATCAAGTTAGCATTGCGTAAAATCGCATAACTGAGATCCGCCTCCAAGAGATTGGCCCGAAACAAATTCGCCCCCGACAAATCTGCCCCCATCAGATTCACCCGGTGCATAAAGGTATCACTGAGATTGGCATCCACCAAAATTGCCCCCTCCATATTGCGCCCAGAAAGGTCTTTTTCACGAAAATTCGCCCCCCGTAAATCCGCATGACTCAGATCCCGAGAGGGGCGACGGGGAGGGCGATGATGAGAATAGGACGCTCTGGGATCACGACGGGGAGGTGACGGAGAGGGCGATCGCCCCGGCGACTCCCTGGGGGGGGCTGTGGGACGTTCCCGATGGGCGGCCCGCAGGGAATCACGAGCCTCATTGATAGACTTGAGCTTTTCCTCGGCTTTCTGTTGTAAGCGGGGATTATCGCCGGGAATGCGATCGGGATGCCAGATAAACACCAAGTCTTTATAGGCTTGATTCACCTCTTCAATCGATGCACCTGGTTCAAGGCCAAGGATGCGATAGTACCGATCCAAATCTTCGGTCACAGCATTTTGTCAGCAAGGGGACATACAGCAGGGCTAAAATCATTGTAGCGGAGGCTCCAAGTTCCCTCACTTTTCCCCAA
>SMDP01000272.1 GCA_012911965.1 Geitlerinema sp. P-1104
TATCCGGCAATATTTATTGAGGTCGTACTTATTAACCCCTGGGTTGTCCATCCAGTAACGAAGGCAGGAATTACGCAGGAAACGAGCGGTACGAATCATCTCATCTAAGATGGCGTACTGCTTGCCTGTTCCTCGTAATTTTGCTTCGAATACTAGCATGGCTAATTTAACTCTATGCTGAGTAGTTTAGTATAGCTTGTTAGGAAAGGCAAAGAGCAGGCACATCGAATACCTGCTCTTTGCCTGGGGGCGTCCATGTATCCCCGCCCTACTCCGCTTCGCTTCGTTGAGGACGGGGTTCTATTGCTCCCCCAGACCCCCACGTTTTGATAGACTGTATCCGGTGGGGTACACTAGAAAGCATCTATCCCTCAGCCTATCCCTTCGCGCACCGCTCAAGGAGTCAGTCGTGGCAAGTCACAAAATTTTAGTCATCGATGACAGTCGTGTCATCCAAAAAACTGTTAAGAGTATGTTGCCTCCCGGAAACTTCGATGTGGTCGAAGCCAAGGATGGCGAAGAAGGTTTGAATAAGATTCACTCCGATAAGCCCAGTCTCATTATGTTGGACTTCCTGCTGCCCAAACGAAGCGGCTGGGAAGTCTTCCAGGAAATTCAGGCCGACGCTAAACTCCGCAAAATCCCGCTGCTGGTCATGTCGGGACGTAAGGAAGAGGTCACTGAAAAGATTTCCGAGCCGTTTGAGTTCTTCGAGTTCATCGAAAAGCCCTTTGAGAAGACACAGCTTCTCAAGGCAATTAAGGCGGCCATGGCCAAATCCAAGAAACCTCGGGCCGCCGCTGCTGCTGCTCCGAGTAAAGCCGCCCCGGCTGGGGCCGCCCCAGGAGCTGGGGGTGACGAGGTCGCGGCGTTACAGGCCAAGGTGGCTAGTTTGGAGAAAGAAGTGGCCAACTTGAAAAAACAAACGTCCCAGATTCTCGCCTTTATCAAGCAAAAATTGAAATAGGCAGCCGCCACGCCGACCCTGCACCACGCCGGGGCCAGACCACTGTTGAGCCAAGCAGTGGTCTGGCCCCTTGTGCTGGCTAATGGATGGAGGCTTCAGGAGCGGTTCACTGCCAGCACAAAATGAGGGCTGAGGCTCAGGGGCAGATTCTTGGTCTCGATTCAGTTAAATTAATCGTGAACGGCCTCAGTCTGTGTTAGACTATCCTGTGTTAGGATGGTTAGCCCATCCGAAGTCTAACGCCGGGATGTAGCGCAGCTTGGTAGCGCACTTCGTTCGGGACGAAGGGGCCGCTGGTTCGAATCCAGTCATCCCGATTGTTGGGGAAAAGTGGTGTTATACTGCTTTTCCCTCTCTGTTTAGCAAGGTTTACCCGAAATTGTCCGGGGCTAGATAGATTCTTCTCCTGTTTGGGAACTCTAGCTGTACTGGGAAGTCAGGTTGGCTATTGCCAAACGGTGGTGTGGATCGCAGTGGGAGTCTTGAGTGACTCACGAATTTCCTCACTAGGAGGAAACAGTTCTGGGACTTAATCCCTTATTTCCGTCAGGATGGGGTCAGTTAAAGCGCGTTTCTCGGCAGCTTTGCGGAGGAAATCGGCGTAAGTCAGGGCTTAACTCAGTAGTGTCACTGACGTGTCACGAATGTGTCACTGATGGTAATAACCGGTCTAAACATTGCCGGGATAGGAGACCGTTTGTTCAGGAACTCCAAGAATCGCTAGACGGTTCAAATTGAAAAAAATACGGCGCTCTACTGGAGATTTTACAGAATAGCCTCTCCCAAAAGACTGAACCTTGACTCCAGTGGGGATCGCCTGAATCAGGGGTGTTTTGCAGGAAAACCCTTCTGGGAGGCGATCGCACCCCAAAGCGATCAAGATCACAACAAAAGGGTTATATCGATCGCAGAGTGACCGCCCAATCTATTGCATAGTAAGAATGTCCGAGAAAAGGACTCATTTAGGATCATGAAATTTAACAAGCTCGCAAAACTGATTCGTTTTTTACAAGACGATTTGTCTGTTCCCTCCAACTCCATCGATTTGGCTCTGCGCCATGGTGAGAACGCTCCCAACGCCTTCCCCATGGTTCTGTGGCAGTATGGACTGATCAATCTCGAACAACTCGATCGCATTTTTGACTGGCTCGAAACCGCGTAAGCCACTCGGTGTTTCAATCAATCGGTTCTTTGACAGGTCGTCATCTCGGTTTGTCCCCTGTCGTCAGTGTCCCGTTCGATTTAAAAACTGTTTTAAGCACGTAAAAAATGCAATACTCTACCGTCAGAAGCCGCCTCACCTGAGGCGGCTTTCTGGATCTGGGCCTAACGCCCCCAGCCGCCCTTAGAGTCCTAGAATCATCACCACCAAGAGAAAAAAAATCGCCCCATGACTCAAGCCATGCGCTAATAAGATGGTGCGATCCTGGTCAACTCGGATCTGATAGCGAATCAGTCGTTGCGTTTTGGCCTGCTGAAACTGGTGATACAACCCCTCGCTCTCAAATGGAAAGATCTGAAGGCGTTGCAAGTGATAGAGCAACTGGGTTTTCAGAAAAAAGCTGCTAAAAAAGAGGATAATTGTGGCCACAGCCACCACTGGCTCAATCCCATCCCGGCCGGGACTGTCGATAAAACGACCCGTAAAGATATAGCCCATCACCTGAATCACCCAGGGATGAGACGCAAACAGCTCAACCAGGACAAAGAAGCCCAGCCAGCCTAACGCCACACAGAGTAAATCTAGGGCGAGGGCATATTGAACACTCAGACGTCGGCTCACCGCCAAGCGATGATGAAACACCGTTGACTCGATCGCCACGGCCACCAACAGTAGTAAAATCTGAGAGGCGATCGCCCTCAACGGCAACACCATCATCTCAGCCAGCCTCCCGCAGCGCGTCGCACAGGCTCATGGTAACCTCTTAAAGCTGTGCCATCGTGCAACAGCCCGATTTTGACCCGCACCCTTTTCCAATTGACCCACTATGAAACTGGTTTGCACCCAAGGGGAACTCAACACCCATCTATCTTTAGCCATCCATGCCGTCCCCTCCCGTCCAACGCATCCGGTTTTAGCTAATATCCGCCTCACCGCCGATGCTCAACAGCAACAGATTCAACTCACCGGCTTCGATCTCAGCCTAGGGATTCGCACCAGCTTTGCCGCCCAAGTCGAAGCCAGTGGGGACGTGGCCCTACCGGCTAAACTCCTCAATGATATTGTCTCCCGGCTCCCCGAGGGAGACCTCACCCTAGAACAGGACGCAGATAGTTATCAAACCACCCTCAGCTCCCTCTCGGGAACCTATAAAGTCCAAGGCATGAGTGTGGAGGAATTTCCAGAACTGCCCGCCATTGAAGACGGTAAAGTCATTCAACTCGGCAGTGAGTCACTCCTCGAAGGCTTACGGGGAACCCTATTTGCCACCAGTTCTGACGAAACCAAACAAGTCCTCACGGGGGTTCACCTGGCGGTTCGAGCTGATGGCATTGAATTTGCCGCCACCGATGGTCATCGTCTCGCCGTCGTCGAAGCCCTCAATGATGGGGATAGCCCCGCTATGAATTTGGGGGATGATGAAGTCTTTGAAGTCACCGTTCCTGCCCAGGCCCTACGGGAATTAGAGCGCACCATCGGCAAACGAGCCACCCCCACCCCCCTAACCCTTTCTATTGACGAAGGACAAGCGGTGTTTGAGGTCGCAGACCGTCGCCTCACCAGTCGCACCCTAGAGGGGGCATATCCTGCTTATCGTCAACTAATTCCCCGGGAGTTTGACAATCAAGCGAATCTCGATCGCCGCGCCCTCCTCAGCGCCCTAGAACGCATTGCCGTCATTGCTGACCGCAAAAACAATATCGTTAAGTTTAGCTTTGACAGTGCCGCGCAACAGGTGACCCTGGGGGTTGATGCGGCGGATGTGGGGAGTGGGACAGAATGTTTACCTGCCCAAATTTCTGGAGAGAGTCTTGAGATTGCCTTCAATGTCAAGTACGTGATGGAATCCCTGCGCAATCTCCAATCGACAGAAATCCAACTTCAGTTAAACACCGCCACCTCCCCGGTGATTCTCACCCCCCTAGGGGGAACGAAGATGATTCACTTGGTGATGCCGGTTCAGATTCGCGATTAATCCTAAAAACCCCCAACATCCGAGAGAGGTTGGGGGTTGATGTAGTCTCGGAGGGATTCAGCCGGACACGGTTTCTAGGAGTTGCCATTGCTGACTCTCAACGACGGCTGCTTTCACGGACTCGAACATAGTCTGACAGTGGTTGTTCACTTGCAGGGGGAGTTCTTCGTTTTTTACCACGAAATTCAGGCGCACTTCTGATCTCTCATCAAGGGGGACATCGATGAGAACATCAACCGTGACCAGTTTGGCATAGGAAACCCGCCCTGGGGTTTCCCGTGCCATAAAGTAATCTTCCGTCTGATAGATTGGCTCGAAGTCGCACGCTTGCAGAAGCTCAGGCAGAATCTGCCTGACATGCTCGACCGGAGCGGCTACAACGAAAATAGCAGTGTAGCGAGCCATAGGAACCTGAGAAGCACGACATTGAGTTTCAGCTTACCACACCCGCAAGCCAAGGGGGCATTTCTGAGAAAGAGAAAACCGATCTGCCCCTAGACTGCCCGGTTGGGGAGGGCATATGGCACATTAGCCTCTTTCGCGAAAGCCCCGCACCCTAGCCTTTAGGCTGGGTGACGGGATGAAAGCGAGGTGGTTGCGAGTC
>SMDP01000273.1 GCA_012911965.1 Geitlerinema sp. P-1104
CTGATTCGAGCCACCGCCCCCAGTCAGAGTATCAATGCCCTCGCCGCCCGAGAGAACATCATTCCCCGGCCCGCCAATCAGAGAATCATCCCCAGCACCGCCTTGGATCGTATCATCCCCAGCACCGCCAATAATGGTGTCATTCCCTGGGCCTCCCACCAACAGGCGCCCCACATCATTATTTTCCAAATAGTTAT
This sequence comes from Geitlerinema sp. P-1104, assembly GCA_012911965.1. Classification (GTDB taxonomy): domain Bacteria; phylum Cyanobacteriota; class Cyanobacteriia; order Cyanobacteriales; family Geitlerinemataceae; genus Sodalinema. The sequence continues at coordinate 198 of SMDP01000273.1, forward strand.
TCCCATCCACGAGATAGACCGCATCGGTCAGGGGTGAACTCTGGAGGCGATCAAGTTGCTCCGGCGGCAAGTTAGCCATAACGATGAAATCGTCGCCAGAGGTGGCAAATGCAACATCGAAGCCATCCTGAGTCGTAATATCCAGAACCATCGGCAATACTCCCTAAAAGTTTCTACTTAGTATATATATTTCTGGAGCCGCCGAGCTTATTCACTTTTGCGTGAAATTTCCCATAGGAGTCCAGGGTCTCGGAACCCCGAACGACGGATTTGCCCCTCGGACATCACCCACAACCCCGCTTGCCACAACGGTTTGACCCAAAGACCAACAGGGTATCAGTCCAAGTGGGGGCGCAAAATATTTTCTAATTAGTTAAGCTTGTCCCTGAGAGGGGAGATTGGTTTTGTGGTAATTCCTATCCAACCCTCTCACCCCGACTTGACGCTATCCCCCCGCTCCTCGATTTTCACCTCAACCGGAGGGACTATAGTTTGGATTTGAGGCTGGATTTGCCTGAGGCTAAGGCTTTCAGATTTTTTGTCCCGTCCTTAGAACCTAGGGTTCTAATTGCTAAAAAATAAAGGTTTAATGCGATGAAAGGTCTAAAAGGAAAAAATGCCCTAGTCACGGGTGCAAGTTCTGGCATTGGTCAGGCGATCGCCATTCGTTTAGCTCGAGAAGGGGTCAACGTCGCCATCAACTACCGCAGCAGTCCTGAAGATGCCGCCGATACTGCTGAGATGATGGACAAAGCCTGTGGTGATATTCGAGGCTGTGGGGTCAAAGACTTGTTGGTACAGGGTGATGTTTCCCAAGAAGATGATGTGGTTGAGATGATCAACACCGTCATTGAAACCTTTGGTGGACTCGATATCCTGGTCAACAATGCCGGGATTCAAATGGAGAGTCCAACTCATGAAACCAAGACGGACAACTTTAGCAAAGTCATTGCCGTCAATCTCACGGGTTCCTATCTCTGCGCCCGTGAAGCGATTAAACATTTTCTCAATCGCGACAGTCAGGGAATTATCATCAATATTTCTAGTGTCCATGAAATTATCCCTAGACCTCAATATCTCAGCTATTCTGTGAGTAAAGGTGGCATGGGAAATCTAACCAAAACCCTGGCATTGGAATATGCCTCTAAAAAAATTCGCGTCAATGGGATTGCACCAGGTGCAACCATTACCCCCATCAATGAAGCCTGGATCAATGACCCAGAGGAGAAAGCCAAAGTCAAAAGCCATATTCCCATGGGTCGGGCAGGAACTTCCGAAGAAATGGCGGCAGGGGTGGCATTTTTGGCATCAGACGAAGCCGCTTATATCACAGGTCAAACCCTGTTTATCGATGGTGGCTTAACCCTTTACCATGACTTCAGCGAACCCTGGTCTGCTTAAGGCAAACGGTAAAAGACAATCAGAACTTTATTTTAAATAACACTCATGACGGCAGAAGAAACACGACTCAACGAAGCACGGACTCATCAAGCACATTGGCGTCGATGGGGTCCTTATTTAAGTGAACGGCAGTGGGGAACCGTACGGGAAGATTACAGCCAAGATGGGAGTGCGTGGGATTACTTTCCCCACAACCATTCCCATTCTCGTGCCTATCGCTGGGGAGAAGATGGTCTTGGTGGAATTTCTGATAATCATCAACGCCTTTGTTTTGCGATCGCACTTTGGAATGGAGAAGATCCGATTCTCAAAGAACGCCTATTTGGTCTAACGGGCCCTCAAGGCAATCATGGGGAAGATGTCAAAGACTACTACTTCTATCTTGACAGCACTCCTACCCATGCCTACATGAAATACCTGTACAAGTATCCCCAGCAGGCATTTCCCTATAGCCAATTGGTTGAAGAAAACAGCAAAAAAAATCGGACAGAACCAGAGTTTGAGTTGCTCGATACTGGGGTTTTCGAGAATAATAACTATTTTGATGTTTTTGTTGAATACGCCAAAGCCTCAGCCGAAGATGTTTTAATCCAGATTCAGGTCATCAATCGCGGCGACGAAGACAAACCCCTACATCTTTTACCAACTCTTTGGTTTAGGAATACCTGGTCTTGGGATGAAACCAGCGAAAAACCTCAGCTGAGACTGTTGAAATCTGACTCAGATTGCCCCGTCATTCATGCCAGTCATCCCACCTTGGGAGAACGATGGCTGTATTGTGCCAAACCTGATGAGTTGCTCTTTACGGAAAATGAGACCAACAATGAAAAGTTGTTTGGCTCAAAAAACCACTCGTCCTATGTTAAAGATGGGATTAATGACTATATCGTCGAAGCACGGAAAGACGCTGTTAATCCGGAAAATGTTGGAACCAAGGTCTCCCCCGCCTACTCCTGGACTATTGGTGCCGGTCAAACGAAAACCATTTGCCTACGATTGAGTGACTCTCCAGAATTAGCGACCCCCTTTGGGGCAGAATTCGAGGAAATTTTTGCCCAACGTCAGCAGGAAGCCGATGAGTTTTATCAGCGTTTTTCCTCCACGTCCGTATCCGAAGATCAGAAACGTATTCAACGACAAGCCTTTGCCGGTTTGCTATGGACAAAGCAATATTATCACTATGTTGTCCAAGATTGGCTAAACGGCGATCCGGCCCAACCCACGCCGCAACGGGAGAACGCCAGAAACCAAGAATGGATTCACCTGTATAACGATGACATTCTCTCCATGCCGGATAAATGGGAATTTCCTTGGTATGCTGCCTGGGATACCGCCTTTCATGTCCTTCCCCTCGCCATGATCGATCCAGACTTTGCCAAACGGCAGTTGGATTTATTAACACGAGAATGGTATCTCCATCCCAACGGTCAAATTCCGGCATACGAATGGCATTTTAGTGATGTTAATCCACCCGTTCATGCTTGGGCCACCTTGCGAATTTACCAGATTGAACAAGAACTGTTTGGTCGGACTGATCGACATTTTCTAGAACGGGTCTTTCAAAAATTATTGCTCAACTTTACCTGGTGGGTCAACCGCAAAGACAAAGGGGGAAACAATGTCTTTCAGGGAGGATTTCTAGGATTAGATAACATTGGGATTTTTGATCGCAGTTCTCAATTGCCCACTGGGGGACATCTTGACCAGGCAGACGGGACAAGCTGGATGGGGATGTACTGTCTAAATATGTTGGCCATCGCCCTGGAATTGGCGCCGGAAAATCCCGCCTATGAAGATATGGCGAGCAAGTTTTTTGAGCATTTTCTCTATATTGCGGATGCCATCAATAGTGTGGGAGAAACGGACATCCATCTCTGGGATGATAGTGACAATTTTTACTATGACGTATTGCAATTTCCCCACGGCGATCGCCTACGCCTGAAAGTACGCTCCCTGGTGGGACTTGTGCCACTGTTTGCGGTTCAGATACTCAACCCGGAAACCTTAAAGTCACTTCCAGATTTTAAACGCCGTATGGAATGGTTCATTAACAATCGTCCTGATTTACAAGAAAACATTGCTTGTGTCGAAACGACGGGGTTGGGAGCAAGGCAACTCCTCTCGCTTGTGAGTCCCGATCGCTTACAAAAAATCCTGAAAAAGATGCTCGATGAGACCGAATTCTTGAGTCCTCATGGTATCCGTTCTCTTTCTCAGTTTCATCGAGACCATCCCTACATTTTTGAAGGCGAGGGTCATTGGTACAACGTTGAATATCAACCGGCTGAATCCACCACAAATCTGTTTGGCGGCAATTCTAATTGGCGCGGCCCTATCTGGTTCCCGATGAATTTCTTACTGATTGAGTCCTTAGAAAAATTCCATCAATATCTAGGAGATGATTTCAAAGTGGAGTGTCCGACAGGTTCAGGTCAGGAAATGACGCTTCAGGAAGTTGCTCGGGAGTTATCTCAACGATTGATTCGTATTTTCCAACAAAACTCAGGGAATCAACGCCCGGTCTATGGGGATATTGCGAAGTTTCAAACCGACCCCCATTGGCAAAACCTAGTTCTGTTTCATGAGTATTTTAACGGAGATACAGGTGCAGGTTTAGGGGCTAACCATCAAACAGGTTGGACGGGTTTAGTTGCTAAGCTAATCCGGGACTCCTCAGACGAGTCGTAATTCATTGTTGCCCGACTTGGGGGCGATCGCCATTGAGTGCGCTCCCAAGTCAGACAACGATATCCGGCCCCAGTTTTAGTGGCTCAATAGGGACTGTAACTGCTCAAATAGGTCTTGAGCGCGACTTAAACCGGGTTTAATCCGTAAGGCTTGGCTGACGGACTCGAACGCTTCCTGGGGTTCTCCGGCAAAGGCCAGGGATAAACCGCGATAATACCAAGTCCAGGGGTCCTCGGGGTTTAAAGCTAATGCCTGATCAAAGGAGGCGATCGCCCCCTCGTACTGTTCAATAGTCCCCAATAGCCAGCCGCGACAATGCCAAATCGAGGCCCATTGAGGACTCAACCGCAACGCCTCATCCAGGGAGGCTAGGGCCGCTTCATACTCCTCTAAGGTCATTAACGAGAGGCCTCGGTAATA
>SMDP01000274.1 GCA_012911965.1 Geitlerinema sp. P-1104
TCGCCCTGGTGGCAGGGGTTAGGGACGGTGTTGGTGGCTAGTATGCTGGTGACGAGTTTGGTGATGGGGGGGCGATCGTTGGGTTGGTTGCAAAGCTGGGAGTTGAATGCTTGGGATGCCTTGTCGGACTTGCGTCCTTCAGAACCCCCAGATCGACGTTTGTTATTAGTGAAAATCAACGAATTAGATGTACGACAGTTAAACGAGTATCCGATCAATAATGAAGATTTGCTTAGAGTTCTCAAAAAAATAGACCAATACAATCCTCGGTTAATTGGTATTAACCTTGCTCTTTATCCTGCCCGAGAACCAGGTCGCCAAGCTCTCATTGAATACTTGCAAGATCATGATCGAGTTATCAGTGTTTGTAATGCAGGAGAAGATGATAGACCTCAGGATATAATCTATCCTCTTCCTGGCGTATCATCTAGCTTTTTGGGGTTTACAGATTTAACTTATGATGAATTTAGTCAAAACAACCCAGTTCGCCGTCATCTTCTAAAAACAAGACGCAGTCATCCTTGCAATACAAATTCATCTTTTAGCTATAAATTGGCGCTAAAATACCTTGAGGAAGAGGGCTATACTGAATCTAAAACTTCGAATAAACAGATTGAAATTGGTAACCAAGTTATTCCTCGTGTGAACTCAAACTCTGGGGGATACCAGGTTAGAGGTAAAAATATTGAGGATTTTGATGGATACCAAACCTTGATTAACTATCGCCAATCTAATCCAATTGCTGAAGAACGGAACGTTGCTGAAATTCTAGACGGCTCAATTAACACTGAATTACATGATTTAGTCCGAGATAGAATTGTTCTAATTGGGAATGAGAATATTGGAACTAATTTCTATTCAACTCCAAATTTGCGGCTATCTCATGTCGATGTCAATGCGCATTTAACGAGCCAAATTATTAGTGCGGTTCTAGACGAACGTCCTTTAATTACGTGGTGGAGCCAAGGTCAAGAAGCACTTTGGATTTGGATTTGGTCGAGTATCGGTAGCTTAGTTGCTTGGTTAACAAAGAAATCTTTTATCTTTACTTTGGGGATAGCCATAGCAGCTGGAAGCATTTTAGTGATTGGTTTTGTTTTCCTCATCAATGGTGTCTGGATTCCTACTATCCCGGCTATTTTGGCGCTTATTTTAACTGGGTTAGGGATTTTGTTTTACAAGGAAGCATATGTTTGAACTTAGTTGTGTATAATGATAATTGCACTAAGCTAAATAGAGTGAAAACAAGAATTTTTAGGATAAATATTTTGATTAGTTGCATTGAATACTAAATCACCCTGTAGCCTCTCCCAAAAGAGGATTGTTCGCTCCTACAGAACTGGATGTGATCGGCCCTAAATTTCCCTTATTACCCTAAGCCTAGATAACTCGTTTTTTTAGGTTAAAAACATGATGAATTTATTGCTTTCCAAAACAACTCAAATTGTGTTGCTGCTCTCACCATGGATGGGCAACAGTTTACCAGGCATCGAGACGACAAATTTTGAAAATACATTGATTCAGCAATTTTTGCAAAACTGGGTTGAGATTGCTGTTCCAGAATCCATGAATAGGTCTTCGAGTGAGAATAATCATAACCGTGGCTTGGATGATAATCAGAATGCCCGTAGCCGTGATGAAGATGAGGATGAAGATGAGGATGAGGATGACTACGGTAGTCCAACTAACCGGACAGCTGGAACTGATCGTGATAACTGCCCAGCAACTACATTGCCCTTGACAGCTTTAATTCCAGCTCGGTCACCAATTTTCACGGTTTCTGAATCGCCAACTCTCTGGTTTTACAGTCCTTACCAAGCTGGTCAAGTTGAGGTGGGTGAGCTAACCTATGTAAACTCTAATAATGAACAGGTCTATCGTGGCTTTTTTGAACTACCTGATGACCCAGGAATCATCAGTCTTCAAGTTCCTGAAACCTCCAGCCTGGAGTTGACGATGGATGAGAATTATCATTGGTTTTTGAGACTTTACTGTGACCCCCGTGATGCGTTCAGTTATGTTTATGTTGATGCACCAATTCGACGAGTAGCAGAACAGTCGGATCAGGGGATTGGGTATGATGACGTTACAGATATAGCCACGCAGTTCACTCAAAACCCTGACGACGGTGAATTAAAGGAATCTTGGCAAAATTTAGCCGAGATGTTGGATTTGGAAGAGGTCATGCAAAAGCCATTGATTGACTGTTGTGAAGTAGAGGACTAGGAAAGGCCTTGATAGGGCTGGGTATGAAAGTCAGCTTAAACCTTCCCGTTTAGGCTGACTGGTTTCTACTCAAGATTGCAGGTCTCTCACAGCCAGTTTCCGACTAAGGTATAGGGCGCCCAGATTCTGGGTTGATCTCGGTTTTCGCTCAACAGGTCTAGTTGTGCATCTCTTAGGGCTTTGGCTTTGTTTTCGCCAGCTTTGAGGCGGCGGTAGAACCCAACCATAAGGTTGGCAGTCGTGTCATCCCTGGCTTGCCAGAGGGTGGCTAGGGTGCTGCGGGCGCCAGAACGGATGGCCATCCCCGCTAACCCTAAGGCAGCTCGCTCATCTCCGGTGGCGGTTTCACAGGCGCTCATCACCAGGAGTTCAATAGGGTTGGCTCGGGTGATTGGGCTGAGGCGAAACACTCTGTCTAGACTTCTGACTTTTAAGAGGTCATCAGAGAGTAATAGAAAGGTTCTTTCGGGATTAGAGCTAAAGTGCCCATGGGTGGCAACGTGAACAATGGAAAACAGACTGGAGTTGACTAATCCCTCGACAGCTCGACGGGTGAAGGATTGATTAAGAAGAGTTTGGCTGCCGAGAAGTTGACGAAGGGTGCGAATTTCCTGTTCAACTCCATCTAAACCGCTGAATCCAAATCGCTCTTCGGAAAGACCAGCAGTTAGGGCGTTGATTGGAATGTTATCGAGGGGTTTGGGTTCTATGATGGTAATGCCTGGTGTAGTAGCGATCGCATAGTCTTCGATGAGAAAGCGATCGCGACTTCTGTTGTAGAGAACAGACATGGGAATCCGTTGTAGAGTTGTGTCTAAAACAAAAACGAGGGTTTCAACATGACTCTGGGTTAGGGGAATTTCAACTGGTTCAATTAGCCAGTTATAGAGAATTTCGGCATCGGTCTTAAACGCATCTAGTCTTGTCACATCTCTGAGTTTAGATGAGAGACTAAATAGGGTGTTTTGAATTTGACGCTCACTGTCCAAGGTAACTTGATGGTAGGAGAGGGGTTGCTGTGGGAGTTTTGAAATAACATGAATTTTTTGGTCTAAGATGATTGTATAAATCAGGGCAGAAGTTGGGTCTAGTTCGTCAACTACAGTGTCAATTTCAACCGTTGCTTCTTGAACGCAGGCATCTTGAAAAAAATTATCGAGTTCTGCAATTTGTAAGTCCTCAATGGCTTGACGTGCTTCTTCTAAGATGTCCTGATTATTCGTTTCAGATTGCAAGAGTATGCCGACAAATTGTCGGTACACTGGCTCAATTTTGTCGCGAAAGTCATATTGGATATTGGAGTCTAAGGAGGCTAGCTCTTGGCGAAGCTCTTTGAGTAAACTGACAGCTTGACGATAGGACTGAAGTGCCTCATGCGACTGGGCTTCAGAGAAGTTTTGTTGCTGTTGTGCTTGTAAAATTCGTCCTTTCTGCCATTGCCACTCATAGGATAAGTCTTTATACTCTTTTCCTAGAGTCACAGCTTGCTCGGTGGCTTCTAGGGCTTGCTCCCATTGGGAATTGGCTTCATGAAATTTCCCCAAAATTCCGTAGGCTTGGGACTGAAGATCTATTTTCCCTAAAACTTGGGCGTTGTTTAGGGCATCCTCAAGTAGGGGTAGGGGCGCTATGCCTGATGTTGATAATGCTAATGGTGGCTGTTTTAGGTTGATGCGATCGCAATCTATGAGTTGACAGGCAAGTTTGAGTTGAGATTTGACTTTAGCACGACTCAGCGGCAACGCCTCAATCTGAGTATAGATAGGGGAGACCAATGCTTCAGCCTCTGCTCGAAAATCTGCTTGCTCGCGATCGCTTCGTTCAATCTGCCTTTGGTAATCTCGATAAATTTCTCTCAATGGAACGACAAAATTGAAATCAACTTGTGTTTTTAGGTACTCTACTTTTTGAGGAATAATTCGGACTAAATCCGACAGAAGTTCTAGGCGATTTAGTTCTGCCTGTAGTTTAAGGGATGGGGAGGGGGCCAGGTTTACCGCCCGTTGGTAGTATCCTAGAGCGAGAGTTGCATGTTGAGAAAACGTCTGCCAAGGTTCCTCGTAATCCTGTTTATCTTCTTGGGAAAAGCGACGTAAATAATAGCTCCGGGCTACCTTGGCTCGGTGGGTATTTCCTAGGGCAAGAAAAGAGGAACTTTTAGCAAACCTGGAGTCGTCCTGGTCTAAACTTTCAAGCAATATCTGTTCAGAGGCTTGCAACTGCCCCAACAGCCGTAACTGATTCCCTAAACTCCGCAACGCCATCGCCTTTAACCGAGAATCCGGCTGCCGCTCAATCGCCACCAACAACTCCCTCTGCTGACGAGTTCTCACATCTGGGTCATCCGCCGCAAAACCATCACAGCTCAACGCGCCAGAGGTCAAGACATCTAACAATTGATCGCACGATCGCCGATACAACCCCAACGCCTCCAACGCCCGAGCCTGATTCAGTTGACTGCCCCAACGGCCCT
>SMDP01000275.1 GCA_012911965.1 Geitlerinema sp. P-1104
GATAGTTGGACTCAATCCAGGCATTGAGTAAACTGGCATAGGGGCGCAGGCGGTTCAGTTGTTCGTCAATCCAATGACGGTCAAAAATCTGTTGATAAATTGGGTTTTTGACTCGGAGATAGCCTTGCCGTTTTTCGACCACCCCGGAGAGGATTAATTCTGTTTGATTGGGACATTCGTTCGCCGGAATCCAAGACTGGCTGGAGGGGGACTGTTCAGCGTCCCAAACTTGTCGGTAGAGGGTGAGGAGTTCGCCGACTCGTTTTTCGTTATAAAGGAGGCGATCGCGGATGGTTTTAAGATGCTCGGGTTCGTCTTTGGCTTCCCAATGATGAAGAATGTCTTGTTCAACACAACCATCAATAAATCGGTCTATCTCTTGTGTCTTTCTCAGAGGTGGCAAGGGAGACGTTTGAGCGCGTTGAACCACTAAGCGACAGAGTTTTTGCATTAAAAATGGTTGCCCACCACTCCAATACAAAATTCGCTCCAAGGCTCTCTCGGCATGGGGGAGAACGGCGGCTAAGCCTTCAATAAGTGGAGCGGCTTCTTGAGATTGAAAGCCTCTTAAAGCAATGGCTTTGCCGATGTTAAAGGGGGTACGATTTTTGTCGGCGATGAGTTCTCCAGGTGTGGTTACACCAAATAAGGCAAAACTTAAACGGCGATACTCAGACTGATCAGCTCGAAGATTGTAACAACTCCGAATCAGAGCAAAAAAATCATCTGTGGCGAATTTTAGAGCTAAAATACTATCAATTTCATCGATTAAAATAACCAAGGGCTGCTCTGTTTCCGCCAGAAGAACCTCCCCAATAAACTCCCCCAAACGAGCCGAGGGGGGTAACTCCAACCGCTCTCGCCACCAGTGGCGAAGATTGGTTTTAAGCTGAAACTGTTTACTGAGAATCGCTGCGATCGCCGCATACCATTGTTCTACTGTCACCTGCTGCGTGCCAATGGCCGTTAAATCCAAAGCCCCCGGCATCACCCCCGCCTCCCGCAACCGGGCCATCACCTGCACCCGCAGGCTGGATTTCCCCATTTGGCGGGAATTAAACACATAACAAAACTCCCCCCTGATGAGTTCTGTAAACAAGACCTCGTCCGCCTGTCGGCGAACATAGGTCTGCGATCGCGGCGGAACACTTCCCCCAACATGATAAGAAAACTGGAGATAACGATCAGACATTCACCGAGGGATTTGAGCGGTTAGATCGATGTGAGAGATTAGTCTTGACAAAGAGATTGCCGATAACTGACATCAGACTCTTGACGAAGATAATCCTCCACCCGTTGACAACCATACGTCATTAAATCCAACGAGAGAATATTCTCCAAATTCCAAAGAATCCCTAACCGATCTTCACTTCCTGACAGTAAGAAGCGACCATCAGGACTAAACTTAACCGAACCCACCACAGACTGATGGCCACTCAGTTGGGTTAATAGCTTACCGTCAACGGTGTAAATGTCAATCTTACTATCGGTTCGGGCGATCGCCAACAATCGGTTATCGGGACTCCACGCCACCCGAGTTAGACCACTGGTGTCAGAAATCTGCCTCGTCCTCAGTAGAGTCCCATCTCGTCGCCAAATTTTCAACTGTCCATCACGACTAGCTGAAGCAATGTGCTCACTATCGGGACTAATCGCCAGGCCCCACACTTCCGTATTATGACCGAGCAAAATGTGATCCGCCGTCTCCCGTAACCGAGACCCAGCCTCCTCATCCGCCATCGTCTCCCATCCCCAAAGTTGAACCTCTCCTGCCAGATTCGATAGGGCCAGATAAGACCCATCGGGAGCAAATGCCAAATCCCAAATGCGACTGTCAGAGGCCATCACACGTTGCTGCAAGGTCACCTCTCCCGACTCATCCTCGCGCCAGACATTGATATGAAAGTCATCTCCCCCCGAAACAAACCACCGGCCATCGGGATGATAGGACAAACTCCAAATCGCTAACGCATGGGCCGACCAACTCCTGATGGCCCCAGTCTCCGTATTCACCTGATACATCGAGCCATCCGCATTGCCCACTAGCAACTGGTCTCGTTTGGGATGAAAGGTGAGACTGTACAGTTCTGTGAACCCTAACTGGTCAAATTCCCTCACTAAATGACCCGCATCATCCCAGAGACGGACTTCCGTCCTCGCCACCGTCGCGAACTGAGACGCTAGAGGCGACGATGGAGGAGCGTAAGCGACATTCCATAACACTTCTCGGTGGCCGTGGAGTGGTTGCACAAACTCATTATCCACTTGCCACAGCCGCATAAACCCATCTTCCCCAGCACTGGCCACCTGAGTGCCTTCGGGACTAAACGCCACCCCACGGACGGTACTTCCATGACCCCGTAGGGTTCTCAATAAGGTTCCCTGCCGCGACCAAATTCGTAACTGGCTATCGGCAGACCCCGAGACGAATCGCTCTCCATCACGACTGATAGCAATACTAATCACCTCAGCCTCATGACCTTCTAGGGTTTGTAATAACCGACCCTCGCGACTCCAGACCCGCACTTGATTGTCGCCATGGCCCGAAATCAGACGCTCTCCATCGGGAGTATAGACAACAGACCAAGTTGAACTATCGCTCTCTTGAAAGCTGCTGAGTAAGGTTCCATCCCGTTGCCAGCGTTTGATACTCCCATCGACGCTGGCTGAGGCAAATTCCGTGCCATCAGGACTAAAGGCCGTTCGCCACACGGCCGCCTCATGGCCGGTTAAAGTGTGTAGGAGAGTCCCGGTCACAGACCAAATCTTGAGGGTTAGATCACTGCTGGCCGAGATGAGTTGCTGGCCATCAGGACTCCAAGACACAGACCACACCGCCGCGTCATGGCCGCTGAGGGTCGTCTCTAAATGGCCATCGACCGACCAAATATAAATCCCACCATTGAGGGTAGGTACGGCTAAGAAGCGACTATCAGGGCTAAAGCTGATGCTATAGACGGTCGCCTCTTGGGGCAGGGTCTGAAGTAGGGTTCCATCCCGTTGCCAAATTTTGACGGTTGTGTCGGCGCCAGAACTGGCGATGAGTTGCCCGTCGGGGCTAAAGTCCACCCCTAAGGCCCCCCCGGTGTGGGCTTGCCGTCGATTAAATTCATGATTGCCCTGGATGGCTTGTTCTAGGATTTGACGGCTGTCCTGGTCCAGTTCTCGGCGAATATCACTGTTGATAAACCGTAACCGTTTGAAGTTATGGCGAGCTTGCAGGGCTTGCACGAGGGCATCGAGGCGCTGGTTGGAGGCGTAACTGCCCCTGGAGGCGGCCATGATGGCTCGGACTTCGCTCAGGGAAGCCTGTTGATAGGCCCAAAAGGTCACGGTTCCGAGGCTGATGGCCCCAATCAAGGCAACGGTTAAGGCCCCGAGAAACTGCCGTTGACGACGCACGTTATGCTTTTGCAGGTCGAGGAGTCGTTGGGCTTCGGCGAGTCGTTCTTGTTCGAGTTTTTGCTGGGCTTCTTGTCGCTCGAATTTGAGATTTTGTTGGATTTCTTGTTGTTCGAGGTCTTGGCTGGCGCTGAGATAGCGATAGTCGAGATCGCCGAGGCCTTTCTGTTGCGTCCAGTCTAGGGCTTCTCGTAGGGCTTGACCCCGTAATAGCCGTGACTCATCTTGATAGTTGGACTCTATCCAAGCATTCAGCATTGAGGCGTAGGGCCGCAGGCGATTGAGCTGTTCATCGACCCAATCCCGATTAAATACTTGATAGTAGATAGGATTTTTAACTCGCAGATAGCCCTCTCGTTTTTCCACTATCCCCGAGAGAATTAACTCCGTTTGGCTGGGAGATTCGATCGCCGCAATGGAGGGGGCCTCTGAGGGCGCATGTTCCGACTTCCATACTTGACGATAGAGACTGAGCAATTCTCCCACTCGTTTCTCGTCGTAGAGAAGGCGATCGCGAATGGTTTTAAGATGTTCTGGCTCGTCTTTGGCTTCCCAATGATGAAGAATATCTTGTTCAACACAATCATCAATAAATCGGTCTATCTCGTTGATATTTTCCAGAACCAAAAAAAGAGACTCTTGAGCATGTCTGACTACTATCTGGCAGAGTTTTTGCATTAAGAATGGCTGCCCACTACTCCAATATAAAATCCGCTCAAATGCTCGCTCAGGATGAGGTAAAACAGCGGCTAATCCTTCAGCCAGTGGAGTGGCATCCTGGGCTTGAAACCCTCTGAGGGCAATGCCTTGACCGATATTAAAGGGCGTACGATTTTTATCAGCGATGAGTTCTCCTGGGGTGGTGACCCCAAACAGAGCAAAACTTAACCGTCGGTATTGGGGCTGATCAGCTCGAAGATTGTAACAACTCCGAATCAGAGCAAAAAAGTCATCGGTGGCGAATTTTAGAGATAGAATACTATCAATTTCATCGATTAAAATCACCAGAGGCTGCTGGGTTTCGGCCAGAAGAACCTCCCCAATAAACTCCCCCAAACGAGCCGAGGGGGGTAACTCCAATCGCTCTCGCCACCAGTGGCGGAGATTGGTTTTAAGCTGAAATTGTTTACTGAGAATCGCGGCGATCGCCCCATACCACTGTTCTACTGTTACCTGTTGCGTGCCAATCGCTGTTAAGTCCAAGGCCCCCGGCATCACCCCCGCCTCCCGCAGCCGGGCCATCACCTGCACCCGCAGACTCGATTTCCC
>SMDP01000276.1 GCA_012911965.1 Geitlerinema sp. P-1104
CGAGGAACCCCCGTCACGGTGCGGTTGGTGAAAGGGGCCTATTGGGATCGTGAGACGATTCGGGCCCAACAACATGATTGGCCGCAACCGGTGTACAACGATAAGGCGGCAACGGATGCCAACTTTGAACGGCTGACACGGCTGTTGTTGGAACATCACGAGTATTTATATGCGGCCATTGGCAGTCATAATGTGCGATCGCAGGCCCTGGCCTGTGCGATCGCCGAAACCCTAAACATTCCCCCCCGTCGGGTGGAGATGCAGGTTCTCTATGGCATGGGCGATAAGTTAGCCAAAGCCCTGGCTAAGCGCGGCCACCGGGTGCGGGTGTATTGCCCTTATGGGGAATTACTACCGGGGATGTCCTATCTAATTCGGCGGCTGTTGGAAAATACCGCCAATAGTTCCTTCCTGCGGCAAAATCTAGAAAATCGCCCCATTGAGGAGTTAATCGCCCCACCGCAACTCGATCCCCAGAAGCCGGAGTTTGCCCCCCAGAGTTTACCCTTTGCCAATGCCCCCGATTCTGACTACGCTCAAGGGGAGATTCGCGATCGCGCCTGGCAGACGGTATCCCAGCTACGGCAACAGTTGGGGCAATCCTATCAACCTTGGATTAATGGGGAGTTTGTGTCCACCCAAGCGACGGCCCAATCTCTGAATCCCTCGAATCCCGACGAGGTGGTGGGAACGGTGGGCTTAATTTCTATTGAACAAGCCGATGAGGCGGTGGCTACGGCCAAAGCGGCGTTTTCTGCTTGGCGACAAACTCCGGTGGCGGAACGGGCCGGGATTCTGCGCAAGGCGGCGGAGTTGATGGAACAGCGTCGTCATGAACTTAACGCCTGGATGGTGTTGGAGGTGGGCAAACCGCTACGGGAATGTGATGGGGAAGTCTCGGAGGCGATCGATTTTTGTCGCTACTACGCCTCGGAGATGGAACGGCTGCAAGAGGAGACAGCCTACGATATCCCCGGTGAAACTAATCGCTATCACTATCAGCCTCGGGGCATTAGTTTGATTATTTCGCCCTGGAATTTTCCCCTGGCGATTCCCACGGGAATGACGGTGGCGTCGTTGGTGGCGGGGAATTGTACTCTCTTGAAACCGGCGGAAGTTTCGAGTGTGATTGCGGCCAAATTGGCGCAGATTCTGATTGAGGCGGGGATTCCTAAGGGGGTGTTCCAGTTTATCCCTGGGAAGGGATCGACGGTGGGGGCCCATTTGGTGAAACATCCTGATGTCCAGATGATTACCTTTACCGGTTCTCAGGAAGTCGGCTGTCAGATTTATCGGGATGCGGCCCTATTACAACCGGGGCAAAAACACCTCAAACGGGTGATTGCTGAGATGGGGGGCAAGAATGGCATCATCATTGATGAGAGTGCGGATCTCGATCAGGCGGTGGCTGGGGTGGTTCAGTCGGCCTTTGGCTATAGTGGCCAGAAATGTTCGGCCTGTTCTCGGGTGATTGTTCTGGAGTCGGTGTATGAGACCTTTGTGGAACGGCTGACGGAGGCGGTGCGATCGCTGAATGTGGGGGATGCGTCGAAGCCGGGAACCCAGGTGGGACCGGTGATTGATGCGAAGGCCCAGCAACGGATTCGTGAGTATATTGCCCAAGGGAAGCAGGAAGGAACGGTGGCGGTGGAGTTAGCCTCGCCGGAACCGGGCTATTTTGTCGGACCAGTTGTGATTACGGAGGTGGCCCCCGATGCCACCATCGCCCAGGAGGAGATTTTTGGCCCCGTGTTGGCGGTGTTGAAGGTGGCGAACTTTGATGAGGCGTTGACGGTTGCCAATGGCACAGATTATGCCCTGACGGGGGGGATTTATTCCCGGACCCCTTCTCATATTGACCGGGCTATGGCGGAATTTGAGGTGGGGAATCTTTATGTGAATCGGGGGATTACAGGGGCGATCGTCTCTCGTCAGCCCTTTGGTGGCTTTAAGTTGTCTGGGGTGGGGTCTAAGGCTGGTGGCCCTGATTATCTCCTCCAGTTCCTCGAACCTCGGACGATTACGGAGAATATCCAGCGTCATGGGTTTGCTCCCATTGAAGGGGCGGAGTAGTTGCGTTCGGGGTGCGCTATCATCAGTGCGCCCCGATTGCTCTCATTTGTTACAAAAAATAAAGCGTAGTCACAAAAATTAACACCTGACTCAGATTCGGCTGTGAGGCTGATTCTGCGTCTTTAGGGGGCTGATTTTAAGGAGTTTGGAGGGCGATCGCCTGGGTTCCTTAAGGCATTTCTTAAAGATTTATGAGAAAACTCTGCTAACTTTTGTTATGATTTGCATAAGTAACAACAATACGCAGAGCTGGGGAAAGCTATATTATGACTGGATTTATTCGCGGACTTTTCGGACGCAAGAAGCAAAAAGAACAGAATACCATTAAGCAACAACAGCCGAGCGAGGCTTATTTCCTCGACAACGACGCGGCAAAGACCTACGGCAACATCGACTTCATGCGAACCTCGAAACAGGTGCGTCGTACATTTCCTAAGGGCCAGAGGGATTTCAATGTCGGCGAGACAGAACGTTACATTGATGTCTCTTCGATGGAAGAACGCAAGTTTGGCAATAGCCAACCCACCCCCAGCGTTGGTAATACTCCTGGTGCGGGTATGAACGCCAATAGTAACACCAACACCAGCAACAGTAGCAATCTGGGCGAAAGCTTTGAGCGTCGCCAGGCCCGTACGGACACCAGCATGGATATGTTCCGTAACATGGCGAAGGATGTTAAGCGCCGCTAGAGTCTTATAGTTGGGGTTTTTGTTAACCCCGTTGACTCATACCTCCCGTTGTCTGAGATGACGGGAGGTTTTTGCTTGGGGAAGATTAGTGATCTAGGCTGTCTAGGCTGAGGGGAACTAGATTTCCTTGCTCGGTGAGGCCGAAGAGCATTGATTCTTTGGGGGCGATGAGTTTTCCGGTGAGGACGCAGCGTTCTTGTTTTTGGGCGATGGCCGGGAGGCTGGCGCGAATGTCGGCTTTGCTAAATTCGGGTTTATAGTCGCCGGATTGGTATTGAACGTAATTCCAGAGGATATCGCGAACTAGGGCTTGATAGCCTTGGGAACCGGAGAGTTGTTTAAGTCTATCTTTGAGACTTCGTTCGAGGCGAATGCTGGTGACTTGCATCTGACTGGTTGACATGGGTGAGGGAGTCTGAGTGGGCATGAGGTTAACCTCTGGAATCAGTGGACAAGATTTGTACTATTAGTGTAGTATGCAAGAAGGCGTATTCAAAGCGCCCACCGTTTTACCTGTTAAACCGTGAACTATCATTTTCCGCCAGTTTTAGGGAAGTATCGGCTGGCCGCCCTGTCAGGGACGGCCAGAGTCGGTTTTATGCCTGATAGCTGGTTCTTGGATGTTCTGATGATAGGGCGCGGGTGGTGTGGAATCATAACGCGGATAGTCTCCGCTTTGGGGCGACTCGGTTAGACGCTTGCTTTTAATAAGCGCAACCATCCGCTCTTTTCCGGACTTCAAGATTCTCACCCCCGCTTCGATTAGCTTCTGAGGCGGGGGTTTTGCATAGGGAGGTTTATTGTGACCGGCATCAGCAATGTTTTGAGTCAGTCGGTAGTTGTGTTTTCTCAGAACTATCTGCCGATTAGTCGGATTAATGTACGACGGGCTGTGGTGTTACTTCTGGCGGGCAAAGCGGAACCGTTGCAAATTACAGGGGATGCGAGTTTCTGGCAGGTGCGATCGCCCTCGATGGTCTTGGAGGTTCCTGAGCATATTCGCATGAAGTTCACGGGAACTGAGCGCATTTGGAAGGTGCCTCGGGTGAGTCGTCGGGAGGTGCTACGGCGAGATCATCACACCTGTCAGTATTGTGGCAGTCGCAAGAATCTAACCCTGGATCATGTGATTCCCAAGTCTAAGGGGGGAACTCATACTTGGGATAATGTGGTGACGGCTTGTAGTAGTTGTAATTCCCGGAAGGGCGATCGCACCCCTCAACAAGCGGGGATGCCGTTACGCAGTCAGCCGAAGCCGCCGATGCACCCGAGTGTGGCCTTCGCCGAACAGTTCTGGAAAGACCATCAGTTTGAGGTGGGAGCGGATTATTAGGGCGATCGCTCAGAGGATCTGTGCTTTGTCTGATGGGGGGGATTGCTGGGAGTTGAGACACCCGGTTTCTGGCAGAAACCGGGTGTCTGGGTGAATCGTCCGATTCACGTGATTAATCCATAATTCAGGGTTGATTAGTCACTATTTTTCTCAGGAAACTTTAACTTAACCTGAATTTTCATATTGGTTTCAGCCGACCCTTCTGTGACCATAGGAACTCCGGTTTTTCCCGCAAATTTCAAGGCGAATTCCAGGTTGATTTCTGCCACTTCTGCCCCGCCTAAATTGCGGAACGCTCGAAGGGCTAATCCAGCCGAACCGCGCAGGGTTTGAATAGCTTGTTCGGCGCGTCGTTTAGCCTGTTTTTTTGCTTCTTCATCGATGGGAATATCGCCGAATCCTCGACTGGGGCGATCGCCTGACGGCTGTTTCTCTTGTAGGTTTTCTTGTAGGCGATCGGGATCAACAAGATCAGCATCCTGAGACTGGACATAGATGGTGTAGGGGTTGTTTTGCTCATCCTCGTAGATCAACATCTGTAGGGGGAGT
>SMDP01000277.1 GCA_012911965.1 Geitlerinema sp. P-1104
CGAGGAACCCCCGTCACGGTGCGGTTGGTGAAAGGGGCCTATTGGGATCGTGAGACGATTCGGGCCCAACAACATGACTGGCCGCAACCGGTGTACAACGACAAGGCGGCAACGGATGTCAACTTTGAACGGCTGACACGGCTGTTGTTGGAACATCACGAGTATTTGTATGCCGCCATTGGCAGTCATAACGTGCGATCGCAGGCCCTGGCCTGTGCGATCGCCGAAACCCTCAACATCCCCCCCCGTCGACTGGAGATGCAGGTTCTCTATGGCATGGGCGATAAGTTAGCCAAAGCCCTGGCCAAGCGCGGCCACCGGGTGCGGGTTTATTGTCCCTACGGGGAATTATTACCGGGGATGTCCTATCTCATTCGGCGGCTGTTGGAAAACACCGCCAATAGTTCCTTCCTGCGGCAAAATCTGGAAAATCGCCCTATTGAGGAGTTAATCGCCCCACCGCAACTCGATCCCCAGAAGCCGGAGTTTGCCCCCCAGAGTTTACCCTTTGCCAATGCCCCGGATTCTGACTACGCTCAAGGGGAGATTCGCGATCGCGCCTGGCAGACGTTATCTAACGTACGGCAACAGTTAGGGCAATCCTATCAACCCTGGATTAATGGAGAGTTTGTCTCCACCCAAGGGACGGCCCAATCCCTGAATCCCTCGAATCCTGACGAGGTGGTGGGAACTGTGGGTTTAATTTCTATTGAACAAGCCGATGAGGCGGTGGCGACAGCCAAAGCAGCGTTTTCCGCTTGGCGACAAACCCCAGTGGCGGAACGGGCCGGGATTTTACGCAAGGCGGCGGAGTTGATGGAACAGCGTCGTCATGAACTGAACGCCTGGATGGTGTTGGAGGTGGGCAAACCGCTACGGGAATGTGATGGGGAAGTCTCGGAGGCGATCGATTTTTGTCGCTACTACGCCTCGGAGATGGAACGGCTGCAAGGGGAGACGGCCTACGATATCCCCGGTGAAACCAATCGCTATCACTATCAGCCTCGGGGCATTAGTTTGATTATTTCTCCCTGGAATTTCCCCCTGGCCATTCCGACGGGGATGACGGTAGCCTCGTTGGTGGCGGGAAATTGTACTCTCTTGAAGCCGGCGGAAGTCTCTAGTGTGATTGCGGCCCAGTTGGCGCAGATTCTGATTGAGGCGGGGATTCCTAAGGGAGTGTTCCAGTTTATCCCTGGCAAGGGATCGACGGTGGGGGCCCATTTGGTGAAACATCCTGATGTCCAAATGATTACCTTTACGGGATCTCAGGAAGTCGGCTGTCAGATTTACCGGGATGCGGCCCTGCTACAACCGGGGCAAAAACACCTCAAACGGGTGATTGCTGAGATGGGGGGCAAGAATGGCATCATCATTGATGAGAGTGCCGATCTCGATCAGGCGGTGGCTGGGGTGGTTCAGTCGGCGTTTGGCTATAGTGGCCAAAAATGTTCGGCCTGTTCTCGGGTGATTGTTCTCGAGTCGGTGTATGAGACGTTTGTGGAACGGCTGACGGAGGCGGTGCGATCGCTGAATGTGGGGGATGCGTCGAAGCCGGGAACTCAGGTGGGACCGGTAATTGATGCCAAGGCCCAGCAGCGGATTCGGGAGTATATTGCCCAAGGGAAGCAGGAAGGAACGGTGGCGGTGGAGTTGGCCTCGCCGGAACCGGGTTATTTTGTGGGGCCGATTGTGATTACGGAGGTGGCCCCGGAGGCAACGATTGCCCAGGAGGAGATTTTTGGCCCCGTGTTGGCGGTGTTGAAGGTGGCGGACTTTGATGAGGCGTTGAGGGTTGCCAATGACACGAATTACGCCCTAACTGGGGGGATTTATTCCCGGACTCCGTCTCATATTGACCGGGCTATGGCGGAGTTTGAGGTGGGGAATCTCTATGTGAATCGGGGGATTACCGGGGCGATTGTCTCTCGTCAACCCTTTGGTGGCTTTAAGTTGTCTGGGGTGGGGTCGAAGGCCGGTGGCCCCGATTATCTCCTGCAATTCCTAGAACCTCGCACGATTACGGAGAATATCCAGCGGCATGGCTTTGCTCCTATCGAGGGGGCGGAGTAGTCTGATTTGGGGCGCATTATCATTAACTGCGCCCCGACACCCTCTCTCTGTTACAAAAAATTAAAGTAATTCACAAAAGTTAACATACAGCTCAGAGCGGCTGTGAGGCTGAATCTGCGTCTTTTTGGGGCTTCTTTAGGGGGGGGAGGAGGGCGATCGCCTCAGTTCCCTAGCGCATTTCTTAAAAAATTATGAGAAAAATATGCTAACTTTTGTTATGCTTTAGATAAGCAACAACAATACGCAGAGCTGGGGAAAGCTATATTATGACCGGATTTATTCGCGGACTCTTCGGACGCAAAAAGCAGAAAGAACAGAATACCATTAAGCAACAACAGCCGAGCCAGGCGTATTTCCTGGACAACGACGCGGCTAAAACCTACGGTGACATCGACTTCATGCGAACCTCGAAACAGGTGCGTCGCACGTTTCCCAAGGGACAGAAAGATTTCAATCTTGGCGATACGGAACGTTACATTGATGTCTCGTCGATGGAAGAACGTAAGTTTGGCAATAGCCAACCGACTCCCAGTGTGGGAAATACTCCTGGTGCCAGCATGAATGCCAACAGCAGCACCAACACGAGTAACAGTAGCAATCTCGGTGAGTCTTTTGAGCGTCGTAACGTCCGTACTGACACCAGTATGGATATGTTCCGTAACATGGCCAAGGACGTTAAACGTCGCTAGGTCCGTTGGTATGGGGTCTGAATGATCCCCCCGGATACCTCCCGTTGTCTGAGATGACGGGAGGTTTTTTGTCTAGGAAAGATTAATGATCAAGGCTGTCTAAACTGAGGGGAACTAGACTTCCTTGCCCGGTGAGGCCGAAGAGCATGGATTCTTTGGGGGCGATGAGTTTTCCGGTGAGGACGCAGCGTTCTTGTTTTTGGGCGATCGCCGGTAGACTGGCGCGAATGTCGGCTTTGCTAAATTCGGGTTTATAGTCGCCGGATTGGTATTGAACGTAATTCCAGAGGATATCGCGAACTAGGGCTTGATAGCCTTGGGAACCGGAGAGTTGTTTAAGTCTATCTTTGAGACTTCGTTCGAGGCGAATGCTAGTCACTTGCATCTGACTGGTTGACATGGGTGAGGGAGTCTGAGTGGGCATGAGCTTAACCTCTGGAATCAGTGGACAAGATTTGTACTATTAGTGTAGTATGCAAGAAGGCGTATTTGAAGCGCCTACCGTTTTACCTGTTACACCGTGAACTATCATTTTCTGCCAGTTTCAGTGAATTTTTGGTCTGCCGACCGTCCAGGGACGGCCGGAGTCAATCTTGCGCCTGACAACTGGTTCTCAGGTTTTGAGGTGATAGGGCGCGGGTGGTGTGGAATCATAACGCGGATAGTCCCGGCTTTGGGGCGACTCGGTTAGACGCTTTCTTTGAATAAGCGCAACCATCCGCTCTTTTCCGGACTTCAAGATTCTCACCCCCGCTTCGATTGGTTTCTGAAGCGGGGGTTTTGCATAGGGAGGTTTATTGTGACCGGCATACGCAATGTTTTGAGTGAGTCGGTAGTTGTGTTTTCTCAGAACTATCTGCCGATTAGTCGGATTAATGTACGACGGGCTGTGGTGTTACTTCTGGCGGGCAAAGCGGAACCGTTGCAAATTACAGGGGATGCGAGTTTCTGGCAGGTGCGATCGCCCTCGATGGTGTTGGAGGTTCCTGAGCATATTCGTATGAAGTTCACGGGAACTGAGCGCATTTGGAAGGTGCCTCGGGTGAGTCGTCGGGAGGTACTACGGCGAGATCATCACACCTGTCAGTATTGTGGCAGTCGCAAGAATCTGACGCTGGATCATGTGATTCCTAAGTCTAAGGGGGGAACTCATACTTGGGATAATGTGGTGACGGCTTGTAGTAGTTGTAATTCCCGCAAGGGCGATCGGACTCCTCAGCAAGCGGGGATGCCGTTACGCAGTCAGCCGAAACCACCGATGCACCCCAGTGTTGCCTTTGCTGAACAGTTCTGGAAAGAGCATCAGTTTGAGGCGGGAACGGGTTATTAGGGCGATCGCTCAGATGATCTGTGCTTTGTCTGATGGGGTGGATTGCTGGGAGTTGAGACACTCGGTTTCTGCCAGAAACCGGGTGTCTGGGTGAATCGGACGGTTCACGTGATTAATCCATAATTCAGGATTAATTAGTCACTATTTTTCTCAGGAAACTTTAACTTAACTTGAATTTTCATATTGGTTTCAGCCGACCCTTCTGTAACCATAGGAACTCCGGTTTTTCCCGCAAATTTCAAGGCAAATTCCAGGTTGATTTCTGCCACTTCTGCACCGCCTAAATCGCGAAAAGCTCGAAGGGCTAATCCAGCCGAACCACGCAGGGTTTGAATAGCTTGTTGGGCGCGTCGTTTAGCCTGTTTTTTTGCCTCTTCATCGATGGGAATATCGCCGAATCTTCGACCGGGGCGATCTCCTGACGGCTGTTTCTCTTGTAGGTTTTCTTGCAGGCGATCGGGATCAACAAGAGCAGCATCCTGAGACTGGACATAGATGGTGTAGGGGTTGTTTTGCTCATCCTCGTAGATCAACATCTGTAGGGGGAGT
>SMDP01000278.1 GCA_012911965.1 Geitlerinema sp. P-1104
GGCTTCGAGGGGCGGAATCCCGAATCCCTCGTAGAGAGAGGGAAAGGCGAAGGCGATCGCCCGGCGATATAAGTCGGCTAAGGCGTCATCGGGGACAAATCCGAGAAACTTGACTCGTTCGTGACAGCCGAGTTCTTGGGGATAGTCTAACAGGGGGCGATCGCATTTATTGAGGTTCCCCACAATCCGCAATTCTAGGTTAGGACAATTGGCTCGCCTAAAGGCTTCAATGAGGCGACGGAGGTTTTTATAGGGTCGCGTTTCTCCGACACATAAAATAAAGGGAGTTTTGGGAGAGGACAGGGGAGGTTCTAGGTCATCAGCGTTGAGATTAAAAATATCCTCGCGATAGCCTTGATAGACGACATGAATTGGGGTATTGTGGCAATTGTAATGGTCTAAAATCTCTTGTTTGGTGTAATTTGAGGTTGTGATAATGGCATCAGAGGCGCGAATGAGTTGCGGCAAAATAAATTTAAAATAGTATTTAATGCGAGGATACACGTCAGGAAAGCGAATCGGCAAAATATCATGAATGGTGATAATTTGTGGACAGACAGGAATTAACATTCCTTCAAATACAGGAGAATAAAATAATCGGTGTTTCCGCTTTAAAATTGATACAGGTAAACCGGTTTGATGCCAAAGTAAGCGCCTTAGATTGTTTTTGAAATCATTACGATAGAGAGTTGGGGGACGGAGAATTTGAAACTGAGAAGCATTAGCCCCGACTCGGGTTGAATCGGACGTATAAAAACAGAAGCGATCGCCGTCGCGGTAGTCGTCCAACAACTCCCCCACATAGCGATTTAAGCCATCGGAACGACTCCAGTGAAAACTACTAGCATCAAACGCAATCTCTCCCATTTCATCAATCCTCCGTCTAGGAACGCCCAAACTTACAAGAAACGTTCACATAATTCTCGAAATACCTGACCGCGAACCTCAAAATTAGGAAACTGGTCAAAACTGGCACAAGCCGGAGATAACAAGACGGTTTTCGCCTGGTATTTCTGGGCCAACTCTCGCGAAACGTCCACCGCCGCCTCTAGGGTTCCGACAATCTTATAGTCAGAATAGCCGACTTCATCTAGCATCTGGGCGAAGGATTCCGCTGCATCACCAATCAGCAAGACAAAGGCCGCTTGACGTTGAATCGCCTCTAGCCAGGTGGTTGCATCGCCGTCTTTGGGATCGCCCCCGGCAATGAGAATGACAGGATTACGAACGGAGGTTAATCCCACCAGGGCGGCATCATAGTTAGTGGCTTTACTGTCATTGATAAAGCGAATATCTTGCCAAGTGCCGATGACTTCTAAGCGATGAGGAACGCCGCGAAATTGGGAAATGGCTTGGGCGATCGCCTCGGGTTCAATACCCGCCAATCGGGCCGCGGCGACGGCCAGCAAGAGATTTTGTTGGTTATGACGGCCGGGCATTTGTAAAGCTTTGATGGAGACGATTTTTGCCCCATCGACGACGACCCAATCTCCATCAATGGCGGCGAAGGGACTTAAACTGGGGTCATTCTCGATGCTAGTCCAATGGGCATTAGGCCAGTTATCTCGATGGTCTCGTAAATAGGGGTCATCGCCATTAAAGATTTGCAAGTCTGAGGATTGGAGGAGTTTGGCTTTGATGCGGTAGTAGTTGTCTAGGGTTTTGTGACGGTTGAGATGGTCTGGGGTGAAGGTGGTCCAAATCCCAATTTGAGGGGTGAGGGTACTCGATGACTCAATTTGATAGCTACTCATCTCGGCGACCACCCAATCTAAAGGGGTGTCTTGCTGGGTGGCGGTTAGGGCCAGTTCACAGGCGGCATTGCCGATGTTGCCACAGGCGGGGGCCTTGAGTCCAGCCCCTTGGAAGATGGCGGCGGCTAGGGCGGTGGTGGTGGTTTTGCCGTTGGTTCCGGTGATGCCTAACCAGGGACAGGTTTGTAGATGTCGCCAGGCGAGTTCCATTTCGCCAATGGTTTCGATTCCTAGGCTTCGGGCGTGTTGGAGGTTGGGCAAATCCCAGGGAACGCCGGGGCTGATGACTAATAAATCTAGATTGGGGGTGGTTTCGGGGTCGAAGACATGATCGAGGGAGACGGGGATGTTATCTTGGGCGAGAAGTTGTTGTTGGTGGTGGAGGGAGTCCCCGGTGCCGCGATCGCTGACGGTAACGTGCCAACCGTTGTGCTTCAGCAACCGGGCCGCCGCCAGTCCCGATTTTCCTAATCCGATAATGTGAGCGGTTGACATACAGGTTCCCTCCCTGACGGAAATTCATCTAATCTTGCCATATTTCTGGGAATGGGGAACAAGGAATCGTTAGACTGGGGGGGCTGAGTGATGGTCGGCTTATCTATATATATATGGATGGGGTTCGGGGTCTGAATCTGTTAAGGAATGTTGCGATTTGCGCGAGAGGGTAGTTGTATGAGTGAGGGAGTGGTGAAAATGGGCGGTATGGCTGATGGGGTCTGGGTTTCGGGCGTTTTGCGGTTTGGGGGGTCTCGCGCAAACTCTGTAATGCTGATGGGTTGGGCGTTTTGGGGTTTTTGGGTTGGGGCTGGGGTTGTGCGTTTGGGGCGATCGGTGTTATTGTTGGGGGGTCTCGCGCAAATGGACCTTGAAAACTGCATAGTGTCAGGGTTCCAGATGGGGTCCCCGAAATCCACCAAAATCCCTTTTAGGGATTGAAACAGCAGATTTTCGTACAATAATCGATATGGCAAATTCCCGAAATCCACCAAAATCCCTTTTAGGGATTGAAACCAAAAATTATCATCATTATCTAAAGTCCTTTGAATCCCGAAATCCACCAAAATCCCTTTTAGGGATTGAAACTGCCAACTGCTATTACTTCTAAACTTTCTCTGATTGCCGAAATCCACCAAAATCCCTTTTAGGGATTGAAACAACTCAGATTTCGCCGTGCGACGCCGGCGACTGAAATCCGAAATCCACCAAAATCCCTTTTAGGGATTGAAAAAAACACCCTACCTAGGACAATGCTTACGGCTAATTGTTTGCAACCTGAATGCTTAAGCATTTTATATGAACTGGGCTAGGTCTATAAAATCTTCAAAGTAATGCTTAAAACTTATAATTATATTGGTATAATTATATGGGCGCTATTATGACTAGCTGCCTAATCAAACAAGGTTAAGAAGTGAGCCTAAAGACCATTGCTCATCTAACCATTCCAACTATTTTAAATTTACTGACTCGATAGAGTACAACTAATTTGCTCGATTATGAATTCAAAAAAAAATCCCAACAAAAAAAGTAAAACCGTTAATTCACAAGCCCTAGCCTATAAGCTAAGGTTAACCTACCAATCAGGCAAGCCAATTGATATAGATGATGTCAAATTACTATCAATGGCTCACGATGCCAATAAATTTAGGTTTAGTGTTCCCATTGATAAGTGTGTTTCTAGCTATGGTTGGAGGTATCTGCCAGGAGAACATCCCTTTGTGAATTTCTATTCCTTAGAAGAAAGTCTTGATGAGTTTTATGAAAACTTTTGTCCAAACAATGCTTTAGAGGGCTTAACTTTAGATCCAGATAAAAAAAATCATCCAGTCCCCAAGAGATCTTGGCTGCAAAAGCTAATTCCTGATCCTCCCGCCTGTGAAGGAGGATTGAATGAAAAAATATACGGTAATTCAAGTCATGGACCAGTCCATCCCGAAAAGTTAAAACTTGAAAAATTAAGGCTCAAAAAAATACGAGAATCAATCGATTTTCATGGCTATAATCCCCTACTTTCAAATCATGATTTGTATGGTTATTTCTTGGTTAAAAATGATGATTTTGTGTTTCAGGTTATTGGTGGATTACATCGTTCCGCCGCTTTGGTTGATTTAGGTTGGCGCACTCTACCTGCCGTGTTTCTTATGGGGCCCTATAACACGCCCAGAATTGTCACGGAATGGCATCTGGATTTTTTATCAGGAACTGCTTATCCTGAACAAGATTTACCGATTCTTAAGACCATGTTTCATGCTTACTTCGACGAACGTTTAAGAAAAAAACGTAGAAAAGCTTTAGCCACATGGATGCAATCAGCACAAGCCAAACTGGCTCAAGGTACTTCCACCTCGATTGTAGAATTTTAGAGAAAAATCATAGACCAGGTGCGTTGCGGCAGCTTCTACATTGTCCTCTTAAGTCTCCATAGATTTGAGCCGCAACACACCCTACCGTAATGAATTAAGACTAGGAAATTTGGAGAAAATCATAGACCAGGTGCGTTGCGGCAGCTTCTACATTGTCCTCTTAAGTCTCCATAGATTTGAGCCGCAACACACCCTACCGTAATGAATTAAGACTAGGAAATTTGGAGATAAGCATCAAAACTGGCGGACTTAATCGTGTCATGAAGACACCCGTTCAGGAGTCCAATCCCCAATCCGTAACTGAAATCCTGGTAACACCTCTTCCCCTGACACATCCGCCGGAAAATCTCGTATCTCCACCGGTTCCTGACGACGATAAATTTCCACCTGTTGCTGCTGGGGATTAATCAGCCATCCCAACCGGACCCCCACCTCCTGATACTCTTGCATCTTACGGCGCAACATCTCCAAAGAATCCGTTGCTGAGCGCAATTCAATCAG
>SMDP01000279.1:0-1165 GCA_012911965.1 Geitlerinema sp. P-1104
AACGACCCCCATGTCGTCCTAGATTTAAGCCAACGTTTCAATCTCGTTCCCCATCTCAAGCGGCGTTCGATGCCCATGCCTCAACCGTTAATGGCTCGCCCTTAAACGTCCCATCCCTGAGTCATTTCGACTCAAACCATTCTCTTTCGACCCTAGAACTGCCCGGGAGTGCATCCTCGCACCCCCACTTTGGCAGCAGTCTTAAGCCGTTCTGTATCATCGCTCACATCGAAATCTTTAGATTTATTTCATAATTTATAACAGCGACACCCTATCAGGAACTGGTGATATGGATTATAAGCAAGAACTCATCACAACGATTCATGATTTTGGCTGTAATCTCGAATTTTTGGAAAGCCGCGCCACCCAACTGAGTGAACAGTTCCCCACCGCCGTTTTAATCCCCGCCCTTTACGAAGAACTAGAACGGCCAGCATTAGCTCATATTCGTAACCATCTACGGGAATGTCACTTCATAAAAACCGTAATTCTTTCAGTTTATGCTGATAACTTAGAGCAATATGCAAACGCCGTAGAATTTTTCCGGTCTCTTCCCCAAAAAACGCTTATCATTTGGGAAAATGGGCCCCGAATTCAAGGAATTTTAGAACGGCTGCGCGATCGCGGTTTAGATATTGCCCGCTTCAAAGGCAAAGGTAAAGCCGTGTGGTTAGGACTAGGGATTGCCTCTCTCGAAGCCGATGCGATCGCCCTCCACGACGCTGACATTATCACCTACGATCGCTCCTATCCCCTCAAACTTCTCTTTCCCCTACTAGAAAAAGAATGTGGAATTGCCTTTAACAAAGCCTACTACGCCCGTCTCAGTAGCGATCGCCGCAGTCTCAACGGACGAGTCGCGCGTCTATTTGTCACCCCTCTCCTGACCGCCCTCATCGAAATTTTCGGCTATCAGAACTACCTGCGCTATCTCAGTTCCTATCGCTATCCCCTCTCCGGAGAATTCGCCCTAACCGGCGATTTAGCCCTAACCACCCGCATTCCTGGAAACTGGGGTTTAGAAATTGGAATGCTCGCCGAAGTCTATCGTAACGTTGCTGAAAAACGAATTTCTCAAGTCGATTTAGGCATTTTTGATCACAAACATCAGTCCTTAGGTCAATCGAGTCAAGAAGGACTGCAAAAAATGTGTCGAGATATCTTA
>SMDP01000279.1:1447-4539 GCA_012911965.1 Geitlerinema sp. P-1104
CGGGAAGAACTGCGGGCCGCCGCCATCGCCGACAGTCAAGATGCCATGGCCTATACCCATCCCTCCGACAGCATCTTAGAACCCATCCTCCCCGTTAATTCCCTCAACCCAATTCATCCCACCCGGTAAGTCTCAGAGACCTCCCAAACCCGGAACACCGCCTGCATCCTCCCAGGCTGAATCACGGATTACGATTTACCTGATAACTGCCCACAATTAAGCGGCTATCCTCCAGATAAATATCATAGGATTGGTTAATGCCATAAACATCAAGGATATAGACTCGGTTGCCATGCTGTTCAATATAGCCAATGGCATCGAGGTCTTGTCCTCCAGCATTCCTACCACGCCAATCCAGACGAACACTACCATCCGGTTGCAGTTCCGAGCGTTGCCAAGCAATGCGACTGAAAGCCTCTTGAGTGCGTTGGCGGTATAACTCCTCTAACTCTTCCGTCGTAAACGTTTCCTCCACCTCAAAATAGATCACCTCCCCCCCAAACTGACCATTCGCGGATAAAAAGCTTAAGCCATTCGCCTGGGGTTGGCGGGCATAATTCGGCGGAAAAGAAATCTCAAACAGACCCTGAGGATGGCGATAGGTACTCCCCTCCACCGGGAGTGCATCAGACTCAACCTCGTCAACCTCAGGAGCGTCCATCTCCTCGACCTCTGGCGATGACTCTGAGCGGCTCTCCGAGCTAGTCGCCTCGGCACTCTCCTGGCCAGATGTCGCCCTCTCCTGAGGATCTGACTCCGTGACTTGACCGCAGGCCACCCAGACAGGTAAACCCGCCAAAATTACCCAGACTTTCCAGCGAGAAAGACCTATCATTCGCTTCAACTCTCCCGTAGGGTAAGACATTCAAAATTAGGTTGATCATAGCCTCCTGCTTACTCAAAGCTCAAGCCGATTCATCAACCGGCTCATAATGCCGACAGCCGGCACAGGGACCTTGAGGATTAATCGCACAACGCATCAGTTCTGAGCGAGCATTATAGCGACATGAGAGGTCGCCAATCAGCCAACGACCCTCAACACAGGTCATCTCTTCAGGACGTTGAGCCATTTGTACATAGAGGGCGATCTGGTGCAATCGATAGCGACCTGACTTAAGCTGATAGCGATGTCGCCGTTCTAAGACCTTATAGGTCTGTTGCTTCACATCCAGATAATGCCCCGGTTGCGGTGTCCAGTCCAGATACACTCGTCCCAGGGATTTAGTAGACTCACTCAGAATTAATTCAGTCGGTAAAGAATCTGGCTCCATCGCTCCTTATATCATAGGACGTCTTAGTTTAACCTAGTCCAATGGATCTATGACATTCAAGATCTCTTGTCAGCGATGGCTCATGGAGGAGTGGCGGTGAGAAGGAGACCCATAATCAGCCGTCTCGTCCCAAGGCGGCTGCACTCGTCCTGAGAGGCGATCCGCTAGCTCGATTCCTTGACCAAAGTGACCAATCACCGTAATAGCCGAGACTAGGAAATAAAAGCCGCGAATGCCCCACATACAGATAGAAAACAAGGTCGACAAGTCATCGGGGTTGATGCCAACACTACCTTGCACCCGAGACATCGCCTCAGATTCGAGGGGATCAAGTTCGTCGAACTGACGCACATACAGAGGTAAGCTGGGGTAGCGGGCAGTATGCAGATAGAAACCCCAAATCCCAGTTTCTTCAATCCTTTCGTAGAGATAGCGATCCGTTTTCAGTCTCGACTCCGTGATGGACAGGCTCTCGTTGGCAGCAAACTCATTGATCCAGTTGTCATAGCGAATAATCGTGCCAAAACTCAGCAGGGTGGGCAATAAGAAAATAATGACCAGAGCATTGAGACGAATGCCCAGATAGCGGGGGATAAAGGCTGTGGCCACCCCCAAACCTAAACCCAAAATGGCAAATACGAGAACATTGAAGACCTCGATAATCTCAATGCCTCGAAAGAGGTCTCCCAGAAGATTGATACTATAGATAGAATTTTCAGCAAGTAAGGCTGTCAGAAGCTTAACGAGGGATGCGACGGCGATGGAGACTCCCCCCACCAGTAGGAATAATAACACCCCACCCAGGGTTCTCAGACGGGAGACCAGCGTCGGTGGTTGACGACGGCGACGGG
The DNA here is from genome assembly GCA_012911965.1 of Geitlerinema sp. P-1104. GTDB lineage: Bacteria > Cyanobacteriota > Cyanobacteriia > Cyanobacteriales > Geitlerinemataceae > Sodalinema. The sequence goes on from SMDP01000279.1 coordinate 3,570, forward strand.
AAGAGGCCGGCGTCAGGGACTGGGGAAGACGAGGTGCTGAGGGAGGTCCTGAGGGGGGTAAGGGGTTGGGGCTGAGAGGGGCCGGTTCTGGGGGTAGGATGTCCTCGGAGTCGGGGGAGTCGAGTTGGATCGTTTCTCGCCAGAGGGGGAGGGTTCCGCCATTGAGGTAGCCCACAATTGTGACTTTGCGGATTGAGTCAGCTTCGAGTTTTCGCAGTCCCCGACAGATAAAGTTAACCATAAAGGCTCGATCCGGGGCCGTTTGCCCCGTGGCGATCGCCACTAAACTCTGACCCTGCACACTCACACTGACCGTGATCTGTTTAGCTTGCAGGGAGTGATTCATCAGAGCTGCCAAAGCGTCAGGATGCCCTTGTCTCGCTCGGGTGAAAATTTCAGATCGAACCATCGCGCGTCCTAATGTTCATGGACTGGAGTAGAAACACTCATATTATGGAATATTCCGGCCCAAGACCATCTATCAAACGGCCGATCGAGCCATTGCGGCGGCCAGAAGTCCTTGAAGACGATCGCGCTGAGGTGGGAGCGATCCATGATTTAATTGGGGGGAGTTGGCGGGATGTATGATGTCTAACTGATGTACCAGCATACCATTCATCTTGAAGATACCGATGCGGCGGGCGTGGTCTACTTTGCCCGTCTCCTTTCGATTTGTCACTACGCCTATGAGGCGGCGATCGCCGAAGCTGGAGTTAATTTAGCCCAACTCTTAGCCGAGGGTGACCTCGCTATCCCCATTGTTGAGGCTCAGATTCGCTTTCTCGCTCCTCTCTATTTGGGAGACGAGGTGACCATCGAAGTCGTCCCCAACATCATCAAGGCCAGTCAGTTTCAGGTCAACTACACCATCGCCAAGCTAGGGAGCGATCGCCCCGTCAGTCAAGCCTCCACCCATCATGTCTGTATCAACCCAAAAACTCGCCAGCGTCAGCCCCTAACGCCACAACTG
>SMDP01000028.1 GCA_012911965.1 Geitlerinema sp. P-1104
ATGATAGATATAAGCTGGGCTTATGTGAGAAGCTCGGGACGGGTCAGTCTGTCACCTGTCTAGTCACAGACAATGATGAGGGTGGTGGTTTCGCCGTTGCGACGACGGCCAATCACCAAGCGTCCGGTGAGGGTGTCTTAGTCGTGCTTCATCCGAACCACATCATGAAACTATGCTTTTAATGGCTGTTCTGCATCGGCATGATTTTCCCAAAACTCCCGCAACCGTCGTCGTGCAATGACCCTCATTAAAAAGACTCATCCAACTGGATGTATCTAAGACTTAATCGAGTCGAATTAACTGGCCTTGTGGTGCATCGGTTAATACATAGAGATGACCATCCGGGCCTTGGCGGACATCTCGAACCCGTTGACCGATCGCGATCGCCCGTTGGTCCCTGACGTTCCCAGACTCATCTAACTGAATGTGATGCACCGCTTGGGAGACTAACCCACCCGCAAAGAGATCTCCATGATAGACCGCTAAGCCTGAGGGGGCGATCGCCGGCGTCCAAACAATATGCGGGTCAACCTTATCAGGATGGGTTCGGCGATCGGAAATTGGCCCCCCAGTGTATTCTTCACTGTGCGTCACCAGGGGCCAGCCGTAATTCTCTCCCTCTTTAATTCGATTCAACTCATCCCCGCCACGGGCCCCATGTTCCGTTGACCAAATCTCACCCGTTTGGGAATCCAAGGCTAACCCCTGGATATTGCGATGGCCGTAACTCCAAATTGCGGGGTCACTCTCCCCATCGTCAACCCAGGGATTATCATCAGGAATTGAGCCATCATCATTGAGGCGGACAATCGTTCCTAAATGACTGTCGCGATTTTGAGCCTGTAAACGAATTAACTCCCCATCTAGTTCTAAGGGAGGATTTCCCCCATCGCCAATACTCACGAGTAGGGTTTCGTCAGGACGCCAAACCATCCGAGAACCAAAATGCTGTCCTTCGGGTTTTGAGGGAGTGGCGGTGAAAATAACCTCCACATTCTCTAAACGGTCGTCCCGGAACTCCCCTCGCGCTACTTGAACTTGGTTAGCGTCAGGAGTTCCATCGGAATAGGTGAGGTAAATTAAGGCGTTTTCTTCAAAGCGGGGATGCACGGCGATATCGAGTAATCCCCCTTGATTGAGGGCCAACACCTCGGGAACCCCGGAGACTGGGGTGGGATCTAACAGGCCGTCACGGACGATGCGTAAACGTCCGGGCCGTTCCGTGATTAGCAGGGTTCCGTCTGGAAGCCAGGCTAATCCCCAGGGATGTTCTAAGTTGTCAATGATAGTGGTTTGCTGCCAATCTCGGTCTAAGGCGAGGGGTTGATCAGAATCGGGGGTGGATGAGTCGGGGGTGGGGGTTGCTGCGATATCGGTTCTGTCTGCGTCTGTGGCGGTGTCTGGGGGAGGTTCTGGTGTGGAACAGCCAGTGATGAGTAATAGGGCCAAGGCTGAGTTGGCCAGGTATCTCGTGACATGGGTGAGGGGTTGCATGATCCTGAGTTTCATAAAGTCCTGTGGCTGCCAATCTAGTCGGATTGCCTATCGATTACCATGGTAAGGAGATTAACCCCCACTGGAGACATTCCTATGACTTGGCGAGGCTCAAACACCCCACTCGATCGCATCCTAGCCTGTGTCATCTACCTCTTACCCCTCTTAGAATCCGTCCGCTATGGCGACTATATTTTCAATCTATTACCGCTGCTAGCTACCCTGATTTTAGTTCCCCTCTCTCCCCTGCTGAGTGTTTACCAAGGAATCGTGACAGCCTTTCCCTTTGCTGGCTTGATTATCTTCTTCGCGTTGCTGTTCCTGGTGGTTCGCAATACCAATTTAAGTCACTTTCTGCGCTTTAATACCATGCAGTCTTTGATTCTGCGGATTGCGCTCTCGTTGCTGGCCATTGTCGGCCAACTTCTGGGACTTCCGCTACAGGCCGCGCCGACGTCGGGAAATCTCTTGGCGACGGTTTTGGCAAATCTGCTGTTTTTAGCCTTCTTTGGTGGCTCACTCTATGCCATTATTCAGGCGGCTTTGGGACGGTATCCAGATCTCCCGGTGGTCTCGGATGCGGCGTATCAACAGGTACAGCGATAGGATAGAGAGAGTTACATCAGCCCTCAATTAGCCATTTTTGATTGTTTTATGAACAGCCCTTCTAATTTTAGCTGGCCCGATCGCCTCGGTGCGGCTGCCGTGTATCTGGTTCCCCTGATGGAAGGCCTCAACTTTGGTAGCTTCCTGTTTCGCCAATTTCCCATCCTCCAGGTTCTCTTTATCCCCCTGATTCCGGTCATCCAGCTCTATAATGCCATCCCCTTCGGGCGACTGATTCTCTTCTTTGTCCTTTTCTTTGCGGTGGTTCGCAATGACAGTCTCAGCCGCTTTGTCCGTTTTAATGGGATGCAGGCGGTTCTGCTGACGATTATTCTCTCGATTAGTAGCCTCATCTTGAGTCTCTTTGGATCTGGGTTACAATCCGGTGCGCCATTGCTGTTAGAAACCCTCGTCAATACCCTATTTTTGGGAACCATCGCCGCTGTTGGCTTTAGTCTCGTGCAATGTCTGCGGGGACAATATCCCGAACTTCCGGGAATCTCCGATGCGGCCAATTCTCAGGTATTTTAGGCTGTCTCGGAGAGGTTGAGTGGGGGAGTTGGCTTGGGGATGACAGGATTCTCTAAGGCGCCGATTCCCTCGATTTCGACTCGGACGCGATCGCCCACTTGCAACGAACCTACCCCTTTTGGTGTTCCGGTGAGAATCACATCTCCCGGTAACAAGGTCATGATTTGGGAGATATAGGACACCAACTTATCGGGAGAATAGACCATCCGTTCGAGTTTAGCGGATTGGCGGGGTTTCTCTTCGTCGTTGACGAAGGTTTGCAGTTTCGCGCCTGGGTTGATTTCTCGTACCACCCAGGGGCCGAGGGGACAAAAGCTATTGAAGCCCTTGGCCCTTGTCCAGAGGCGATCGCGTCGTTGTAAATCCCGTGCGGTGACATCGTTGGCGATCGTATATCCCCAAATATAATCTGAGGCCGTATCCGGGGAACAATCCTCACAGGTTTCACCAATGACGAGGGCCAACTCTCCCTCATAGTCCACCTGCTGGGACTGGGGGGGATAGATGATGGCCATATCATGACCGACAATGGTGGTAGAAGGCTTGAGAAATAACAGGGGTTCGGTGGGAACCTCCGCCGCCATCTCCTCAGCATGATCGCGGTAGTTTCTCCCCACCGCCACAATCTTGGATGGCGCACAGGGGGCCAATAACTCGTAGGTTTCCGCCGCACAGGTCATCTCGGTCGGCTTCCCGTTCAGCCAGGGCGGTGCATCGAAGATCTTGACACTGCGGTCAACTTGCAAAGAGCCATAATAAATTCGTCCTTCAGCCGTGCGGACGCGGATATATCGCTGTGCCATAGCTATCGTCGACTTTAGGGGCAATTATACTGCCTTAAGGAATGATTTCAACCCAGTCCCGAGCGATCGCGGGGATGCTCAATGGGAAAAAACAGTTTATACTAGAGAACTGACCTTTTGCAGTTATCCTAGTACAGAAGGGTAAACCCGAAATAGCCAACTTTTGCACACATGATTAAACTTCGACTCAAACGCCTCGGTAAAAAAAGAGAAGCCAGTTATCGTATCGTAGCCATGGAGAGTTCGACTCGTCGCGATGGTCGTCCTCTGCAAGAACTCGGGTTCTACAACCCCCGTAGCGGCGAGACGCGCCTCGACAGTCAAGAACTGCTCAAATGGCTTAACAATGGCGCACAACCCACGGATACCGTTCGCGACATCCTCCGTCGCGCTGAGCTTGTTGGCCCCAAACCCGGAACTCCCGCCGGAACTCCCGCCGCAACCCCGGCGGCTTCCACTGAAGCTGCAACGACTGAAGCTGCACCCACTGAAGCTTCATCTAGCGAAGCAGAAGCCACTGAAGCTGAAACGAGTGAAGCTAGCGCCTAATAGCGGCAACTATCTCCAAGTTTCCCGGCTAGACTCGGTTTTGTTTAAGTTTAGAACTCATGCCATACTGAAAATGGCTCTAAACTAGAACTAAGCCGAGTCTCTGTTTCCACTTCTCCTGACTCGGTTAAAAGTCACATTAAGTAGGACAACCAAAATAAGCAAAAGCCTTACCCCATAAGGTTATCTCTAATAAATTTTGCCTATTTTTAAGTGTCGATAAGAAGCCTCCCGCCTGAATTGCCAAATATTGCCAAATATCTATCCCTAGGATATGACCCCCCGACTCACCATCGATCTTTACAGTCCTGAATGCGCCCTCGCCTTGGTGGGACAGCAGGAAGTCAATCTCAAAACCCTAGCGCAGCAAACCGGCGCTACGTTAGTCTTACGGGGTCAAGAACTTTTTGTGTCGGGAACTGACAGCCAAACCGGACGCTGTGAGCAACTGATTCAAATTCTCTCACCGATTTGGAAAGTGGCCAAGCCGGTGGCTGATGTGGATATTAACACAGCGATTCATGCCCTGGATACGGGGCGACAAGATGAACTCAGAGATTTACGAGATGATATTCTCACCCGCACCCGTCGCGGTGAGGATATTCGCGCGAAAACCTTTCGTCAGCGTCAATATGTCAAGGCGGTTCGCAACCATGATTTAACCTTTTGCATTGGCCCAGCGGGAACGGGAAAAACCTATCTAGCGGCCATGTTGGCGGTGCAGGCGTTACTCGACAAACGCTATGAACGGCTGATTTTGACTCGTCCGGCGGTGGAAGCGGGGGAACGGTTGGGATTCCTTCCGGGAGACTTGCAGCAAAAGGTGAGCCCCTTTTTGCGTCCGCTGTATGATGCGCTCTATGAACTCATCGACGCGGAGAAGATTCCCGATTTGATGGAACGGGGAATCGTGGAAGTTGCCCCCATCGCCTATATGCGCGGACGAACTCTCAATAATGCCTTCGTGATTCTTGATGAAGCTCAGAATACCACATCGGCTCAGATGAAGATGGTCTTAACTCGTTTGGGCTTTAATTCCCGCATGGTGGTGACGGGAGATGTCACTCAGACGGATTTACCCTCAACTCAGATGTCGGGGTTACAGGTGGCCCAGAAGATTCTCAAAAATGTCGATGGAATCGCCTTTTGTCAGCTCACGGCGGCGGATGTGGTGCGTCATTCTCTGGTTCAGAAGATTGTGACGGCCTATGAGAAGCATGAGAAGAAGAAGGCAATAGGCAATCGGCAATAGGGGTAGGGGCGTACCCTTGTGGTCGCCCTCTTCGGGCAATCAGCAATAGGGGTAGTACCCTTGTGGTCGCCCTCTTCGGGCAATCAGCAATTGGGGTAGTACCCTTGTGGTCGCCCTCTTCGGGCAATCGGCAATAGGGGAGAGAAGTTTTGGTGAAGCAACGTTTGGATACGCTGTTGGTGGAGCGACAACTCTGTTCGTCGCGTCAGTTGGCGCAACGCTGGATTCGGGCGGGTGAGGTGCGGGTGAATCAGCAGTTGGTGGATAAGCCGGGGACGGCGGTGGCGGTGGATGCGGAGATTTCTGTGAAACCGCGATCGCCGTTTGTGTCTCGGGGTGGGGAAAAGCTGGACAAGGCGTTACAGGTGTTTCCTATCTCCGTCGAAAATCGGGTTTGTCTCGATGGCGGGATTTCCACGGGAGGTTTTACGGACTGTTTGTTGCAACGAGGGGCGCAACGGGTCTATGGCGTGGATGTGGGCTATGGCCAGGTGGATTGGAAGCTGCGCCAGGATGACCGGGTGGTTCTCAAGGAACGCACTAATTTACGCTATCTCACCCCGGAGCAATTGTATCAAGCCGATGACCCGCGCCCGGATTTGGCGGTAGCGGATGTTTCGTTTATTTCTCTGGAGAAGGTGTTTCCGGCCATTTGGAATTTGTTGGTGTCGCCTCGGGAAACCATTGTTTTGGTGAAACCTCAGTTCGAGGTGGGCCGATCGCGCGTCGGCAAGAAAGGAGTCGTCCGCAATTTGGGCGATCGCGCCGATGCCATTATTCAAGTTCGGGATGCGGCGCGAGGTTTGGGATGGTGCGATCGCGGCCTGGTCACCTCCCCCATCCAAGGCCCGGCGGGTAATGTGGAATATCTACTCTGGCTCCATGAACAGGGAACCCCTCAACTGGATGAAGCCACCATCCAAACTGCCGTACAAGGAGAGTCTACCCCATGAAAGCCCTCGTCATTGCCGGAACTCGTAGCGGTGTCGGCAAAACCTCTCTATCTCTGGGAATCATGGCCGCCCTCCGTCGTCGGGGGCTACGAGTTCAGTCGTTTAAAGTCGGGCCGGATTTCATCGATCCTGGACATCATCGCCTGGCGACGGGCCGCATTTCCCACAATTTAGATGGCTGGATGTTATCAAAAGCTGACAATTTAGCCCTCTTTTGTCACTATAGCCGCGATTGTGATGTGGCGATTATTGAGGGAGTGATGGGAGTTTTTGACGGTTATGGGGCCACGTCTGAGGATGGGAGTACCGCTCAAATCGCCAAGTGGCTAGGGGTTCCGGTGTTGCTGGTGGTGGATGCGTCGCGGATGTCTCGCAGTGTGGCGGCGTTAGTCTCGGGATATATACACTTTGATGCGGATTTGTCAATTACGGGAATTGCCCTAAACAAAGTCGGTAATACACGCAATATATATCGTACTACAAGCCCATTAAGCCGCTTGGGAGAGGCCATCGCTTCGGTAACTTCGATTCCCATCTGGGGAGAAATTCCTAAAAATAGCTTCCCGGAAATCCCCTCTCGTCATCTGGGGTTATGGATGGCCCAGGAGGATAATCTGGGAAATTCCTATATTGAGACGTTGGCGCAAGCGACAGAAACCTATCTGGATTTGGATGGCCTGTTGGCGAGTTTGCCTGATTGGCGAGGAGAGTTGGCGACTGGGGAGGAGATTTCGGGGAGTTTGCCGCAAAAGCCGTCAGTACGGATTGCGATCGCCCGTGATGCGGCTTTTTGTTTCTACTATGAGGAAAACCTACGTTTGTTGCAAGAGGCCGGTGCAACGCTGATTGAGGTGTCGCCGCTAGGGGATGAGTTTCCTCAGAACATTGATGGGTTTTACTTCGGTGGCGGCTATCCAGAACTTCATGGGGAACGCCTGAGTCAGAATGAGAGGTTTTTAGCGGGATTACGACGGTTTGCGGCGGAAAATCGTCCTATTTATGGGGAATGTGGCGGCTTGATTTATCTGTCTCAGGGAATTGAGGTCAAGGACGTTCGCTTTCGGTTTGCCGGAATTTTTCCCTTTTGGACGCGATTGGGCGATCGCCCCAACTTAGGCTATACGAAAATTGAAACCCGCGCCAATTATCCCTTTTGCCCACAGCCTCTCAGCGTCAATGGCCATCGCTTCCATTATTCCCAACTGATTCCTGAGACGGTTCCTCCCGAGATTCCCACCTGTTATCAGGCCCACAGTTGGCGTATTGGTGCGTTTTCTGAAGGCTATGTGTTGGGAAATAGCCTCGCCAGCTATGTTCATTTACATTTTCGCAGTAACCCGGAGTTTGCTAAACAGTTTGTTCAGGCTTGTAGAGGGTTATACTAGGGGCGATCGCCGTCCCCGCAGGATAAATACCCCAATCATGACCATAACCGGGGTAAAAATAATGGTCAACGCCGACAGTCCGTTAACCGGAATGGGGATTTCTGGGGCAATGTATTTAATGGCCAATGACCCTAGAAGTGAGGCTAAGATGACTTTTGAGATAAAGACGACTTTCGAGGTCATGGTGATCGTAATGGCTGAGTTGTCTGGAAGATGTGGTGTCAAATCAGGATTGAGTTGACCGTAAACGGCAAACCCTCTAACATATCGTCACTCACGAATCTGTAGTTTATTATACATCAAAAAAAGATGAACTGTAGTATATCAAATTTTTAATAGTTTTAAATTGATTGATATATTAAGCTTTTAGCCGTAACAGTGAGTGCATTGTCCGAGTATAAATTTATATGCAGAGGAAATTATCTTGAAAAATCTGCTATAACAGATTCAATCAGCCTTGCGTAACAGTACGAGAACCAACCATGACTCAGATGACTCAGACCTTACAGCTTCCAGGTTATGAGATTACCGAGCTAGTGTATCATGGCAGTCGAACTCGAGTCTATCGAGGGCGACGAGAAATCGACCAGCACCCGGTGGCCATCAAAGTCTTGCAAAATGAGACCCCTGATTTTAATGATCTTCTCAAGTTTCGCAACCAATACACCTTAACCAAAAACCTGGATCATCCCCAAATCCTCAAAAGCCTAAGCCTAGAATCCTATGGTCACGGTTACGCTCTAATTTTGGACGATTTTGGCGGAATCTCCTTGGCTAACTATTGGTTACAGTACCAATCTACCCCAATCCCCGAGATTCCCCTAGAGGAATTTCTGAAAATCGCCATTCAACTGACGCAGGCTCTCAACTATCTTTATCAAAACCGCATTATCCATAAAGATATTAAACCCGCTAACATTCTGATTAATCCTCAGACTCATGAGGTGAAGTGCATTGATTTTAGCATCGCCTCGCAACTTCCCCGAGAAAGCCAAGAACTGGATAATATTAATACCCTCGAAGGAACGTTGGCCTATCTTTCCCCGGAACAAACTGGACGGATGAATCGTGGGATTGACTATCGCAGTGACTTTTATTCTCTCGGGGTGACGTTTTATGAACTGCTAACGGGAACGCTCCCGTTTAACTCAGACGATACCTTGGATCTCATCCATAGCCATCTCGCCGTCAACCCACCGCCGGTTCATCACCTCAATCCTGCGATTCCCCTTCCGTTATCGCAGTTGGTTAGTCAATTAATGGCCAAAAATGCTGAAGATCGCTATCAAACGGCGTTGGGGATTCAAGCGGATTTACAAGTCTGTTTAGATGCACTGCAAACAAGCGGCCACATTTGCGAGTTTACGCTGGGGGAACGAGATATTAGCGATCGCCTAATGATTCCCGAAAAACTCTATGGTCGCGCCGAAGAAGTGAAGGAACTTCTAATGGCTTTTGATCGTGTTAGTCAAGGCGATCGCGAGTTAATGCTAGTTGCCGGATTTTCGGGAATTGGCAAAACCTCTCTTATTCAGGAAGTCCATAAACCAATTATACGCCAACGGGGCTATTTTATCAAGGGTAAATATGACCAATTCAATCGAAATATCCCGTTGAGTGGCTTGGTGCAAGCCTTGCGGGATTTAGTGGATCAAATCCTCTCAGAATCTGAGGAAAATGTGCAAATCTGGGGGGAGACCATTCTCGAAGCCATTGGTGATCAGGGACAGGTTTTAGTCGAGGTCATCCCAGAATTAGAACTCCTCATCGGAACACCTCCCCCAGTTCCTGAACTCTCAGGCGTTGCAGCGGAAACTCGTCTGAATCTCCTCTTTACAAAATTCATCAAAGTCTTCGCGAGTGCTGATCATCCTTTAGTGATTTTCTTAGATGACTTACAATGGGCCGATTGGACCTCCTTAAAGTTCCTGAAAATCTTGCTCGACGATCAGGATTATCTTCTGATGTTAGGAGCCTACCGCGATAACGAAGTCTCTCGGGTTCATCCTCTCATCCTAACCCTAGATGAATTAACCCAGAACGCCACCCCAGTTAAAACTCTTACCTTATCGCCTCTGGATACGTCTGACCTCAATCAGCTCGTGGCTGACACCCTTCAATGTGACCTATCCCGAGCCAATCCCCTCACGGACTTGATTACTCGAAAAACACAAGGAAATCCCTTTTTTGCGACGCAGTTTATCAAGTATCTTTATGAGGAACAGTTACTGAGTTTTGATTGGCAGACTGGTTTTTGGCAAGCTGATTTAGCTCAAATTAAAGTTTTAGCAATGACCGATGACGTCGTGGAGTTTATGGCTTTACAATTAAGGAAACTCCCCGCATCCAGCCAAAATCTGCTTCAATTAGCCGCCTGTGTGGGGGCTGAATTTGATTTCAACACCTTAGAGGTGATTAGTCAAACCTCGATATCAAAAGTGATAACTGGGTTGTGGAATGCTATCCAGCAAGAGTTTGTAATTCCTACTAATCAAATCTACAAATTTTTTACGAATTTTGAAGCCAACGAAACTGTTAAAGGTAATCTTAATCCTCGCTATCGCTTTGTACATGACCGAATTCAACAAGCCGCTTATTCTCTCATTCCTGAAGAGCATAAGCAAGCCACTCATCTGCAAGTTGGGCGCTTACTTCAAGAAAAGTTAGCCGATGGAGAGCGAGAGGAACGATGTTTTGAGATTGTCGGTCATTTGAATTTAGCCCCAGATCTCATCCGAGAGCGTCGGGAAAAAGAGGCGGTGGCGCAGTTAAATTTAGTTGCGAGTCGAAAAGCTCTCAAGTCCACAGCCTATCCCTTAGCGCAACAGTTAGTTGAAACGGGAATGTCTTGGCTAGAAAAAAACCCTTGGGAAACCCAGTATTCCCTCAGCCTAGCACTCAAAACTCTAGCAGTGGAAACCGCCTATCTGACGGGAAACTTTGAGCTGATGAACCAGAGAGCGGATGAGGTGTTAGCCGCGAGTCAGACCGTCCTCGACCGGGTCAAAATCTATCAAATCCAAATCAGTTCCCTCACAGCGCAAGGTCAGATGTTAGAGGCGATTCAGTTGGGTCAAAAAGCCCTGCTGGAGTTGGGCGTTCACGGGTTAGAGGAGGAAAACTCTCAATCGATGGAAATGAACCTAAATATGGCGGTAGAGAGAGTCTCTGAGAGACTGGGTGGTAAAACCATTGAAGATCTGGTTCATGAGCCTCAAATGACCGATGCTCCTATGAAAGCGGCCATGGATTTATGTGCGTTATTATTTCCCGCTGTCTATCAGGGGAGTCCCCAGTTGCAACCCTTGCTTTGTGCTACGATGGTGAGCCTGTCGTTAGAGTTTGGAAATAGTCCAGCCTCCACCCTCGGTTATGGAAGTTATGGGATGGTTTTATCGGCTTTTCTCGGGGATGTAGAACAGGGCTATCGCTTTGGTAAATTGGCGTTGAATTTGGTGGATTCGTTGAAGGTATCTAAATTTAAGTCCCTGAATTTACTCTGGTTTGGAGGCTTTATTCAGCATCGTAAAGAGTCTCTGCGCTCCACTCGCTTGACGATGAGAGATGGCTATCTCGCGGGGATGGATAGTGGAGATTTCCTCAATGCTGGCTACAATCTCATTAACTATTTTTATGATAGTGTGTTTGCTGGGGTGATTTTGGAGGATTGGGAACGAGAAATTCAAGATTATGCGGATGTCTTAGAATCTATCAAACAAGAGTCGCCCCTTACCTATTTAAAGATGTCCCAACAAATGGCATATCAGTTGAAGGAATCCTTTGATGAACCTGATGTGTTTAAGGGGCCGGCTTATGACGAAACACAGGTGATTCCCAAGTATCAGCAAAATAATGAATTGTCAGGACTTGCTTATCTTTATACTTACAAAATAATGCTTGCCTATTGGTTTGGCAAGTATCGCAACGCCCTGGAGTATGTGAGTCAGGCTCAAGGGTGTTTGATGGCGTTATCGGGGACGTTTTTTGCACCCGTGTTTGAGTTTTATGCGGCGTTGAGTGAGTTAGCTCTTTATTCTGAGTTAACGATGCAGGAACAGGCTCAATGCTGGGAACGGGTTCAACGCTACCGGGAGCAACTGGTGGATTGGAGTCGTTATGCACCGATGAATCATCACCATCGCCTGCTGTTGTTGGATGCGGAAATGGCTCGGGTGTTGGCCTATAAAGCTGAAGCACTTGACTATTATGATCGGGCGATCGCCCAGGCGAAAACGTCTCAATATCTTCATGAAGAAGCCTTAGCGAATGAACGAGCCGCCCAGTTTTATTGGGAGTGGGGTAAAACTAAACTAGCGGAGGCGTACTTGCAAGAAGCCTATTATGGCTATGCTCGCTGGGGTGCGAAAGCCAAGGTTCTGGATCTAGAACGGCGTTTTTCGGAATCCCTGGATGAGATTCTGCACCCCTCAGCCTTGGATTCAGGGGAGGTGTCATCACGCACGACCAAGACATCTCATCATACCTCTGGAGGTTCGTCGAGCAGTATTTCTGAGGCGATGGATTTAGAGGTGATTCTTAAAGTCTCTCAAACCATTTCTGAAGAAATTGAACTGAATAAGCTGATTCATACCCTCTTAACGATTGTGGTGACTCATGCGGGGGCGGATAATTGCCTATTTTTATTGCAAGAACAACAAGACTTAAAACTGTTTACTTTGGCAAATTTGGACGACTCGCCCCCGCTGTTCTTGTCTAAAGACTCAAACAACTGTGAGGAACTGCCAATGTCTTTAATCAATCGAGTTAAACGGACGTTGCAACCTCGAATCATCGCCGATGTAAACCTGGAAATCGGCTTGCTCAAAGATAAATACTTCCAAAAACATCAGCCCAAAAGTATTTTGGTAACTCCGATTATTCATCAAGGAAAGTTACGGGGGATTTTATACTTAGAAAACAATCTAATGTTTGGGGCGTTTACGGGCGATCGCATTAAACTCCTTAATCTCATTTGTTCCCAAGCGGCGATTTCTTTGGAAAATGCTCGGCTTTATGAATCGGCTCAGAAGGCTTTTACAGATTTACAGGAAGCTCAGTTGCATATTGTTCAAAGTGAAAAAATGTCCACCTTAGGAAATTTGGTGGCGGGGGTGGCTCACGAAATCAATAATCCTGTGGGGTTCTTGAAGGGGAATATTGACCCCTGCTTGGACTATATCCAGGATTTGTTGGGATTGATTGATTTGTATCAAGAGAAATATCCTGACGCAGATGAGGAGATTCTGGAGGAAATGGAGACCATAGAATTAGACTATATTCGGGAGGATTTTCCGAAATCTTTGAATTCAATGCGAGAAGGAGTTAAACGCATTCAAAATATTAGTCATAGTTTGCGGAGTTTTTCTCGTGGTGATACTCGGTTCCCGGTTACGTATGATGTTCATGAAGGACTCGATAGCACGCTCTTGATTCTGAAACATCGACTGAAAGCGAATGATTGTCGCCCCGCCATCAATGTTATTAAAGACTATGGAGAGTTGCCCAACATTCAGGCTTATGCTGGACAGTTGAATCAGGTTTTTGCTAATCTAATCGGGAATGCCATTGATGCGGTTGAGGAAAATAGCCGCGATCGCAGTTATCACGAGATTGACAATCGGCTGGTGGTGAAAACTCGCTATTTGGAAGCGGAAAACCAGGTCATGATTAGCATTCAGGATAATGGAACCGGAATGACTGACATGGTTAAAAAGAATATGTTTGATAAGTTGTTTACAACCAAAGAAGTGGGTAAAGGAACGGGATTGGGTTTACCCATCTCACGACAAATCGTCATGGAGAAACATTCAGGAACCTTAGAGTGTCATAGCCAGTTCGGAGAGGGAACTGAGTTTCAGATTACGCTTCCCACTGGAGTTGGAGAATTGGAGGAACCGTAAGACTAGACGACGGCGAGTGGCTACCCAACAATAGATAAAGGGGAGTTTTCCTCAAGCAAACAACTCAGCCAATGTTAAACTGAAACTATTGGCTAGACATCATGGCTCAGGTATCTCAAAGACTCAGTTTGCTAATTATCGCTCCCATGGCACTGCAAAAACTCGATCGCCTTCAAGACCTCTTTCAAACCATGGATCGGGCATTAATTGCCTATTCCGGCGGGATTGATTCGACGCTTGTGGCTAAAGTCGCCTATGACGTACTCGGCGATCGCGCCCTGGCCATGACCGCCGTCTCCCCCTCCCTCCTCCCCGAAGACCTCGAAGATGCGAGGATTCAGGCGGCGACCATGGGTATCGCCCATGAGGAGGTGTACACCCAGGAGATGGAGAACCCCAACTACACCAGCAACCCCGTCAATCGTTGCTACTTCTGCAAAAGTGAACTCCATGATACCCTCAAACCCCTGGCCCTCCAACGGGGCTATCCCTACGTGGTTGATGGTGTCAACGCCGATGACTTGCAGGATTATCGCCCCGGAATCCAGGCCGCCAAAGAACGCGGTGCGCGATCGCCCCTCGCGGAAGTAGGAATCAGCAAAGCCGAAGTGCGTCAACTCTCCCAACATCTCGGACTTCCCTGGTGGGATAAACCCTCTCAACCCTGTCTCTCCTCCCGTTTCCCCTATGGTGAAGAAATCACCGTTGAGAAACTGCGGCGCGTTGGACGGGCAGAAGTCTATCTGCGAGGACTCGGATGGCAAAACTTGCGAGTTCGCTCTCAAGGGGATACCGCTCGTATCGAACTCCCCCCAGAGTTGATTCAAGATTTCGTCCTCAAGAGTGATTTAGCCCAAATCGTGGCTCATCTACAAGAATTAGGATTTCTCTTTGTCACCCTCGATCTCGAAGGGTATCAAAGTGGCAAACTCAATCGTGTCCTAGAGCGTCAAGCCGTCACCGTTTAGGGGATAGCCTAACAACGCGGTAAAGTGTTGAGGACATCTATACTATCGATTGGAGGATTCTAACATGAGTGATGATGCCGTCACCCTAATGAAACAACAGGTGGGGAAAGCCGCCGCCGATCGCGTACAATCGGGAACCATCGTCGGACTCGGAACCGGATCAACCACCGCCTACGCCATCCAATATATCGGCGAACGGCTGCAAAAAGGAGAACTCAAGGACATTAAAGGGATTCCCACCTCCTTCCAAGCCTCCGTGTTAGCCAAAAAATACGGGATTCCCCTCACCAGTCTCGATGAAGTCGATCGCATTGACGTGGCCATCGATGGCGCCGATGAAGTTGATCCTCAAAAACAACTGATTAAAGGCGGTGGCGCGGCCCACACTCGCGAGAAAATCGTCGACTCTCTCGCCGAACAGTTTATCGTGGTGGTGGACTCCTCCAAGTTGGTTAACAAATTGGGGTTAAGCTTCTTGCTTCCCGTGGAAGTCATCCCCATGGCCATGACTCCCGTGATGCGGGCCATCGAAGGCCTCGGCGGTGAACCGACGTTGCGGATGGGGGTTAAGAAAGCTGGCCCCGTTGTCACCGATGAGGGAAATCTGGTGATTGATGTCAAGTTCGCCAATGGGATTGAGAATCCGGCGGAGTTAGAGAAAACGCTCAATAATATCCCTGGGGTTCTGGAAAATGGCTTATTTGTCGATACCGCTGACGTGATTCTCGTCGGTGAGGTGAAAGACGGCCAACCCAGCGTCCGCGAGGCGTAGGGGCGTACCCTTGTGGTCGCCCTCGGGGTCTTGATGATCTCGACGATCTCGGTTAAAATCCGTTAATCTGGGAGGGGGCAGGCACAAGGCACTGCCCCTACGAATTTGCCCTATTTGTTGGGTTGGGGAGGGGCAGGCACAAGGCACTGCCCCTACGAATTTGCCCTATTTGTTGGGTTGGGGAGGGGCAGGCACAAGGCACTGCCCCTACGAGTTTGCCCTATTTGTTGGGTTGGGGAGTCATGCGGAGATAGGGTTTGAGTTCTTTGACTCCTTTGGGAAATTGTTTCTTCGCGTCTTCCGTGGTGATTTTGGGGGAAACGACGCAATCATCGCCATCAGTCCAGTTGACGGGAGTGGCCACTTGATAGTTGTCCGTCAGTTGTAGGGAATCGATGACACGCAGGATTTCTTGGAAGTTGCGTCCGGTACTGGGGGGATAGGTAATCGTCAGACGCAGTTTTTTGCTGGGATCGATGACAAACACCGTCCGTACTGTGACGTTTGCATCGGCTTTGGGGTGAATCATTCCGTAGAGATCCGAGACTTTGCGGTCTGCGTCGGCCAAAATGGGATAGTTGAGGGCGGTTCCTTGGGTTTCTTCGATGTCACCAATCCAGCCTTTGTGAGAGTCGCTGTCATCGACGCTGAGGGCGATGACTTTGGCGTTGCGTTTCTCAAATTCTCCTTTGAGTTTCGCCACTTCTCCGAGTTCCGTGGTACAAACGGGGGTGTAGTCGGCGGGGTGGGAGAATAAGACTACCCAGCTATCGCCGGCCCACTCGTGGAAGTTGATGGTTCCTGCGGAGGAATCCTGGGTAAAGTCGGGGGCGATGTCTCCGAGTTGTAGGGTCATAAACCAAGCTCCTAGGGATTATCTTATCGACTATGTTAGGCCTTGATTGTACTGGCGATCGCCCCCCTTATACTCCGGTTTTCCGGTCGGGTTTACGGTAAATAAAAATCTCATCCTTGTCCACTCCAATATTCAGGGGGAAGAGGATCGTTGAAATCATCGGATATCCAAACTTTTCCCCGATGTAGGCCGGCGACACGGGGTTTTTGCGATCGCGGTTGCGGTTTCGGATATTTCTGGGCCAGAAACTCGATATAGCCTAAAACCTGTTGCTGTTGCGTCTCGGGTAACTCTCGCAGTGTCTCCAGAATCGTCTCAGACAGGGAATGGGTGGTATCAGCGGTGGAGGAGGTCATCGGACACATCGAATGTCTACGCTGACAGTCTAGCAAATCTCAGCCTGGGTCTGGGGAATGGGCGATCGCCCCCCCAAGTCCCGAGAGATGTGAAAGTTAAGCCTTGCTTAAGAGTGATCTGCGGCTAGAACGAACCAAAAAACTGGCGTATAATAGGAAAACTAGATTTTCCTCACCTCAAATTCCTGCCATGTTTCAAATTCTTTATGTCTTAATCAAGGCAATTGAGCCATTTTTAGTGCCAATTTGTTTTATTAGTGCTTGGGCGATCGTATTCATGATTTTAGGAAATTTCCTGGCGGCGATCCGCAGTAGCCACCGCCGGGCCAAAATGATGCACCAAATTCCCTGTGCCAATTGTACCTATTTTACCAACGACCATCGCCTCAAATGCCCGATTCATCCCACGATCGCATCCTCCGAGGCCGCCATTGGTTGTAGTGATTACGAATCGACTCGGCCCGCTTTCCTGGATCAACTGGGCTGACCTCAGTAAACTAGACCTATTGACTCGGACATCCACAAAGCCTAATAGCTTTGCTCAACAAATCTTGGACACTCAATCATCAACCAATCTGAACTGTCCTCTTAAATTGATGCTTGCTTAGGATTTGGCTAAACCATCAATTATTACCTATACAATGTTAACCTCTGCCATCTTGCGAGACCCTGACTGGATATCGAGTCATACGCCCATCGCCGAGGCGATCGCCCTCATGGAGAAATACCAGACCATCGAGGGAGATGGTGGAGTCCTGGTGGTGATGGCCCAAGGTCTGAAAAGCCAACCCCTAGGTCTATTGACCCCGGATCGTATTGTTGCACAACTGGCGGCGACCCCCTCCCTAGAGCAGCCCCTTGATCCCAAGCACCTCGTTCCCATTGTCTGCTTAGCTAAATCCCAACATCAGGATATCGAACAGGTACAACAGCTCTTTCGCGAGCATAATGTTCCCTATCTACTACTACTCGACGAAGACCAACAGATCTGTGGCTTGCTGAGTCGACAGCGACTGCGATCGCTCCTCCACCCCGAATCCGTCCTCGACTCAGACCTCTGCGATAACCTAAAGCCGTTCTTTGAAACCTCCTTAAACCTCCTCACCATCGTGGATCGTCAAGGGCAGTTTTATCGAGTCAATCCCGCCTGGGAGAAGGTTCTCGGATATCCCCGCCGCAGCCTACTCGGTCAACCTATCCTGAACTTCATTCATCCCGAAGATCACCCAGCCACCCTCACCGCCATGGGAAAACTGAACCAAGGAGAAGCCGTTGAGGGATTTGTCAATCGCTATCGTGACCGACAGGGGAACTATCGCCAGGTCGAGTGGTACGCTCAACCCTATGGTGAGTTCATCTACGCCAACGCCCAAGACATCACCTCTCGTAAACACCTAGAATCAGAGTTGAAAAAACGGCAAATTCACCTACAAGCCGCACAACGCATCGCTCATCTCGGGAGTTGGGAATTTGACGTGGCCACAGGGGACATTACCTGGTCTGAGGAAGTCTTTCGCATTTTAGGGCAGGATATCACCCTAGGTCCGCCGGACTATGAAAACCTCCTACAAATCTATCACCCCGACGATCGCCCCGAACATGAGCGGCTGGTTCAACAGGCTCTCGAACAGGGAAAACCCTACGATTTAGAATGTCGGGTTCTCCATGATGATGGTCATCTCTCCTATATTCAGGCCCGGGGAGAGCCTAATCTCGATGAACAGGGCCGGGTGGTTAACATCATGGGGACCATCCTAGATATCAGC
This sequence comes from Geitlerinema sp. P-1104, assembly GCA_012911965.1. Classification (GTDB taxonomy): domain Bacteria; phylum Cyanobacteriota; class Cyanobacteriia; order Cyanobacteriales; family Geitlerinemataceae; genus Sodalinema. The sequence continues at coordinate 18,192 of SMDP01000028.1, forward strand.
GATCGCAAACAGCAAGAACTGCATCTACTCAAAACCACCGCTCAACTCGAAGCCTCCAATCGAGAACTCGAAGCCTTCGCCTACTCCGTCTCCCATGACTTACGCGCCCCCTTGCGGGCCATTGACGGCTTCAGTCAGGCCCTCGTCGAAGACTACGGCGAACACCTCGACGCAGAGGCGCAGGATTACATTGAGCGCATTCGCCGCAATGTCAGCCGCATGAGTCAGCTGATTGATGATCTGCTGCGTCTATCTCGCGTCTCCCGGGTCGCCATTGAACCGCAAAGGGTGAATCTCTCGGAGTTAGCCGGGGCCATCGGCAGCCAATTAAAAGAGGCGTATCCAGACTATCCCGTTAAGCTACAGATTACACCCGAGTTAACCCTCAACGCCGACCCCTCCTTGATGGAGATGATGTTAACCAATCTCCTAGAAAACGCCTGGAAATTCACCCATCATCAGCCTCAGCCCCAGATCGAGGTCGGCCGACGGTCTTCACTCAAGGAAATTTTAAAGACTAGCCCGGAGTTCCTGCAAGAGTCCTCCCTAGATATTGCACCAGAAACACTCAATCCGCGCCTCCTAGATGCACCCGTTTATTTTGTGCGCGATAATGGAGCTGGCTTTGATATGAAGTACAGTAAAATGCTGTTCGGGGTCTTTCAACGTCTCCACAATACCCAGGAATTTCCGGGTACGGGTATCGGACTGGCAACGGTTCACCGCATTATTCAACGTCATGGAGGACTGATTTGGGGTCAGAGTCAAGTCGGGCAAGGGGCAACATTTTATTTTCTCATCCCTTGACGCTTCCTGTCACCTGTTTTTAATCAATCAGCCCTCAACTTAAACTCCGCCAACTCATGAAGGATGAGAACCTAGTTATGACTCCGTCACTGCGCCCCGTTTTCCTGGTTGAAGATAACCCCGATGACGAGCAGTTAACCCTACGCTCGCTACGGAAAGCTAAGATTACCAATCCAATTTTTATTGCCCGCAATGGAGAAGAAGCCTTAACCCTTCTCTCTGAGCTAAAGCCGTTACCAGCGGTGGTGTTACTCGATTTAAAATTACCCAAATTAGATGGGTTTGAAGTGCTGCGACAGATTCGCACTAGCCCCAAAACAAAAACCTTACCTGTGGTAGTTTTGACCTCGTCTAGTGAAGATCGTGATATCATCGAGAGCTACGATTCCGGGGCTAATAGCTATGTGCGTAAGCCCGTTGATTTCAAGGAATTTGTCGAAGCCGTTTCCCAATTAGGGTTATATTGGACTCTAGTGAGTGAACCACATCCTTAAGACAAAATGACGAGTTATTTAAAGATGGGTTAATTACGATGAACAATCTCCTTAAGTTTATCTTGATCGAGGACTCAGACGATGATGTCCTCTTACTGACTCGTGCCTTAAAACGGGAGGGGTTTCAACTTGATTATCAACAGGTTCAGTCCCCGAATGACCTGCGCCAAGCCTTAATAGACTCCTCCTGGGATTTAATTATTTCCGATTATCATTTACCGGGATTTGAAGCCCCTGAGGCGCTCAAGATCATCCAGGAATTTGAGTTAGATATTCCCTTTATTGTCGTCTCGGGAACCATTGGTGAAAAATCCGCAGTTGCTATGATGAAAGCGGGAGCCAATGATTACATCATGAAGGGCAATTTAGCTCGTTTAGGCGAGGCAATTCGCCGCGAAATTCGTGAAGGGCAAATTCGAGTTGAACGTCGAAAATCTGAACAAGCACTCTGGAAAAGTGAAGCAAGAAATCGCGCCATTTTAGCAGCAATTCCAGATTTAATGTTTCGGGTTAAACCTGATGGAATTTATCGCCCCGTCGTCGCCGATGTGCCAACAGCAAAACAGGACATAGACCCGCTCAGTCGCCGGGGACGGCTGATTGAAGCCATCTTACCAGCGAACGTAGCGCAACAGACTCGCCGGGTGATCGAAATAGCCTTACAAACGGGAGAATTACAGGTTTTTGAACAAAGCTTTACCTTGAATTCAATCGCCATCGAAGAAGAGGTCCGAGTGATTAAAAATGGCCCCGAGGAAGTGCTGTTAATGATTCGTGATATTCGCGATCGCCAAGCCGCATTACGGGAACGCCAACGTAGTCAAGAACAACTGCGTCGCCTCAACCAAAACCTGGAAAAAACAGTCCATCAACGCACCAAACAGTTAAGAAAGCGGGAGGCTCAATTACAAGAGTTGTCTGATCGCTTAACCATGGCCCTCGAATCCGCCTCCATTGGCTGTTGGGAAGCGAGTCTGAAGGATGGTTCCTTAGTCTGGGATCAGCGTATCTATGAAATTTATGGTATCGCGCCAGGAACAGCCATCGATTACCCGAAGTGTTTGTTATTGGTTCATCCTGAGGATCGCCCCCACTTAGAACAGACCATTGAACAGATGTTACGCACCGATGAAGATGCTCATTTAGACTTCCGAATTTGTCGGGACGATGGGACGGTTCGTATCCTAAAAAGCTCGGCTCGGGTGCGACGGAATCAGTCCGGCGAACCCGTCAGTCTCGTGGGGATTAACTTAGATATTACCGATCGCAAACGCTCAGAAGTCGCCCTAAAAGAGAGTGAAGAAAAGTTCCGACAACTGGCCGAAGCCGTTGATGCGGTGTTCTGGATTGTCGATCTCGTTAATCGTTCTCAAGTCTATGTCAGTCCCGCCTATGAACGGATTTGGGGGTATCCGGTTGAGGAACTCTATGAAAACGCCAACGCTTGGCTAGAGCATTTGCATCCCGAGGATCGTCCTCGCCTTGAAGCCAATCCAGCCGAAGATATCTTAGAGGAGTATAACGAGGAGTACCGTATTATACGTGCCGATGGCGAGGTGCGCTGGATTCGCGATCGCGCCTTTAGCATTAAAAACGAACAGGGACAAGTTTATCGTGTAGCGGGAATCGCCGAGGATATCAGCGATCGTAAACACGCCGAAGCACAACTGCAACAAACCAACGAACAACTGCTGCGGGCCACACGCCTCAAAGACGAATTTCTGGCCAGCATGAGTCATGAACTGCGCACTCCCCTCAATGCCATTTTAGGCATGACGGAAGCGCTCCAGGAAGACGTTTTCGGTGCAGTCAGCGACTCTCAACGCCATGCACTGCAAACCATTGAAAGTAGTGGCGGCCATCTGTTGGCCTTAATTAACGATATTTTAGATGTGGCCAAAATTGAATCAGGTCAAATTGAACTGAATCTCTCAGCCACGGCGATCGCCCCTCTGTGTGAAGCCAGTGTTAGCTTTGTTAAACAACAGGCTTTAAGCAAAGACATTAAGATTCAGCTTGACCTCTCCCCAAGCGTCCCACGAATGCTCCTCGATGAGCGGCGAATGCGTCAAGTTCTCATCAACTTACTCAACAATGCCGTTAAATTCACCCCAGAGGGAGGGGAGATTACCCTGAAAGTCGAACCCCTAAGCCATGACTCGTCCCCCTCCTTGACCACCTCAGTGACGGGGGTGCGCTGGTCTGTCCAAGATACCGGAATTGGCATTGCCGCAGAACATCTCCCCAAACTCTTTCAACCCTTCGTGCAAATCGACAGCGCCTTAAACCGGCAATTTGAGGGAACGGGACTCGGCCTATCCCTCGTGAAGCGCCTGGTGGAACTGCACGGCGGTGAGGTGGGGGTCACAAGCCAACTCGGAGTGGGGAGTTGTTTCAGCATCACGCTTCCCATGAAAACCGTAGGGTCTTCCCTCAGCCTCATCCCTCCTGACACGTCAGATCATCCCCTGAGCGCCTCAGAATTGGAGTCCTCCCCCTTAATTTTATTAGCGGAAGACAATCCGGCAAATATCCAAACCCTATCGAGTTATTTGAGCGCCAAAGGCTATCAATTACTCCTGGCCAAAGATGGCGCTGAGGCGATTCAGCAGGCCCAAGGGCAACAGCCGAATTTGATTATCATGGATGTTCAGATGCCGGGTATGGATGGCTTAGAAGCCATGCAGCGGATTCGTCAACAGTCCTGGGGATCGGATATTCCCATCATTGCGCTGACAGCTTTAGCCCTAGAGTCCGATGAGCAGCGATGTTTGCAGGCTGGGGCTGATGAGTATCTCAGTAAACCGGTCAAGCTAAAACATCTGGTGGCGCGAATTGAGGCGCTCTTGGAACGGTCTAATATCCAGGTTTAAGGAGATGCTCACTCGTTGAAATCACGTAGACCCGCTCTTCCTTGTTGATAGAAAAACCAGGAAAATACGCAATCGTAGACCTAGAGCCGCTTCCCGACCTGTGCCGAACTCTGAAACAGTCCATTTTTGTGCCTGGTAATTCTGAGAATTGGCGAATTGCAAGGCAATTGTTCTCAAAAATTGGCTATAATAGCCCTGGTTGGGGACAGCGTGAGATCCAACTCCGGTTTTAAGAGAAGAAAAGTTATCTCATGGACGTTACCTTTAAAACTGCAATCCTCAGAAATCCTCCAACCTTAAACTCGAACATAGATCTGAAAGAAGCCATCACTCACCTGAAGGGTATGACCCCTCGGCTTGATACCAAGGTGGGGGACGTGCCTTTACAAGAGGCAACGAATGCTTCGGACTCTTGGGTAGTGTTAGAGGGCGATCGCCCCTTGGGGGTACTGACAAAAGGGGATATCCTCCAAGCTCTTCTCCAAGAACGAGGGGACGATACGCCAATTCGGGAGTTGATAACGCAGTCGCCTTTACTATTACAAGAATCAGAGTTAGCGGATCTCTGGAGTCTCTGTCAACAGCTGCATCAGGAGCAAAAGCAAGCGGTGGTACTGCTCGATGAGGGCGATCGCTTCCGGGGCCTGATCACCCATAAGAGTTTGCTGCAAGGCCTTTGTTATCAACAAACCAACCTTGCGATCGAGCAATTGCAGCAACAGCAAAGCCATGAGCTAGAACAGCTTTCCCAACGTTTAAACCTCGCTCTCGACTCCAGTGCGATCGGCTGCTGGGAGTTGCATCTCAAGGATCGACGGATGATCTGGGATGAGCGTATGTATCCGCTCTATGGACTGTCCCCCTCAGCCGGTCCCCCATCCTATGAAATGTGGCTCGATCAGCTTCACCCCGACGATCGCCCCGAGATTGAATGTCTCAGCGAACAGGTTATGTCTGGAGAGCTTGACTACGATCGCGAATTGCAGATTCTGCGCACCGATGGCACTCTGCGTTACCTAAAAGCCTCCGGAACCCTAATTCGTGATGCTCAGGGACAGCCTCAGAGTCTCATCGGGGTCAATTTTGACATTACCGAGCGCAAAGAAGCGGAAATCCGCCTACGAGAAAGTGAAACCCGCTTCCGTCGCGTGTTCGAGGCCAACGTTGTCGGGATGATGTTTACCGACTTTAGTGGTCAAATTAGTGACGCCAACGATCACTTTTTACAGATGTTGGGCTATTCCCGAGCCGATTTAGAGCAGGGACGCTTAAACTGGGCGGAGATCACTCCCCCGGAGTACCGACATTTAGATGTCAAGGCGATGGAGACATTACAAGAGTCGGGGAGCGTTCAGCCTTGGGAAAAAGTCTATCTGCACCGGGATGGCCATGCCGTGTGGGTGTTAATTGGGGTGGCGCTCTTGTCCTCAGACAATGGCAGTTGTGTCTGTGTCGTGGTGGATATTAGCGATCGCAAACACCATGAAACCACCCTTAAGCGGCAATTGGTGGCTATGGAAACGGCGATCGATGGTATTGCCATTCTTCGAGATCATCACTATATCTATTTAAATAGCGCCCATTGTCAGATTTTTGGCTATGATTCCCCCTCCGAACTTATCGGTCAATCTTGGCATCGCCTATTTATCCCCGAGGAAATCCCTCGCGCTGATGTTGATATTTTCCCCCAATTGGACCGTCAGGGACTCTGGCAAGGGGAATCGATGGCGCTACGCAAAGATGGTCAGCCCTTTCCCTTAGAATTATCCCTATCTCGGACGGATGAAGGCCTATTGATTTGCGTCTGTCGAGATATTACAGAGCGTAAACGCACAGAAGAGGCGCTGCGGGAAAGTGAAGAAAAGTTCCGACAATTAGCCGATGTCGTCGATGCCGTCTTTTGGATTGTTCATTGTAATCGCCGCGAACGCATCTACGTCAGCCCCGCCTATGAACGCATCTGGCAACGACCTCAACAGGAGCTGTTTATCACCCCAGAAGCCTGGGCCGAGAGTCTGCATCCGAGCGATCGCGATCGGGTTCTGGCCGCCATTTCCAAACAATGTCAAGGGCAATATGACGAAGAATATCGCATTTTGCGTCCCGACGGTGAGATTCGCTGGATTCGCGATCGCGCCTTCCCCATTTTGAACGAACAGGGACAGGTCTATCGCATTGCCGGTATTGCTGAAGATATCACGGATCTCAAAGAAGCTCAGCAAGAGAATCAACAACTCCTGCAACAACTGACTGCCTTTAAATTAGCCCTCGATGAATCGGCCATTGTGGCTATTACCAATCCCGATGGAGTCATCACCTATGCCAATGAGCCATTTCTAGAAATTTCTGGGTACAGTCGTGAGGAACTTCTCGGGCGAACCCATCGCCTGGTTAACTCAGGATATCATCCTCGGTCATTTTTTAAAGAGTTATGGTCAACCATTTTACGGGGTGACGTCTGGCGAGGGGAAATCTGTAACCGGGCCAAAGATGGCTCTCTCTATTGGGTGGATAGTACCATCGTGCCCTTTTTAGACCGTCAGGGCAAACCCGTACAATTTTTAGCCGTTCGCTTTAACATCACCGGCCGCAAAACGGCTGAAATTGCCCTCAAAAGCAGTAATGCGCTCCTCTCAACCATTAGTCAAGCCCAATCTCAATTTATCACCGCCACCAATCGTCTGCTAATTTTTGAAGAATTGCTAGCGCAACTGTTGGAACTGACTCAAAGTGAATATGGTTTTATTGGTGAAGTACTCTTCCGCGATGATGGCAGTGCTTACCTAGAGGAAACCCTCTTCAAAATTAGTGGAGTCCCCTATCTGAGAACCCATGGCATTACCAATATCGCGTGGGATGCCGCCACACGCCAATTTTATGAAGACAATTATGAGCGAGGGATGGAGTTCGAGAATATGAATACCTTGTTTGGGGCGGTCATTATGACTGGCAAACCGGTAATTTCCAACTCCCCCACCACGGACTCCCGGCGCGGTGGAACCCCCACAGGACATCCACCGTTAAATAGCTTTTTAGGACTGCCCTTTTTTCAAGGTAACACATTAATGGGACTGGTTGGCATTGCCAACCGAGCGGGAGGCTATAACCAGGAAATCATCGATTATCTCGCCCCATTTTTAGTTACCTGTAGTAATCTCATTGAAGGCTATCGCATCGATGGGAAACGCCGAGAAGCTGAAGAACAATTATCCTACACCAATGACCAACTCATTCGGGCCACTCGCTTAAAAGATGAGTTCCTCGCCAATATGAGTCATGAACTTCGGACTCCCCTCAATGCCATTTTGGGGATGACGGAAGCCTTACAAGATGAAGTTTTTGGGGATATCAATGATAAACAACGAAGGGCGTTAGACACCGTCGAACGGAGTGGAACTCACTTATTAGCCCTCATCAACGATGTTTTAGATGTAGCCAAAATTGAATCGGGTCAGATTGAGTTAGACTGCTCCCCAACCTCCATTTCCTACCTCTGTGAGTCCAGCTTAGCCTTCGTGCGGCAACAAGCCTTGAAAAAAGGCATTCAGGTACGCCTAGATGTTTCCGGCAATCTGTCACAGGTTATCCTAGATGAACGACGGATTCGCCAGGTGTTAATTAACCTCCTCAACAATGCTGTTAAATTCACCCTAGACGGAGGAGAAATTCGCCTCACCGTCACGGAAGTCGCCAGCCCCTCTCCTGAGGAAACCCCGGAAATTTATTTCGCTGTCCAGGATACAGGGATTGGGATTTCTCCAGAGAATATCCAAAAACTCTTTCAACCCTTTATGCAGATTGACAGTGCCTTAAATCGCCAATATGAAGGAACCGGCTTAGGCTTGGCCCTAGTGAAGCGCATTGTGGAACTGCATCAGGGCAAAGTTGCCTTAACCAGTGAGGTGGGGGTAGGCAGTTGTTTTAGCTTTACCTTACCCTACCGCACGGCGATCGCCTCCGATGCCCGCTCCCCTACTCCAGCTCACTCTCAGATTGAGTCCACTTCAAATCATGACACCTCTCCCATAATTTTAGTGGCAGAAGATAATGAAGCTAGTATAAACAGCTTAGCCAGTTATCTAACGGCTAAAGGCTATCATCTTTTAGTTGCCAAAAATGGTGTAGAGGCGGTACGATTGGCAATCTCAGAACGACCCGATATGATTCTGATGGATATTCAAATGCCGGGAATGGACGGGTTAGAAGCCACGCAACTTATTCGCCAAAACCCAGACCTGGAGCAAGTTCCCATCCTAGCCCTCACGGCTTTAGCCATGGAGGGCGATCGCGATCGCTGTTTGGCGGCTGGCGCAACCGATTATGTCACAAAACCTGTTAAACTAAGAGAACTCGTACAACGAATTGAACGGATGTTACTTGGCTTAAAATCTTAGCTATACCCCCCTAGGAGATGCTTTATGACCGCTGCGATTCTTGTGATTGATGATGAACCCGATAATTTCGATGTTATTGATGCTTTATTAAGTCAAGAAGACTACGAGTTAAGTTATGCCGCCAGTGGTCCCGTCGCCCTGTCTTCTCTAGAGAGTTATGACCCGGATTTAATTCTTTTGGATGTGATGATGCCCGATGTCGATGGCATTGAAATTTGTCGTCGCTTAAAAGGGATGCCGAGTTGGCGTACAGTGCCGATTATTATGGTCACAGCGTTAAGTTCAAAAGATAACTTAGCACGCTGTCTCGAAGCCGGTGCTGATGATTTTATTGGCAAGCCTGTGAATGGCTTAGAATTGCGAGCGAGGGTGAAGTCAATGCTGAGGTTGAAGTATCAGTATGATGAGTTACAGGGATTACTGCAATTACGAGAAGATCTCGTTAAAATGATTCTGCATGATGTTCGTAATCCCCTCAGTGGCCTGTTGCTCGGCTTAGAACTTCTGCGCAGTCCCAACTATCCCGAAGCCAAACGCCTCCATCGACTAGAAACGGTCTATTCTCTCGCTCAATCGGTGCAAACTTTGGTTGAAGAGTTATTGCAAGTGACCTTGACGGAAGCGGGACAGTTGACGCTCAACTATAGTTCTGTGGATGTGGGGGAGTTAGTCCAATGCTGTTTAAGCCGATTTGAGGCGATCGCCGCTCAAAAAAACCTCTCTTTGGTGAGTCAATGTCCCGATACCCCGGTCACTGGAGTTGAGCTAGATCCCACCCTCTTTCAGCGAGTGTTAGATAATCTCATGTCCAATGCAATTAAGTTCTCCCCCCAAGGGACGCAAATCACCATGACGGTGAGGGAGTTAAACCCAGAACAAATCCAAATTGAGGTGATTGATGGGGGCCCCGGGGTCCCGGACGAGTTACGGGAGAAGATTTTTGAAAAATATGAAATTGGAACCATGATGGCCAATATCTCCCAAATTGGCTTGGGGTTAGCCTTCTGTAAAATGGTGATTCAAGGTCATGAGGGAACCATTCAAGTGCATCCCCATCCGGAGCAGGGATCGATATTCCAGATTCTGGTTCCCCGTCGCCCCCTCCAGGCCTCCCAAGTTGCCCCAGAAACGGCTCTCACGCCTCCATAACCCCTAAGAGGCGATCGATAATATGCTGCCAAGTGAAGCCCTGTTGCACCCATTCTGGGGCGGTACGTTGCGCCTGTTTGACGAAGCTGGGGGTTTCGATGAGTTGGCTCATTAGGGTCACCGTATGCTCTAAACTCGGATGCAGGTAGTCTCGGATTTCGTGATCCCATTCCACCTGTTTGAGTTCACTGTCAATGTAGCGAGTGAAACGGCGATCGGTGAAATCATCCGTTGAGCCGCCTTTGGTGCAGAGAAGCGGCAATCCGGAAGCGGCTGCTTCCAAAACCGGCATATTAAATCCTTCCGCCAGATAGGGAGAAATATAGGCATCACAGGTTTGATAGAGTTGAGCTAACTCCTGAGTTGAGAGACTGCGGCCAATATAGGCTAGGCGGGGTATGACGCGATCGCGCTCCTGGGGGGTTAACATCTCATCGAGGCCTTCGAGGACAAACTTACGAGAGTTGCGAATTGCATCACTCCCCTTAAGCACCAATCGCGCCTGAGGATAGCGGTGCGTCACCTCAGCAAAGGCTTTCAGGAGTATCCGTAAACCTTTATTCCAGGTCATGACCCCGATATTGAGAAAAGCAAAACAGCCCTCAAGTTGCGACTGTTGCCGCCATCGTTGACGTTCCGCCGCCGCTGCGGGATGAAAGACCGCCGTATCCACCCCCAGGGGAACCACCCGCACCCGTTCAGGAACCGCACCCGCTTTGAGAAAGCCCTCGCGAGACCATTCGGAGGGGGTAATAATCACCGTTTGCGAGTCTCGATGAGCCTGAGCAAAATCCTCAACCCCCATCATCTCCAGCATCGCTTTTTGCACAATCCGCCATTCCGTCGTGGCAAAGACATAGGTTCTCTGGGAGTCGGAGTCCGACAAATCATAGGGCATCACCATCCGTAGAGTGGCATCGGCCCGTAGGTGCAACGGGGGGGGCGGAATCTGTCGCAGTTGCTGTTCCTCGGCCGGCGTAAACAGCCCCGATTGCGGTTGCCAGGTGTGATCCAAATAGGGCAGTTCTCGATGAAAGACTTGTATCTGAGGACGGCGTAAGAATTCTAAGAGTTGATGTTGGTTGGCCACGGCAAAGGAGTGATGGACAAAACGCCAGCCTTCTACTACAAGTTTCATGATTTGTCAAGTAACGGGTCAAATGCTCCCCAAATGCCATTGACCTGGATTCGGGGCAGTTCTCTCAACAGAATCCCATCTCAGCCTTGAGCCTCAGCAGAGGGGTTCAGGCACTGTATGGTATAGTGACATCAGGCTGAGGGTCAATTTAGTTATTTAATTTCCCGATAACCGCGTTTACATTTGAGCCTAGAAAGGCCTAATGCTTCCCTTGATGACTAAGATAGAACCATTTAGGTTGACTCGCCCAGGGGCGGTCGGGCAGCGGTCTGATGTTGTGTCGCACCAGTGAATCACATTCATGTCATCGCCTCCTACTGTGTTTCCGGAATTTATCGCTCAGTTTCTCGATCGCCATCCCCCCTCAGTCTCTCCAGAGACACCGTTGAGCGAAATTTGGCATAAGTTCCAGGGAAACCTGACGGACAACAGGGGAGCAAGTTCCCCCAGGGACTCTCTCCAGTCCGGCTATGTCTGTGTCCTAGAGGGCGATCGCTGTCTCGGATTGCTCACCAGCCAAGAGGCGATCGCCGTTCTGGCCCAGGCGAACGATCCCCACTCAATCCCCGTCTCGCGCCTCATCACCCCCGGACAAGCCGTTATCGCCCCTGCTCTCCTCAACCATCCCCCAGCCCTTTACGACGTTGCCAAAGAACATCCTTTCCTACTGCTGTTGGACTCCCAGCAACACTGCCTAGGGGTGTTACCCAGTTTAGCCCTCTTGAAATTACCCGAGTTACCTCAAGTCTCAGAGACGTTCTGCCCCCTCAGTCCCTTTGAGATTGCCCTGAATCATCTCCCCATCACCGTATTTCGCAAAGATCGCCAGTTGCGGTACACCTGGATTTATAAGAGTTTTCCCAGCTTAGATCCCCAAGAGATTTTAGAGCATACCAATCATGACCTCTTCTC